>CAMBFA010000109.1 GCA_945865325.1 Candidatus Kuenenia stuttgartensis
GGCTGCCGGGAGCCGTTCTTCACGAGCGAGCTGAAGGCCCGCCGCCGGAAGAAGAAGGCCAGCTCGATGAAGCAGGCGGCCCGGGCGGCGTGACCTGCTGCTGAGCGGCTCGAAGTTCCCCAACGATCCCATGAAGCGACGGGCGTGCGGTGTGGTGGAGGTGCCCAAGCCTCCCTGCACCCACGCCCGTCGCTTTTTCATTCCCATCAACCCCACGAAGGACCACCACCCCATGCTCAAGCTTCATGCGGGCGTCTCGAAGAAGGTCGGCTTGCCCGGCTTCTCCAGCGCCTCGGCCAGCTGCACCATCGAAGCCGAACTCGACAGCACGCTCTTGAACGACACCCAGGGCTTCCAGATGGTCGTCAGGCGCGCGTACCAGTCGTGCGAGCAGGCCGTCCAGGATGAGATCGCCAGGCTCCAAGGCCACGACGGCGCGAGCCAGCACAGCGCGAACAACGACGGCACCGACCACGCCACCTCCAGCCAGAACCGCATCCAGGATTTCGCGCCCTCTCCCAGCCCCGACAGCGCCCGGGCCTACTCCGCACTGCCCCACACCACGAACGGGTCACACACGCGCAGCCAGGGCCCTTCTCGCGCATCCCAGCCGATGGTCGCCCAGGAGCCCGTCTCCGTCATCGAGGTCCGCACGGCTCCTGCCATCCAGGGCGCCACGGTCACGGCCACCCAGCGCGCCCCCGTCCAGCGCATCCAGAGCCAGCCCAGTCCTCGTCCCGCCACGGCTTCCCAGGTGAAGGCCATCCGGGCGATCGCTTCCCGGCGGCGGATCGATCTCGTGGCCCTGCTCCGGGAACGCTTCGGGCTCCAGACGGCCGACGAGCTGGGCATCCGTCAGGCGAGCGACCTCATCGATGAGCTGAAGAGCGACGATCAGGACGACGCCAGCGCGAGCGGCCACACGAACGGCACCTACGCAACCAACGGGGGTGCTCGATGATCGCCGGGGCCGAACTCTTGCCCGTCAGCACCCCCGCCAGCACCAACCCCACCAACGAAGTCGCCCGAGCCCTCACCGGCCGGGACTACATCTCGTGGTCGGCCATCAGCACGTTCCGGTCGTGCCCGCTGAAATACTGGTTCAGGTATGTCGCCGGTCTGCCCGAGGAGAGCGTGTCGGCGGCTCTGGTCTTCGGCACCGGCATTCACGCGGCGATCGAGGACTTCTACCGGGCGGAGCTGGCTGGCGAGGCGAAGCCCGACGTCGAGCAGCTCTTGTTCGCCTACCGGAGTGCCTGGCTGCCGCATGACCCCGAGGCGATCCAGTTCGCGAGCACAGACACACGGGCTTCGCTGGATGTGCTGGCAACCAAGATGCTCACGGCGTTCATAAAGAGCCCCGCGGCGAGCGTCCAGGGGCGGGTGCTGGGCGTCGAGGAAGAGATTCGGGGCACGCTGGTCGAGGGTGTGCCGGACCTCTACGGCCGGATCGATCTGGTCACGGAGGACTCGGATTCGCTCGTGCTCACCGACTTCAAGACGTCGCGAGGAAAGTGGAGCACCGAGCAGGCCGAGGATGCCAGCGAGCAACTCGTCCTCTACTCGAAGCTGGCCGGTGAGCTGGCGCCGGGGAAGAAGCTCGTCACGCGGTTCCTGGTGCTAACGAAGACCAAGGAGCCGGTCATCGAGGAGCACCTGGGTGAAGTCCGGACCGATCGAGTGGCCCGCACCGTGACCAGCGTCGAGCGGGTGTGGAAGGCTGTGGAGGCGGGGAACTTCTATCCCGCGCCGTCTGTGGTCGGCTGTGCTTCGTGCGGTTACCGAAAGGCATGCGAGGGGTGGAGGGGCTGAAGAAGAGCGGCACGGGTGAGAACCTGTGCCGCTCTTTTTTTTTGCTATCAGCGGTCGGGAGGTGGACGACAGGCCAAGGCATCTCACCTACCCCCCTATCTCTAAGAATAGAAGAGAAGGAAGGAATAAAAGAAGAAATGGAACCGGTTCGGCAATTCCGCGGAGGCACGTCAGCATCTTTGCCGAACTACCTCAGCAAAAATGCGGATGTCTCGATCGGTGTGGCCCGCAGCCCTTTGGTCAAAAGCGCCAATATGGCGGAAGTCGTTTCCGCGACGCCGCCGAAGGCCCCCTGCCGGGCTCCCAGGGCGAGGTTCGGCCGTGGCGGTATTCCCAAGCGTGAAGGTCTCAACGCCCTGACCGCCAAGGGGCCGAGCATTCCATCCGCGAACCGAGGCCGGGAATCCACGGAGACCGGCGCCGCGAGAGGTTATCGACTGGGAGAAGTGACTCAGCTGGTGAGATCTGGATTGGGACTAACCCTAGCGCGGGCGAAAACCCGGTTTTGCGCCGTTTAACTCGTCCGATCACCGCGACCCCACACACCACCCCGCTCGTCGCCACGGCCTTCAAAGGCGGTTATGCGGCGCGACCGAACGGACCACCCGATCATCGACTTGCGCGCGGCCATGCTCGCGCTACGCTTGGAGGATGAGCAACAACCACCTTCCACGGGGCGACGTCAGGCGAGGCGGTCGGGGTGCCGGCCGCGGGGGTTTCAGGCTGACGGAATCGAGGCAGCCGATCTCGTGCTCGCTTCGAACCCATGCCCGGGCCCTCGCGGCCGCCCCCATGGGAAGCTCTCCAGCCATCGGGCCCACGACGCCCCAAGCCCGCGCCGGCTGGGTCGACTTCAAGGCCACGCTGGCCGACCTCCGCCGCCGATGTCCCGCCGCGCTGCCCGTCGTCGTCCGGATGGCCGGGCTGGCGGACACGATCCTCGGAGAGTGCGTCCGCCGGCGGAAGCGCTTCGTCGTCCGACTCAACAGCAACATGGGGGAGAACCAGGCCATCGATGTGCTGCTCCACGAATGGGGGCACGCGCTGGCCTGGAACTACTCCCTCGACCGGCTCTCGCGGACCCCCGGCATCGACCCGGCGGAGTTCGAGCAGGCGAGCCACGACGAGGCTTGGGGATGTGCCTACGCCCGCGTCTGGAGAGCCCACCTGGAGGCCTTGCGGGAGGCGGAGTGAGAGGGCGGTGCGACGGCTCCGAATCTGTTAGCCAAACTGTTAGCAAAACGCCTTCCGGCGCCAAAATCCTGCGCCGGTCGACACGCGCCGTCCCCGAGGAAATTGCATGACCGTGAGGCGACCGCAGCACGAAACCCCTTGTTTTTCGCACTCAAAATCCGTTGCCAGCAATGGCGTGTGGGTTCAAGTCCCACCTCCGGTAGTCTTGAAATGCAGGGGTTCGCAAGCGCGACGGCGCGGCGAGTGAGGGGGCGAAAAGGACGAGCGTCACTTGAAGTGCTTTTCGATCAGCGACGGCAGCTCGTCCGCGTCATACACCTTGGCGACGATCTTGCCGGAGGCGTCGAGCAGCCAATACGCCGGCACCGACGAAAGCCCGGCGTCCGCCGGATTCTCCACCCGCCCCTGCGGCCACGGCAGCGTGAGCGTGCCGAGGGCCTCTTGCCACGCGACCGCATCCTCATCGAGCGACAGCCCGACGACATCCATCCCGGCGGTCGTCTCGCGGAGCCGCGCCACGGCCGGCAGCTGCCGCTTGCACGGGGCGCACCAGCTCGCCCAGAAGTGAACCAGCGACGGCTTGCCGCGGATGTCCGCCAGCGTGGCCGCCGAGCCGTCGGCCTTGAGGAACGCCAGCGTCGGGGTCGTGCCCACCTCTGGGACCGGCCGCACGTCCGCCGTCACGTCGGGCAGCGAGACCTCGCCGCGCTCCACGTCGGCCTCGGAGACGCTCACGCGGACGACCGCCTGAGCCAGCGGGTCGGTCAGGCAGCCGGTCGGCTTGGCGTACACGCTCACCGCCAGGTCGTACTCGCCGGCCGGGACGCCGCTGACGCGAAACGAACCGTCGGGGGCGAGCTTCACGAACCACTGCGGCACCGTCATCAGGTAGCCCTGCCCCTCCGGGGTCGCGATCCAGGACGCGCGGTAGCCGTGCCGGATGTCGAACCCTTCGGTCCCCTGAGGCGCGGGCACGGCCGACTCGCGGCGGTACAGATTGTTCAGCGAATAGGCACAGTCGAGCTCCGCCGGCCTCTGCCCGGTCAGCTCGACCCGCCCGGTGACCGTCGCCCCGGCGTGGCCGAGATCGAGCTCGGCCCGCTGGCCCGGCGTCAGATCGAGCGGGACCGCCGGGCCGGAGCGGTAGCCGGGGTCCTCCCACGGGCCGAGGCTCGCCCTCACGGACGGGACACGGGCAAACGAAAACCGACCCTCGGCGTCCGTCTGCGTCTTCATCGCCTCGTCCACGGTCGGCCCGACACGGTCCTCGACTCGGATCGGGAAGAGGAGGATCCGCGCCCCGGCGACCGGATTGCCCCCGTCGCTGAACCGGCCGGTCACGCCGGCCCAGGGTCGTAACGTGAGCTCGGGCGCCTGGCCGTCACCGCGGGCGAAGCCGACGTCACCGCGGGCGATCAGCGTGAACGGCTCACCCGGGTCGGCGAACCGGAAACGGCCGTTCGCGTCGGTCGTCGTCTTGAGATTTTGCCAGTCGCTCTCGAGGCTGGCCTGCTCCGTTGGAGTCGCCATCAGCACCTCGGCGTTCGGCACTGGCTGCCCGTTGGCGTCGACCACCCGGCCGGCGACTGGCGCGGCCGGCTCAAGGACGAAGTCCTGCACTCGGGCGTCGTCGTCGCCCCGCTTGAACTCGCGGCCGGTCACGGTGCGGTACCCCATCGCCTCGACGCGGAGCCGTTGGGGGGAGTCGTCGCGCCTGACGACGAAATTCAGGGCCCCGTCGCGCCCGGTCTCGGCATTGGCCCGCTCGCCGCTGAGAAAGTCCCTGCGGAAGACGTTGACCGGGACAACCGTGAACGCGGGAATCGGCTGGCCCGTCCGGGCGTCGGTGACGCGGCCGGTGACAACGTGCGGTCCCTTGAGCACGACCGTCTGTTCCAGTTCGCCGCCGGCGGCCACGACCGCCACGGACGACCCGCCCCCCTGCACCGAGAACTTCACGGGCGACTGGGGTGCCCAGCCCCATTCGTAAACGCCGTTGTCGTCGGCCCGGTTGGGTACTCGGGTGTCGTGGACGCTCGGATGCTTTTTATTGTGGAGGGCCTTCTTCTCCTGCCACTGGGCGACGCCGACGTACGCCTTCGGCACTGGTTTGCCGGCGTCGTCCACGACGCGGAGCCGGATCGGCTTGCCGGGGGCGAGCCGGATGTCCTCCGGAGCCATTCCGGGCCGGACGTCGAGCGACCGCTCCTGCGGCGCCCAGCCGGCGGCGATCACCGTGAGCGTCGTGCTTCGTGGTGCCAGGGCCGGCAGGCGGAAGAGGCCGTCGGCGTCGGTCAGGAAGTCCATCCGCGCGTCCACCGCGTAGGGGTCTTCGCCGTGGATGACGACCGCATCCTTGACCGGCTTGCCGTCGGGATCGGTAACTCGGCCGGTGACGATAACGCCCGACTTGAGTGTCAGCGTCGCCGAGCCGTCGCGGTACTGGCTCATGAGCGGGCCGCCCTGCGACGCGTCGCGCCAGGCCGTGTCGCCGACGTAGTCCGGGTGCGACAGCAGGACCGACAGCTCGACGTCGGGGTGGTCGGGCACGTTGTTGACTTCCCACCGGCCCGCCGCGTCGGTGACGGCGGCGGTGTCCTCGAGGGCCAGTCAGGTGTTGTACCGCACCCGCCCGTCGCCGCTGGCGGGCCGCGGGTCGTTGGCGAGGCGGACTTCGACCTTCGCCCCGGCGATCGGCCGGCCCTCCACGTCCACCACCCGGCCACCGGCCCGGGTCGGGCGTTCGAGCTTGACCGTGTACTCCGCCGGGAACTCCTGCAGCGTCGACAGCTCGGACTGCTCCCAGTGGACGAACATGGTCACAAATGGGTCTTTACCCGCCCACAGCCGGAGAATGGTGAATGTCTTCGGCAACTCGACGCGGGCAGCGCCGTCGGCCTCGGTGAGCCGGTCCCGGGATCCCGCGAAGTCCTTGTCGTCGGTCCAGAGGCCGGATGTGACGTTCGCGCCGGGTAACGGCTGGCCGTCGGGGTCGAGGACGACGACGCGAAGCGCGCGGCCTGGCTCGGCGGCCGCAGCGCAAGCCATCACCAGCAGGGCCGCGGCGATCATGCGGATAGGCATGGAAGTGGCTCCCTGTTTGGTGCCCGGGTGGCCCGTGACGACAGCCTCAGGCTCATCGTGCCGTGGCCAGGCCGCAGTCATCGGCTACGCCTCCCCGGCGGCCAATCGCCCGTCCTTGGCCCCGGAAAAACGTCGCCAGCGGTCGTGCCGGAGCCATCGATATCGGTGATGAGAGCGGTCGGAATCGACTGTGCGAGATGGGGAGCGTCGCTCCGGCTGAGGCGAGACTGATGCACCAGCCAACATGACGTCTCCCGTCGGACCGTGCGGCTCCGGCACCGAGCGGCCGCCGACACGATCCAAGGCGCACCCGGAGGGATTCGAAACCTCTGCCCCCGGCTTCGAATGCCGGTGCTTTTTCCGCTCGGCCACGGGTGCGGAGTGTTCCAACGGCCGGCCAGTGTCCGCGGCAGGATTCGAACCTGCAACCTGCTCCTTAGGAGGGAGCCGCTCTGTCCAATTGAGCTACGCGGACCAGTCTTCTGCGCAGTGCATCCGGCAGGGATCGAACCTGCGCCCTCCGGCTAGGAATGCCGGTGCTCTATCCGCTGAGCTACGAATGCCCGTGATCGCCCGCCGATCTGGCGGGCGCATGCAGCGATCAGGCTGGGGAGCCGAGGAGTCGAACCTGGAGCACCGTGATTCAGAATCGAGCGTGCTGCCGGTTGCACCACTCCCCAGTGAACGCCGGGGGAAAGCCCTCTGGAGCCGTGCGCTTCCGCGGAATACCGCACGGAGCCCCGGAAACGCGAAAGGCCCCGCCGGAACAGGTCCGACGGGGCCTCGTTGAGCGGTGGCTGCGGGAATCCTATTCCCGAGAGATGCCCGCGAAGGCCCGGCCGGACAAGAGATGACGTCGCCTACGCTGGACGAAAATGTCCGCGGGCAGCGTGATTCCGGCGGTGATGGAGAAGACGTTCATGGAGCTCATAACAGTAACCTACCGCCGAATACGTTCATGGGCAAGAGATGGATCGGTCGGCTCCTGCAGCCACGACGAGGCTGGGGGTGCGCCTACCCCCGCGCGGAGCGTCGTGCGGGAGCCGGGGGGGAGTTGATCGCGTGTTTCGCAGGCACCAAAACCCACCGGGTCTGAGCACCTTGCGATGCCCAGCCCGGTTGTGAACGTGAGGGCGAATCTCTACCCGCGCTCTACCCGCGGGAAGCGTTGGCTATCAGGCCGCTTTCAGGCGACGACGCTCAAGCAGCCCCAGCGACCCCAGCACGAGGGCCAGAACGCTCCCCAGGCTCTTTGGGTCGATCTCGGGGACCGAACCGTAGGTCAGATCATCGATGGCAAAGTAGGCGGGCGTGTTCAGTCCGTAGAGCCCCGTATCCGAGCCCGTGAAGGCGAAGGACACCCTATCGACGGTTCCAAGCCCGGTAAGGTCAAACCAGGCCCACCCCGCCAGGATCCCCGCCGAGGAGAGAGTCCTAAAATCGGCGAGATAGAAATCGGCCGAACCTGTGGAATTGCCCTGCAGAAACCCGGTCGCGGTGACAATTAGATAGCCCTGGGCGTTGGCGAGGGGGGCCGTGAAGCCATACGGATCACCATTGGCCATCGCCAGATAGGCGTAGGTCGAATTCGCGATCTCAAATCCCGACACCATTCCGGCGGCCGGCAACGTGAAACTCGCTCCGTCGGCGTAGGCGATGGCATAGGTCGACGACTGATAGCCGCCTCCCGGATAGCTGGCGTACTGATTCGTGAAATCCGGATCGGTGGTATCGATGACGTTTGAGGCGGCGAACCCCGTCCAATACGTGTACGAGCCGTCAGGGGCCACGCTGAAGGTGTTCGAGAAGGCGACGCCTCCCGAGACGATCGGATTCGATACCGACTGCCCGTTCGGCAGGTTTCCAGGATCGCCATTGAAATAAGAATTCGGAGCGAGGCTAAGATCCTCGAAGGTCACGGTGTCACCTCTGGCAACACCCCCTGCGACGACAAGCAGCAGCAGGGAGCCGCAGATGCGCAAGGAGCGGCCGCCGCCCCCGCTGCCAAGCCTCCGCCGGCAGACGTTGACCGGACTGCAAACCGCGGCCATCTGTTCACCTGTTTTCATCTCTTCCCTTTCGTTTGAAAAACCAGTGTCGACGCTCGTCCTTTTCCTTTGCTGCGATGGATGGTGGTTATTCCGCGGACCACGGCGCCGCCGGTGATTCCCCCTTGGCTCTAGTCATCGCCGCGGCCAAGATGCGCTTGTCGATACTCTCGGCGACGAATTGCACCGAGCCGTCACCGGCCAGCGCTTGGGCTCCTGCCGGATGCCTGCTCCGCATCTCGTCTTCCCAGAACGGCATTTTGACGTTCAGCGCGTAGGCCTGGTCGAACAGATTGCGGCCATTGATCCACTGACCGTCTGCCCATGGCTCCCGCGCGCATTCTGCGATCAGGATGGTTTTCGAAAGCCCGTCCTGGATATCCTTGATCGCATAGCTGGTGTCGGTGCAGATCACGCCCTTCTCCGGACTATTCGGGCTGATGATCCGCTCGCCAGCGACACCCCCATAGTCGCAGCCACCCATTCCGAACACGAGCGTGCTCGTGCGGCCCGCAGACGGGCAGAGGTACGTCGAAATGACCGCGGCGGCTGCCGCCGCGTTGGCAGGGTGGTCGTAGGGAATCTTGAAGTTCACTCGGTCGCCAACAATCTGTTCCTCCAACCAGGGCAGGATGAACGCGCTCCAGGCAAGGCAGCGCTTGGTGCCGCCAGTGCTGGCCTTCCATTCAACGCAGCCGATCGGAAACCTTCCCTTGGCGAGCAGATGCCCATGCAGTGCACAGCCGACCTGGCGGAGATTGTTGGCGCATTGAAGCCGGCGGGCCTGCTCGCGTACCGACTGCACTGCCGGCAGCAAGAGCGCGATGAGAACCGTTACGATCGTCACGACGACGAGCAGTTCGACGATCGTCATGCCGACACGTCGATCGAGCGAGGCGCGGTGCAAAGTCATGGGAAACCGATGCGGTTCAGTGACGGGGCAATGCATGGGCGCAGCGCCTTAGCTCGGCACGGACTCCTCCCGATCGCCGGAAGATCCGCGCGCAGCGGCACTGCGACATGCCCAACGCTTCATAAGAAATCTCTCAACGGCCGGTTTCACGACCGTGCAGGCCGCCCCGCCCTCGCAGGTTGGCATGCTCCTGAACACTGGTAGGTCTTCTGACTCCCGGGCTCAGCCGACTGCATGCCTTCTCGCGATGGCCGCGGTATTCCGCGGATCGCAATGGCAGAGAAGCAGCCGACCTTAACGCCCGGATACAGCGGCGGGGCCGTCCCGGAATCACACCGGAGTTCCCTGTTTACCCGCCGTCGACAGCTGTCGAGGCGAGTCACCAGAATCCGCGGCAGCGTACAGACGTAAAGCTCGGCCTGTCAACGGCACTCCGCCACGGGATCTCGCCGCCGTCCAGACGCCTGCCCCTGGAAAACCGCTCGCTCCCTTTTCTGGAGGTGTCCGGTTGAAAAGTGGGGGCCCGCAAGACGATCGCGATAGGCCTGCGACGCTCCCATGTCGGTCTGCGGCCATGGCTGACGAGATCATCTCCAGGCAGGGTTCACCCGATCGCGAACGCTGGTTTCTGCCCCCCGCGAGGCTGTTTTTTCTTCCCCCTGCGGTTTCATACACCGGGTTGCTGCTCAGCTTCCGCGGTAGGTGGAATATCCGAATGGGTTGACCAACACTGGAACGTGGTAGTGTTCGTCGGTGTTCTTGATTTCAAACACAACTTCAATGGTCGGGTAGAAGGTCGAGACACCCTGGCCGTCGAAATACTCCTTGGTGCCAAAGACCATCCGATAGATTCCTGCCGTCATCGACGTGTCTGGCGGGGAGAGGTTTGCCACTCGGCCCTGCTCATCCGTCCGCCACCGCCCCAACGTCTCCCAAGTCTCGTCGTTGAGGCGCTGGAGCGAAACGGCAACCCCTGCGGCAGGTTTTCCGGTGCTCGTATTGAGCATGTGGGTGCTGATGGCACTCTGACGGGCGGGTGGAGTTGCCTTCGGTTCTGCAGCGGTGCACACCGCAGTGGGCAACCATGTCAGACCGACGAGGATGAAGCACAGACACTGGCTGATTCGCATAACGTCGCCTCCACATCACTCTTGAACGGCGGCGAACGACGTGTCGCAGCCCTGGATTACCAGACCTTTGGCGGGTGCCTTGAGTCCATCGTATCGCGTCCGAAGAGATCACCGTGAGCCGCCCCCGTCGCGCTCGTTCAGTCTGCCCATAACGTCGTGCCCGTGGACGAAACCGCTGGCGACTGAGGTGGACCCCATTCTTTGGACAAAGTCGGGCCCGACGACCGGGGCGAGCGGCGCATCTGTCCGCTCCCCGATCCTCCCGGCTCGCTGCTGCCAGCGGCCGGGCGATGCCAGCCGGGGGACGAATCCCCACATCGGCGTTTACACCCGGGCCCGCCCTGCGATCGCCTCGACGGCGAAGCCGGCGGCGTTGGCAAGCTGCCAGGCCATGAGGGCCGCTACCGTGCCGATGCCGGAAGCGAGGCTTCGCCGACCGATCAGGCGGCGGGCGACCCGGCGGGGCAGCGTCGTGTGAAAGCTGAGGTCCTCGCGCATCGTGCCCGACTTTCGCTTTCGGCGAACGGATTGGTAGCGATGGGCGCCACGGCCGTAGCGAAAATGGAGGTCGAGAAACGTCCGCAGCGATTGCGAATGCCGATGCTCGACATGAGCCGCTTGCTCCCACACGATCGGCCACTGGAGCCTGCGCCAGCGGTCGCACAAGTCACGATCCTCGCCCCCTGCCCGCGGGTAGCCTTCGTCGAATCCCCCCATGGAGAGAAACCGCACGCGGGTGCAGATGATGTTGTTGCTGGCCAGGAAATAGGCATCGTCCGGGCGAGCGTTGAAGTGTTCATAGACGAGGTCAACGATCAGTTGGCTCGTGGAGGCGAAGAGTTCGTCGGTGAGCCCGTTGAAGGTCGTGCCGCCGACGAGGGCTCCCGGGCGCTGGCGGACCGCGTCAACAAGAGTGCCGAGCCACCCGGGCTCGGGACGGCAGTCGTCATCGGTAAACGCCACGAACTCCCCCCGGGCCTCGCGGACGCCCCGATTGCGGGCCGCGGCAGGTCCGGCGTTCTCCTGGCGGATAACCCGCAGCGCAGGTCGATCGGCGGCCGGCAGGTCAGCGGCGGTGAAGGGCTGGGGACTGCCGTCATCCACCACGACCACCTCCCACGGCTCGGGAAAGGTCTGTGTGGCGAGCGCCTCCAGACACCTTCGCAGTTGTTGCGGCCGGCGGTAGGTCGGGACGACGACGGTAACAATAATGCCGCTCCCGTTCATGCTACGCCTGACTGCCCCGATCGCATCCCTGCAGATCGCCGCCCAGCGGCTCGGCGTTGTGCGGGGCAGCCGCTTCGAGGGGACTCGGCCCCCCCGGGAATAGCCCGCGCGTGCGGAGGAGGTGCATCGCTGCTCCGATCCAGACCAAGGCCCTGGCCTCAGCGGCGAACGGGACAAGGCCGAAGAGCCGTTCGGGGGCAAACAGCGACACGGCTGTGGCGATGGCGACGAGAGCGTCGATTCGCTGGCGCCGTGCCAAGGCCTGCTCCAGGGTCACCAGCAGCAGCGGCCAGAGCATGACGTGGTCGTAGTTGCGATGGTAGATGGTGATCATGCAGAGGACTGGAATCACGGCGGCCGCCAGCAGGCGGTCGATGCTGTCGCGCCGCGATGCGTGCCTTTGCAGCCACAGTCCTCCCGCGGCGATCGTCGCCAATCCGATGCCGACCAAAAAGCGCTGGTTCAGGCTCACCCACTGCGCGTAGAGCGCCGGAAGGCCTCCGTCGGCGTTGAACTTTAGTCGCGACCTGAAAAGCCACTCATCCACGAGCGCGAAAGGGGGGACCTCGGTCCAGGCACATGCCCCTAGCGACAGAGCCAGCAGGATCCCGATGCCTGTCAGCAGCCCCACCACCCCCTCCCCGAAGAGAAAGAGGGGAGCGAAGGCGATGGCAATTTGAGGTTTGATCATGGCCAGGGCCCAGCAGATGCCTGCCGCGACGGGGCGTCCCCGCTCCAGCAGGATCAACTGCATGGCTACAAGCCCCATGCAGATGATGGAAAACTGTCCGAGCGCGAAGCAATTGCTGTTGCCCGCGATCGCCCCCCCAGACGCCGCGGCGATGGCGGCCACGGGAACCCCCCAGGGGCGGAATCTCCGCCATCCCCATGCCCCCATGACGCCGAGGGACAGGGCCGACAGCATCTCGATCATCACCCTGCCCTGGAGCTTCCCGCCTGGTTCAAAAAACGGAATGAACTGCGGCAGGGCATACGGGGGATAGACGGTGAACCGTCGGCTCCGCGTCGGCGGGGACACGTCAAGCCGTGGGTTCGGATAGATGCCGTCGCGGAAGAGTTGGTATTCGAAGACACGGGCCTGCATGTCCGTATCACCGTCATGCAGCCAGGCATGACCGCAGCCTTTGATGACACCGGCTCCAGCGGAGGCGGTGAGGATTGCGGCCACCACGAGGGCGACCCTCGATGCCCGCGCCTTCAGACTCGATCGCCAGACGACACCAGCGAAGGAATGCTTTGTTGACGGTGCCAAGGAAGGCGTCTGCCCAGCAGGCTGTGAATGAAGTTGCCCGGCGCCGGATGCCGTCGTGAACTGATTTTACCGGCTGCCGCGCAGCCGGTTGGTTCAGGGATAACTTTTTCCACAGCGAGCGAAGGTCTTCGCCTTCGACAGGGCGACGACCGTGCCGAAGGTGAGAGAAGAGTAAACATAGAAGAGCCAGTGCAGGGCGAATGCCGTCAATCCGAAGACGGCCCCCCCGCGGCGGAAGCAGAGCCGATAAAAGTCGCGGTGCATCCAGGCAAGCGTGCCCTGCAGCAGCAGTGCCAGGATGAACGCGGCACGCATCGTGGTGCCGCCGACGGCGATGCCGAGCGCTCCGATGACCAAAGCCAAGACCGCCGTGGCCCCGCAGATCCGGTTACCCCAGTCTAAGTTGAGCGTCGTGGGGATTTCCCCCTGTTTCAGAATCAGGTGCGTCCAGGGGACCGCACGGTGGAGCACGTCGGTCTTGATCATTGAAAGGAGGGTCCACGACTTGTGGTGCTTGCAGCGCAGGTCGGGGTCGAGGTGAATCCGCCCGCCGTTAGCGCGCACCCGCATTCCCAGTTCGATGTCCTCGATGCACGGGTGGCGGAAGCCCTCATCGAAGCCGCCGATGTCGTCGAACGCGCCGCGGCGAATCGCCCCGCAGCCCGCCCAGAAGGTGCCTGCGCGACCGGGGTGGGTGATGTGGGTGTGGTGGTGGAGAAGATTTCGGAACTGGCTGACCATGCCGCTGCAGGCCGGCGCATCGTCGTAAGCGCCGAACATTGCCACGAGGTCGGGAGCGGCGGCAAACGTGGCCTCGACTCGTCCAATCGCGTCGGGGGCGAGCTCGCAATCGGCGTCAACGAACAACAGCACGCGTCCGACGGCGATCGAGGCGGCCAGGTTCCGGGCCGTGGCGGGACCGCGCTTTGAGCCGGTGAAGACGACACCGACGCCGGCTGCCGACAACCATGCCGGAGGAGCGGTGCCGGAGCCATCGAAAACGACCAGAAATTCAGCCGTCCCCGACGGACGCTTCCCGATCAGCCGGATCACCTGCCGGGCGCAGGCTTCAAAGCACCCGGTCCACGAAATCGTCGGCATGATGACCGACAGGGAGAGCTCATCTGGCAGCGCGGAACCTCGACGCGCCCGAGCTGCGCCTCCGGCGCTTGCCAGAGACGGTCCTGGGACGAAGGCTCCATCGGCTGGCGCTGCGAGACCGTTGGGGCAATGTGCTGTGGTCATGACCGAAGCCTACCTCAGGGAAAGCCGTCCGGCGAACGACCCTGGAGCATCGGCCCAGGCAGCGCCGATGTCGGGCTTTTCTTCGAAGAACAAGCTGACGCCACCCGGCTGAACTCGTTTGCTGGAAAACGTGACTGAGCTCATTCGGGAGAGCGCCTGTGCCGGGTATCGGCGGTTTCCTCCAGGTGATCCTCGACGAGTTGCTTCGCCTCCGCGTATCGCTCCGAGCCTGGGATTGTGCTCGAAACGAGCCTGCGGGCCTTTCTGTGCTGGCACCCCGCGGTCGAGCGGGCCCTTGATCCACAGCCTGCTCCCAGCCTCCCACGGCTCTCTCCCGGTCTTCGGGAAGCTTTTCGCCCGCAAAAGCAAGCGGCTCGGCAGCGGCGATTTCGGCTTTGCTTTGCCAGGAATGCTCGCTATTCTCCCCACCCTCAATCCGAGCTCCCCAGCGAAAGTTCACGGCCGTGCCGACGAGAGCGCCCAGTCGTGTGACCGCGGCCCTCGCGCTGGCGATGGGGCTGGTAGCCTCAGCGAGCGTGGCCGAGGAGCCGTCGGTGTCGCGGGAGCCGCAGCGGGTGGCCCTGCTGCCGCCGGTTGAGTTCAACCTCGAGGAGAATCTGTTTGCCGCGGAGCCGATCGCCGACGCCGATCCCGAGCCGGTACCGGAGCTGCGACGCCGGCGGCGGTCGGGGGGCGGCCCATTCGGATCCGCGGCGCCTGTGTCAATCGGCGGTTTCTGGGCCCCGGCCACCGATGTCGTCAAGCAGCCGGCAACGCTCGGCATGAATGCCGAGTTTGCCCGCGTGGCCGCTCCGATCGTGCCCCCGAAGGAAGGGAGCCCGCTGTGGATCGGCATCGGCCGCTTCGGTCGCTTGGAGCTCTCCGGCGCCGCGATCCTTCCCGACTCCGGCCAATCGGTGCCCGACCAACTGTGGATCGTCGAGACCGGCTTCACCCACATCCGGCCGCTCGACAGCGGCGGTACGCTCGGCGGCACCTTTCTCTTCGGCTCGGCGAGCGACCGCCCGTTCGCTGCCGGCCGCGACCTCACGCTCATGGCGGTCGCCTTCTGGAACACGCCGGCCAAGAACGACCGCGACGAGTGGAGCTTCAGCGTCTTCTTTTCGCCCACCAGCCAGCTCCCCTATCCCCTGCCGGGGATCGCCTATGGGTGGCGACCGAGTGAGACGTTTGAGGCCAAGCTCGGCCTGCCGGCGTCGCTCGA
>CAMBFA010000110.1 GCA_945865325.1 Candidatus Kuenenia stuttgartensis
CTCAATGCCGGGGCGCTGTTTGAGGACGCGGAGGTGGTCGTCGACCGGCACTTCGTCTCCAGCCGCCGCCCATCCGACCTGCCCGCTTTCATGGCCGCAGTCATCGGGGTGCTTGCCGCCCGGTGAGCCGTCGGCGGCCGAGCCACATCGAACCGGCAATGGCGATCCCCGCCAGCGTCGCGCTCGAGGGCTCCGGGACGGCGACGACGTTGGCCTCATACCAAGCGATGCCCTCGTCGTGGACCGTCTCCGTCAGGCCGACGTTGTAGACGAAGTAGATCGGTGCGGACGTAAGTCCCCCGGCCGAGAGCGTGACCCCGAACGCATAGAGCCCATCGGCGGCGCCGGGGGTCGCGAACGCCGTTCCGCTCCACCCTGACCCGATGCTCGAATCGAGGTGTTGGTGAACCCGCCCCTGGAGGCCGGTGCTCCCGATGTTGAGCGAGCCCGAGGTCGTGCTTCCACCGATGAGGAGGTTGAAGGACCCCTTGTTGAGGTTGATGCCGACGCCGTCGCTGGCTGGCGTGAAGGAAGGCGCGCCGCTTCCGTCCCAGTAGCGGAGCGGACCGTACGCCCCGGCCGCGATCGCCAGGGCGAGGGTCGACTGGGTGGGAAGCTTTCCGTCGTTGGGGAAGACGCCGGTGGTGAAGGCGGAGCTGTTGTTGAAGCCGGGGTCGTTGATGATCCACGGGTCGAGCGGGTCCTCGCCGAAGTCGTAGCCGAAGACGGACATGCTCTGAGAGGTCGTGCCGCCGAGATCGTCATGGGCGCCGGTGAGGATCACGCTGCCGTTTGTATAGGGGACGACGTCGGCATGTTGGGCCTGGGCGGATTGCGATCCGAAGAGGCAGGGGGAGCAAGTGGCGACCAGAGCCATCAACAGCCCCCCTCCGGCCGTGGCGAGCGGGCGTGCGGTGCGTGTCGGGACATTCATCGGGAGACTCCGTTATGTAGGTGAGAATGTGAACAAGGGTGGGGACTGCGAACACGAGGAACGATTTCAAGGCACGTTTCGGTCGGTGCAGCGACCGGGCCATCCTTCGGCCCGATGAAGCTGCCGCGGGGGGGCAATTCCTTTCCGGTGGAGGGGACGGGGTGGTGCACCGTCAGGACGACTGGCGGCGGCACCGGGGGCCCCGGCGTGTCAGCGCGGTCTGGAAAACTCGGGGTCTTGCCAGGGGGGAGCGCAGAGCCGCGCGATCTCCTCCTCGGCGATCGACTCGATGTGGCCGTCGGCGTAGAGGTAGTGAGCCGAGCGGAGGTGGCGTCCGACGGCCACCTCGTTGGTCACTCCCTGGAACACGAGGCCACGGTTCTTGCGGGTCGTCGTGAACCAGTCGAAGGAATGGACATGGTCTGCGTAGGGATCATCGAATCCCTTCTTCTCCGAGAGCTCGAAGGCGAGGATCGATTTCGTCTTCTCGGTGATCGTCCGCATCCGATCGAACGAGGGACGGGCCTCGGAGGAGAGCCAGCCGTTGAGCGTGTAGCTCGTCATCCGCGCCGTGAGGCGCTGCGTGGCGAGCTTGTCGTCGGGACAGATCCGGATGGCGTCGACACTCTCGATGAACGGCGCGACCGAGTAGATCCACGCGCGGATGAACTCACCGGTGACCGGGTCGGGCTCGACGGTGTGGGTCGTGTCCGGCCACTTGCCCTGGTGCGTATCGGCGAAGTTGAGGATGCCGATTCCCACCTGTCGCATGTTGCTCGCGCACTGGACCCGTCGCGCCGCCGCCCGCGCTGACTGGACGGCGGGAATGAGGAGGCCGATGAGGGTGCCGATGATCGCGATCACCACGAGCAGCTCCACGAGCGTGAAGCCAGATCGCGAGGGGGGCAGCGAGCAGGGGCACCGAACGCAGCCGGAAGCGGAGGCTTGGGGAGGGAAGATGGTCATGGTCGCGGCGGGATGAGGAAAGAGCCGATGCACGTGCAACGGTATTGCATCTGTATGATATGCGGAGCTACACTCTCTGTGCAAGTGCAAAACAACAGTTGTGTGGCCCGTGGCGGATCGACGTCGGGGAGTTGGCGATGGGGATGGCCGGTACAGCAGTGACGTCGGCGGGAGCGCTCCCCCGGGAGACCCACTCCGGGAGGGGGTGGGCGCTGTGGCTGGCCACGGTCGGTCGTCTGGCGCGCGAGGGGAGCGTCGCGCTCGAGGCGGTCGTGCGCCGGCCGGTCGTGGTCGTCGCGGCTGCGGCGGCCATGGCGATGGTGCTATCGATCGCCTGCTCGGGCCGGGCTCGGCCGGTGTGGGCGGGTTGCGCGACGACGCTCCTCGTCGGGGTCGTGGGCCCGTGGCTGTTGGTCGCCTCGGTCCGGGGCCGTGTGGCGTTCGACCGGGAACGCTGTCGGGTCGGAGAGCGGGTTGGCGTCCGCTCGGCCCTCCGGGGGCTGGCCGGCTGGAATCTCGGCGGCGACCGGGGCTACTTTTTGCACTGGCCCGAGGGGAGCGGCGTCGGCGGGGGAAGGCTCCACGGCTCCCCGACCGGAGTGGAGGCCGCCGTAACGATGGTGACGAGGGGCCTGCAGCCGCGCTCCGCGCCGCGCGTCTGCTGCGACTGGCCGTTCGGCCTGGTGACAGCGTGGCGCGCCGTCGGCGTTGCCAGACCGCTCGTCGTCCGGCCGGTGGCGTGGCGTCTGCCACTGCCGTTGGCGATGCTCTCGCCGTCGCGGCATGGCCGACACCGTTCCGAGGGGGCCCGCGGGAGCAGCGGCGATATTCTCGGTGTCCGTGAATACCGGCGCGGCGACGATCCGCGATCGGTGCATTGGGTGCACACCGCGCGACGGGACACGCTCGTGGTTCGTGAGCGCCCCGGGCACGGCCTGCCCGTGATCCGCATCCTCCTCTCGGCGGTCGACGCGAGCCCGGCGGAGCTCGATACGATCTCGACGGTGGCCACGAGCCTCGTCGAGTCGTGGTTCGGGCAGGGGGTCGAGCTCGAAGTGGCGTGGGGACGTCTGGGGAGGGAGGCCGTCCACGACCGGCGGCTCCCCGATTCGCTCCTCGATGCCATCGCCTGCCTCGATGGCCCGGCGCTTGCGCCCCCGGAAGGAACGCTCGACCGTCTCCTGACACGATCCGATCTTGCCGCCGGGAAGCCCGACCTCGAGGTGATCGTCACCAATCCGGTCCTGCTTGGCCGAGGCGATGGAGCGTCAGCTGCTCCGCGCCTGTGGATCGTGGTTGCCGCGGAAGCCGCCGCCGGTCCCGCAGGCGTGTCGGGCACGCTCGGCCGGGGGAGGCTGGAGAGGCGGGTGGTAGTGCCCGTCGGTGAATCGGCGTCCACGGGGCTTCTTAACCTGCTCGCGGAGGTGGGCCATGATCCCGATGCCATCGGTGGTTGAGGTTGATCCGCGCAAGGGCCATGCCCCACGAGTGCCCCTCGAGACGTTCATCTTCGCAATCGGCATTTCTTTCCAGCAGCTCACCGCCTTGCCGGAGAGCCTGTCGGGGTGGTGGGCCATCGGCACCGGCAGCGCCGCCACCCTGCTTGCGATCCTCGCGGCGCGATCGATGCCGCGCTGGGGTGCCGGGGGCTGGCGCACGAGGCTCGGTCACGGGCTTGTCGTCGCCACCATCGCCTTCCTCCCCGCGGTCGGGACGCTCCTCATCGTCTCGCTCCTCGGCGGTGCCCCCGGGCCGGAGGCCTTTCTCCTGGCGATCACGGCCGGAGCCGTTCTCCTGCTGCTGACCAGCCATGCCGCCGCAGGGGAATACCGCTTCGCCCTGGCGGCCAGTTCGTTTCTCTTCGTCCTCTCCACGATCGTCGTGGCCCATCCCGCTGCCGCGCTCCTCCAAACCGTTTATGCCGGCGCCGCTTCCTGCTGGCTTGCCATCCGCCGGGAATCACGGGCCGCCGCAGAGACCCGCGGCTTCACTCCGCTGCGGGCCACGCTGCTGATCCCGGTGCTGGCCGTGGCGATCGTGGTGGCCGCCGGCAGCGGTGCGATCCGCGACGCCGCCCGGGCGGTGGCCGGCTTCATGCCGTTTTCCGGAGGGGATTCCTGGAACGACCCGTGGGCGAACGACGGCATCGGCGACGGGGAGAATCTCGTCGCCGGCCAGAAGGACGCATCGTCCTCCGGCCCGGTCGACTCGGAGCTCTTCCTCACCAGCGATCGTCCGTCGCTCTACGACCTCTTCAACGACCAGTACGGTGACCCGCCGCGCACGCATGAGCGGGCCGTGGCCCTGGATGCCAGCGAGGTGCGCGACAGCGAGGGGAAGACGGCCGACAGCGATCACGCCGGGCGGGAGTTTTCCACCGTGCGCTCCGGTCGACGGCGGACCGACAAGCCTGCCGACCTCGCCGCCAGGACGCTCCTCACCGTCGACGGACCGACGCCGATCCTGCTCCGAATCGAGGCCTTCGATCGGTATGACGGGCGGACGTGGTCGACATCAGCAGACCCTCAAGCGGATCGTCGGCCCACCATCGAGATTCTCGGTGGGGATTGGATCCGCGTCGGCCCCGCCGGAGCCCCACTTCCTGCCGACGATCCCGAGCACCATGCCGTCACCGTCGGAACGCTCGAGAGCCCCGTGCTGCCGCTGCCGACCCGCACCGAGCGGATGCGGATCCCGCGCGTCGCCGATCCTGCGATGTTTCGGCTTCCCGCCGAGGAGCTGCCCGCGCTCGCCCGCTCGACGGTGCCTGCGGGAACGACCGTGTCGGTGGTCAGCCGGCCGGAGGGGATCGATGGGCGGGATCCCGAGCCGGGCCTGCCGTTCGCTCCGGCGCTGCGCCGCCACGGCGAGACTCCAGACGATGGCGACGGCGAGCAGGCCTGGCTCGATGCCCTGCTCCATGCGTGGGGGATCGGCACCGCGGGCAATCCCGACTGGGGAACCGTCGCCGCCGTCGTGGCCCGTGTCCGTCGCCATGCCGAGCTCGATCCGTCCGCCGTGGCGTCCCCGGGATCGCCCGACACCGTGGAGCATTTCCTCACCGTCTCGCGACGTGGGCCGGACTACCAATTTGCCGGCGCGACGACCTTGATCCTCCGGCATCTCGGCTTCCGCACCCGCCTTGCCTCCGGTTTCGACGTCTCCGGCGCACGTCGTGACCCGCGGTCCCGCCGGGTGATTGCCGCGGCCGAGGATGTCCACGTGTGGGCCGAGATCCAAGACGCCTCGGGGCGGTGGATCCCGCTTCAGGCGACGCCTGGCCGTCGGCTCCGCGGCTCGGGGATGTCGCTCGCCCGATGGCTCGCGTTGTTGTTGCTGCGGATTGTGCCGACGACCCCGCACAGCGCGGTCGGTCTGGCTGGAGTGGTGGCGTCGGCGCTGATGGTGGGAGCGTTAACGCGCTGGCGCTGGCGACGGTGGGCCGATGGCGCCGTGACCGCCCTCTGGCGCTTTGAGATGGGGCGGGCAAGCGTCTGTCCGCTGGAAGCGACTTGGCGGCTCGTCGAGCGCCGGGCTTGGATCGCCGGAAACCCCAGGCCGGCCCACGAGACCGTGCGACGCTGGTATCTCCCGGCCTGTGGGCCGCTCGATGGCGGGGAGCATGCCCCGGCGGGGTTCATCCGCGCTTTCGAGGCCGTGTCTTACGGGGGCCCCGATGCGTGCCGCGACCGGGCCGGCCATCGGCGGATCGCCCTCGCCGCCGAGCGTTCCTGGACGCTCGAAGTGCTGCTCGGCCGAGTCACCGCTACCCCCGCCGAAAAACCCTCCTTCAGCCTTCCTTTCCTCCTCCGCCGGACACCCTCATGACCACCGTCCAGCCTGCCGCTGCACCACCGGCCGACCACGCCGTCCCCGTCGGTTCCCCGCCTCTGGAGGTGATTGGCCGGATGCGCCGGTGGCTGCGGGGGACGCTGCGCGGCAAGGACGAAGTCTGCGACCTGGCGCTGGCGTGCCTGCTGGCCGGTGGCCACCTCCTCATTGAGGACGCGCCGGGGCTCGGCAAGACGACGCTCGCCAAGGCGCTGGCCGTGCTCGCCGGCGGCAGGTTTGCCCGTGTCCAATGCACCCCCGATCTCCTCCCCTCCGACGTCACCGGGTTCACGCTCTACAACCAGCAATCTCGCCAATTCGAGTTCCATGCCGGGCCGGTGTTCGCCGACGTCCTCCTCGCCGACGAGATCAATCGAGCGACGCCGCGCACCCAAAGCGCGCTGCTCGAGGCGATGGCGGAGCGGCAGGTGACCATCGACGGCAAGCCCCATCCCCTCCCCGGTCACTTCTTCGTCGTCGCCACCCAAAATCCCCTCGAGCATCTCGGCACCTACCCGCTCCCCGAGGCGCAGCTCGACCGGTTTGGAATCCGACTGCGGATCGGCTATCCGGCGCGCGGCGACGAGGTCGAGCTGTTGCGGATGGCCCGGTCGGTCGGCCCGGAGGACGGGCACGGCGAGGCAGGATCGCTGCCGACGGGCGTCGAGCTTGCCTCACTGCAACGATTCGTGGCCGGAGTGGCGGTGGCCGAGCGCGTCGCCGCCTATCTCGTCGATGTGGGGCGGGAGTTGCGTGCCCGGCTGGGGGGGGATCGTGGCCCCAGCCCGCGTGGCCTGCTCGTCTGGCAACGCGTTGCCCAGGCTTGGGGGGCGATCGAGGGGCGCGAGCATGTCACGCCGGACGATGTCCGCCATGTCGCGGCACCGGTGCTCGGTGTGCGGATCGACCTGCCGCGGGGGGAATTCGACGGCCTGCTCGACGCCGCGTTGGCGGCGACCGCGGTGCCGGTGGGGCGTCACGGAGCATAAAGTCATGATCAATGCCGTGGTCTGGGGGGGGCTGTATCGGGGAGTGGAGACGGTCGCACACGCGGCGCCGACGCTCCTCTGCGGATTGTTCGTGGCGGCGGTGTTTCGCCATCTCTTCGGGACCGGACTGACACTCCGGTGGATGGGGGCCGGGGGGCCGACGTCGCTGCTCCGCGCCTGGCTCCTCGGCATGCTCCTGCCGGTGTGTTCGATCGGTGCGATCCCGGTCGCCCGCGAACTGGTCCGCGCGGGGCTCGGTGGCGGGGCCGTCCTCGCCTTCACCGTCTCTGCCCCCCTCTTCAATCCGATCTCGCTCCTCTACGGTCTCACGCTCTCCCATCCGCTGGTGATCCTCGGATTCGCCCTGGCGTCGATGGTGGTTGTGAACGTCGCCGGGATGGTCTGGGATCGCTCCTGGCGGGAGGCCCGGCCATCCCCGGCCAAGACGGCCGCCACCACGGCGCCCCCGGGATGGCGGAGGATCGCCCTGCTCGGCCTGGGGATGGTCCGTGATGCGGCCGGGCCGACGCTCGCGTACGCGGCGCTGGCGGTGCTGGGCGCCATGCTCCTGGCGGTCGTTCTTCCGGCGGGCAGTCTGCAGACGACGATGAAGGCGTTCGACCCGTGGGCGGCGCCGATGATGGCCCTCATCAGCCTCCCGGCTCACATCACCCCCACCGACGCGATGATGCAGGTGGGATCGATGTTCGATCACGGCAATTCCGTCGGTGCCGCCTACGTTCTCCTCTCGGTGGGTGCCGGCCTGAATGTCGGCATCGTCGCCTGGGCGTGGCGGACGTTCGGATTCCGCCCGGCCGCCTCCTGGGTGCTGATCCTCGTCACGATCGTGGTGTCGCTCGGCTGGCTCATCGAGCGGCCGCTCTCGTTCCGCGACGCCCCGCCCGAGCAGCACACCCACGCGTTCGATGGATTCTGCCTCCCGTTCCCCGCCGACATTCCGGATCCGGCCGGGATGTGCAGGGCGCTCTTGGCCGATCGGATCGCGTCCCACGAGTGGAACGCGCTGGCGCTGCTCGGCGTGCTCGTCGCCTGCGGCGCGATCCTCGCCATCGTCGACCCGAAGCACCGTCTCGAGGGGCGACTGACCGCGGTGTCGGTTCCGCACGAAGTGACGAGGACGCGCCACGGTTGGGACGTGACGGTCCCTGCTCCGGTGCTCGGCGTGGTGCTCGTCTGCGGCCTCGTCGCTCTCAGCGCGATGGCGGCCTACGTCTACTACCCCGACCGGGAGACGTGTGTCAGGGAGTTGCAGGTTGTCGCCGCGGAGATGAACTCCGCCATCCTCGACAGGGACCGGCGCCGGGCCGAGGTGTGGATCACCACCTGGGAGGAATTGGTGCGAAGAGCCGAAGTGGGGATCTGGATCCGCGACGGGCGCGTCGATGAGGCGTTGACCCTCGCCTCGAGCCGACTGCGCGATCGGATCGAGGCCCTCGAACATGCCGTCATGGATGCCGATCACCCGGATGAGGGGATCGTTTCCGCAGCGCTTAAGCAACTTCAGGCCGCGGCGCTCGTCCATCGGGATGCTGTCCGGGGGAGCGGCGGCTGATCCCTGTCGGGAGCCCCGGAGGATGGCGTGGTGTAGACTGAGTCAATGCATGCCAAACCCGGCCGGCGGACCACGACCGCCGGCGTCCCATCGACCGATGCAGCCCGCGAGCGGATCCGCTCCGCAGGCCTGCGCTGCACGCCAGCCCGACTGGCGGTCATGGAGCGTCTGGCTGCCTCCCACGGCCCCAGAACCCATGCCGAGCTCGCCGCCGAACTCACCGCCGGAGCCATCCATGCCGGCAGTGGGTATGACAAGGCAACGATCTACCGCAATCTCGTCGAGCTGACGGAAGCCGGGCTGGTGACCCGGGTCGAACTCGGGGACCATGTGTGGCGCTTCGAGCTCAAGGGTGTTGCCGCAGACGGCACGGGCCAAGCGCATCATCCTCACTTCGTCTGCACGGAGTGTGGCGGCGTCTCCTGCCTCGACGGGATGGAGGTGGCGATCACGCCGCGCCCCCGCGCCGTTGCCAAGGGGCGCCGGCCGGCCGGCGCCAAGGCCGAGCCCGGCCGCAACCGGATCGGCTCAGTGAGCGAGGTTCTGCTCAAGGGGCGCTGCGAGGATTGCACCTGACCGGCTCGATCGCCCCGTCGGTGATGCCGCCATGTGGAACCGGCGACGGGGATCGGCAGTCGGTCGTGGAGCGGGGTTGGCGGAGAATGGGGATGGACCGCTTGTATTGCTGGTGTTTGTACGGCCTGTGGGCGATGCTGTTGCTCAGCCTGCCAGGGGCTCGAGCCCTCGGCGCTGCCGAGGAGGGCTTTGAGCCGATCTTCAACGGCCGGGATCTCGACGGCTGGGTGATCGAATCCCACGCCGACTCGGAAATCCATCCTGACGGCCGGCCGGTGTGGAGCGTGAAAGACGGCGCGATCGACTGCGACGGCCTCGGCTTCGGCTTCCTCCGCTACGCCCGCGAGCCGTTTGCCGACGTCACGCTGCGGATGGAGTTTCAACTCGGCAAGCAAGCCGACGGCGAGCCCTGCAACGCCGGCATCGGATTGCGCACGGGCGTTTTTGACCGGCGCCGCTCACGGGCGACGCGGCCGAGCATCCGCGGCTACGAGCTCCAACTTCTCGACGATGCCGGGAGCCCGCCGTCGACCCATTCCTCCGGCTCCCTCTACCGCTACGTCGCCCCGCTGGAAAACGCCATCCGCCCGGCCGGGGAATGGAACGATCTCGAGGTGAGCCTCGTGGGAACGCGGATCCGCGTCGTCATGAATGGCCGCTCGATTCAGGATGTTGACCAGGAGAATGTCCCCCAGATCCGCACCAAGCCCCTCTCCGGCTGTTTCTCGCTTCAAAACCACGGCGGGCCGGCCCGCTTCCGCAATCTCCGCGTCCGTCGCGAGCCGGCGGCGGCGGTCGGCGCAGCGTCGCTCGATGCCCGCGAAAGCCTTGACGCCCAAGGAAGCATGGTCGCCAGCCGCGACCCCGCCATCGGCATCCGCGGCCTCCTCCGCTACGCCCTCGAAGCAGCCGGCCGCGGCTGGGATCCGGCAGCGATCGAGGCGGGCTTGGAGCTGGCGCGATCGATGCAGGTCGTCGGGGCCGAGGAGGCCGATCGGGGCAACTTCCGCTGGCGGCTCGGCGACGGCGAGGTGACCGACGCCAACGCCTGCGAGTTTGCCGGGCAGTTGCTTGCGCTTCTGCGCCTCGAGGACGATGGCCGGCTCGTACCGCGCCCCGGGGGCCGCCGGCTGTCACCCCGCGGCCGTGAGCTGGTCGACAGCATGGCCCGCGACGCCCTCGCGGCGATCCGCCGCCGCCGTGTCGAGCCGGGCTACACGAACATCTTCCTGACGCACACTTGGAACCTCCTCGCCCTCGGGGATCTCGCCGGGCCCGACGCCATCACCGAGGGGGAGGCCGCGTGGCGCCAGTGGCTCGCCTTCACGCAAGCGCACGGCGTGACCGAGTTTGTGGCGCCGACCTATCTCGGCGTTGATCTCGATGCCCTGGCGCTCGTTGCCGATCACGCCCCTTCGTGGGAGACACGCGCCGAGGCGGAGGGGGCGCTCGGCTATTTCTGGCGGAGCGCTGCCTGCCACTGGCTCCCCGTCGCCCAGCGCCTCACCGGCCCCCATGCCCGTGATTACGACTGGCTCTTCGGCCGCGGCTACGCCGACGAGCATCTGGTCGAGGCCGGCTGGCTGACAGTGCCGGCGCGGCCCGAGGGAGCCGGGTGGCTGCCTGGGGCGCCGCGCGACGGCCTCCATCACTTCCGCACCGCCTGCCGCTGGGAGCCGCCGGGGAGCCTCCTCGAGGATGTCGTCGCCATGGCGCCGCGCTTCGTTGTCGAGCGCACGGGGGAGCGCCCCTGGCAGCGGATCACCGACTGGGTGGGGAAGACCTCGAGCATCGGGATCGCCGGGGAAGGCCGCGGTGCGGAAGACAAAACGCTCGTGGTGAACCTGCCGCCGCTCGGCTGGACCGGCGGGGCCGACGGCGAGCCGTGGCGCGGAGCAAACGTGACCCTCGTCTTCGATGGCCGGGGGGATCCCTACGGCGCGGTTCACGAAGCGTCGGCCGCGGCTCCGCAGGCAAAGCCGAGCCATCTCCGCCCCTATCTTGTCTCGTCGCAGCAGGGCGCGCGCGTGACAGGCTTGTGGCTGCTCGATCCGCGTCGCGCCCCCTTCCGGGTCGATCCGCTCCTCCTCTCTGGCCTTGCCGCCCATCTCCTCCTCCCGGCGGGCTGTGAGGTGTGGAACGTCGACGGCGTGCTCGCCCCGGGCGCGATACTCGGGCCCGATGCGGTTGTCTTCCTCCGCGGGGCTGGCACCGTGCTCGGGCTTCGCTTTCTCGCCCCTGTCGATGCCGACCTCCGGGCCACGGGCGTGGAGCTCGTCGCTGACGGTGGCCGGCAGCCCGTCCAGCGGCTGACGGCGACGTTTGCGCTGGGCGTGCCGCAGCGCGGCGCCCTCCTCGGCCTCGATCTGGAATTGCGCGAAGGCTGCGACGACGAGGCCTTTGCAGACTTCCGGCAGGAGTTTGCGGCCCGCGAGGTGGGCCTTGAGCGCGACATGACGCGCGCCTGTGTCACTGGCTCGCTGCCGCTTGAGCTCGATCTGGGGAGCGGCGCTACCCGGCCGCGCCGGCTCCGCTTCGAGCCGGTGCTCCCGGCAGGGGATCTCATTCTCCTCGATCGTATCGAGATCGGCCGCGAGGCGCTTGCGCCCGAGGAGCCGCGGTGACTTGGCTGTCCCCCATCGGGCTGGAGATCACGGCCCTACGCCAAGGCTTTTGCAAAGACGAAAGCAGGCTTTTTGCACTGTATTGAATCGGCTTTTCGTAATGCTGGAAGGCAATTCCACTCACGAGTCACCGGTGAGGATTTCCCGGAGCCGCTTGGCGGAGACGCGGCCGAGGGTGAGGGGGGCTGCCCCTTCTTCAAATGTCACCACCGTCTCATTGCGAGACTTCCACTCGATCTGATGCACCGTGGCGACTTGGACGATGTGCGATCGGCCCACCCGCGCAAACAAGTCGGTGGGGAGCATCGTGTCCCATTGGCTCAACCGGCGGCTGTAGAGCAGCACCCCCTGCGGCGATTTGAGCGCCACCCGCGTGTAGTTGCGAAGCGATTCGATCCAGCAGATGTCGCTGACGGTCACCATTGACAAGCTGGTCTTTCCGGCCAGCGGCACGCTCACCGCGGCATCGATCCCTAGCATCTCTGCGGCGGCGGGCTCGTCGGTGTCGCGATCATCGGCGACCGGCTTGATTGCAGCCTGCCTGCGGACGCGGGCAATCGTATCGGCGAGCCTCTCCGGATCGACCGGCTTGACGAGATAGTCGAGGGCGGCGGCGGCGAACGCCCGCACGGCATGTTTGTCACTCGCGGTGACAAACACCACCTGGGTGGCGTCGGGCACACTCACGAGGAGGTCGAGGCCGCTGTCCCCGGGCATGTCGATGTCGAGAAACACGACATCCGGCGGCGTCGTCTCGAGGAAGCCGCGGGCCTCGGCGGCATTCTCGGCGACGCCGACGATCTCGATTTCCGCATGGGCGGCGAGGAGCTTCCGCATCATCTCGTTGGCACGAGGCTCGTCGTCGACAAGGAGCGCGGAGATCATGGCGATGTCCTGATGTCCTGGAGATGGCTGCCCTGGGCGGAGGGCATCAGGCGGTTGTCGGGGGGGCGGGGTGATCAGACGCGGCCGTCGGGCTGTCGTTCGTGATCAGATCGGGCTCATCCGCCTGGGGCTTGAGCGTGGCAGGCATTCGGATGACGACGCGCACCCATCCGCCATCGAGATCGGGGTCGATGACCGTGTCGACGGTAGCAGCTTCGTCGACGAGGAGGGCGAGCCGCTTGCGGAGGGAACGGATTCCGGTCGAGGGAGACCGCGTCTTGTCGGGCTCCACCCAGCGGCCTGAATTGGCCACCACCACTTCGAGCCAGTCATCGACCACCTTGGCCGTCACGCTCACGCGCAGCGGCATGCTGCTTGTCTGACTGCCGTAATTGAAGGCATTTTCCAGGAGCGGCTGGATGAGCATCGGCGGCACGAGCACGGCCAGGGCCGGGCGGTCGCAGGTGACGCGGCAGCTGAGATTCTTCCCGAACCGGGCCTGCTGCACGCCGAGGTATTTCTCCAGGGCGTGCAGTTCGCGGGAGAGGGGCTCGAACGTGCCGGCTTCTCCAAGGACAAACCGCAGGTAGTCGGCGAGATCGCGGATCACGCTCTCCACGGCGTCGGGGTCGTCCTTGATGGCGAGGACGGCGTTGAGCGCGTTGAAGAGAAAGTGGGGGTTCATTTGCTCCTGGAGCTTTTGGAGCTCGAGCGTCCGGGTGGCAGCCTCCGCGCGGAGCATGCGATTTTCGAGGTCGACCGCGGTGGCTTCGTTCTCGGCGAGGAGGATCTCGGTCTTGTGGAGATCCTCGATCATCTCCAGCCCGAAGATGCTCGCGCACCAGAAGAACGTTGTGACGAGCCTCGGCACGAGCAGCCCGACGATTCGCGCCCCGCTCCAGAGCGTCGGGCCGCTGATCCCGCCGGCGGTGAGGAGCAGCACCGAAGCCCCGAGGCCCACCAGCGACACCGCGATCATCAGCGGCCACCGCACCCGCCGCGACATCCCGCGGAGCCTGGCCTGTTCGAAGACAAGGTAAACGATGGTCGAGATCACGAAACCGGTGCCCACCCGGAGCACCATCGCCAGCCACGGCGTCGGCGCGGTCGGCTCTACGGCCTTGCTCAGCCCCAGCACGGCCGCGGCGATTGCCGTCCAGAAAAACACTTGGAAGGACCAGAAGATCCGCACCCGCCAGCGTGGCAGCGAGTCGCGAAGCGCGGCGATGCGCGGCGGCACGACGCCGGTCAGGCGCGTGCCAAGCTGTCGGCTGACGGAAGCCTGCTCCATGAGTTGGTGGTGCCTCAAGGCGAGGAAGAGAGAGGGAGTGCCAAGCGAGGGATTCCCTCCCTTCCTGCCCGTTGCTTTCCTGCCAACGATCGAGGAAGGGTGACGCGGTCAAGATAGCTGTCTACCCGCGATCGATCGACCCTCTCCGTCAGGGAGGCTCGCTGGAAGGCGCGTCGGCGCGCCATTTCGTGCGCGCCACGACCGGATTGGTGCGCGCCGTGCCCGTTTCGTGCGCGCCGTGCCCGTTTCGGCATTTCGTCGTTTTTTTAGCGTTGACGGTTGTCCGGAGAGTTGGATTATTGGGCTCCGAGATTGCCGTGGCCCCACGCGGTGCGACCAAGGATCCGGCTCCCGAGCCCCACGTCCCGGTTCGTCGCCTCGATCACCGGCTCCACCATCTTTTGGTTCCCCAGTCTTTCAGAGGAGGGTTCCCTTGAAAGTCACCATCGTTTTTGTCGAGTCCATCGCCCTCGCGGTGTGGTCCGTGGTTGGGATTTTGCCGGTGCATGGGGAACCGCTCTCGAACACACCGGCCGGGCTGCAGGCGGGCGATCATGCTCGTTGGATGGGCATCTCCACCGTTGTCGGCGCCGAGTGGATGCCCCACGGAACCACGTTGGAGACCATCCTCGGCCCCTCGCCAAGGAGCCTCAAGACGGGCACCCTGCTGGATTTGGTCGACCACTCTTGTGGTGGTGCCGCGACCGCCTTTGACACGCTGTGGACCGGCTCGACAACGGAGGGCGGAGCCGTCGATCTGGGTCGTATCGGGGGACTCGGCACGGCCGTTCCCAGCAGCAGCTCGTCAGCGGCCTTTCTGGCAACCCCTGCGGGTGGGGCGGAGGCCTCGGTGTGGAAGAGATATCCGCTCTCTGGCGTTTCCCGATGAGTCGCCCGTGGCTTTCCTGTCGTTCCCGTCGCGATCATTGAGCCGCGGCGGCGGCGTGAAGCCGCCCAGCCTGCTCTGACGAACTGCAAACACTGGCGATCGGTGGCTGAGGGAGCCCTGACAAGACCCCCGCCACCGGTCGTCCAGTTCTGCGCCCCCTGCGCCGCGACAGCGGCGCTTCGCGATCGAGTGGGACCGCGCCATTTCGTGCGCGCCATGCGCGTTTCGTGCGCGCCATGCCTGTTTCGTGCGCGCCGTGCCCGTTTCGGCATTCTGACGATTCCGGAGCGTTGACGGCGTCCGAATGACCTTTATCGTCGGGTGTGGTTTCTCCCCCGTCTCTAGTTCCGGTCGCTGCCATCACGAGCGTCGTGGGAGTAGATAGACAAACGCCTGTTAACACCCAGCATTCCTCGGAGACTTGCCCATGTTTTGATTTTCTTCGCCTGCCGTTCACCGTGAGCGCCGCCTCGGGCTCGTTGGTCGGGCTGCAGCCAAGTTCGTTGCCGTTGCCATTGTGATGGCATTCGCAGTTGTGTCAGGTGAAGTCCAAGCCGAATTGATCGTCAACGGT
>CAMBFA010000111.1 GCA_945865325.1 Candidatus Kuenenia stuttgartensis
TTCATGCAGCGGGAGTTTGGCGTCACGCTCGACCCCGTCACCGAAGTCAACCATTGCATCGGCTCGAAGACCGCCTACTCGATGCTCCCCGCGGCCTTCATCGACCCGGGTGATGTCACGCTCATGACCGTTCCCGGCTATCCGGTCGCTGGCACGGCCACGCGCTGGTTCGGCGGCACGGTCCATCGGCTGCCACTGGTCGCCGAGAACGACTTCTTTCCCGATCTCGACGGCATCCCCGCCGACGTTCTCGCCCGGACGAAGCTCCTCGTCCTCTGCTATCCCAACAGCCCCACCGGCAAGGCTGCGACCCGCGATTTCTATGCCCGCGTCGTCGAATGGGCCCACAAGCACCGGGTGATCGTCATCCAGGACGCCGCCCATATCATGCTCTCCTACGATCAGGAGCCGCTGTCGTTTCTGTCGGTCGACGGGGCGAAGGAGGTGGGGGTCGAGGTCCACTCGATGTCGAAGGGCTTCCACATGATCGGCTGGCGACTCGGCTGGGTGTGCGGCCACGAGCGGATCGTGCGCGCCTTCGCCGACGTCAAAGACAACTGCGACTCGGGGCAATTCATGGCGATCCAAAAGGCCGCCGCCGCGGCGCTGGCCGATCCGGCCATCCCCCGGCAGGTGCGTGAGAAATACCGGCGCCGCCTCGAGAAGCTCGTGAGCGTGCTCCGCAGTGTGGGCTTCGATTGCGCTGTCCCGGGAGGGACCTACTTCCTCTACACGAAGTCGCCGCGCGGGGCGGGGGACCGATCGTTTGGAAGCGCCCAGGAGGCGAGCCAGTTCCTCATCCACGATCTCTCGATGTCGACCGTGCCGTGGGACGACTGCGGCGCCTACCTCCGCTTCAGCGTCACCTACGAAGCCGCCGACGAGGAGACCGAGGACGACCTCATGGCCGAGACTCACGCCCGCCTCACCCGCGCCCGGCTCAAGTTTTGAATGGTCCCGGTCTGGAAAGCCTTTGGAGCACCCCATGCCTGCCTCGTTTTCCCGGCTCCTGTTCGTCGCGGCCATCGTCCCTCTCTTCCTTGCCGGGTGCGGCACGAAAAGCGCGAAGAAGGGGGGAATGACCGTCCAACAACGCCTCGAGAAGGCGGAGAAGGAACCGACCCCCGAGAAGCAGGCGGCCGGCTATCTCCGTGCCGCCCGCTTCCAACTCGCCTCCGGCGATACCACCGGGGCCCGTGATTCAGCGCGGATCGCCTTCGATCGCCTCAAGGGAGATGGCGATGCCAACACCTTCGCCCCCCGGCTGATCGACGTCGGCGGGTTCCTCGCCGAGCTCGGCGAAAAAAAGCCGGCGAAGGAAGCGATCCTGCGGGCCGCCGAGCTCTCCGCCGGGGTCGCCGACGCGGTCCGGCGCACGAAGATTCTCGCCGATGCCGGCGCGGTGGCGGGAGAGAAGGGGAAGGGGATCGGCGATGCCACGCTCGCCAAGGATCTGCTCACCCAGGCGATCACGATGGCCGACTCGGTCGAGGAACGGTTTCGCTCCGAGGCGCTCGCCGCAGTAGCGCTGGGGTGCACCCGCGCCGGTCAGGCCGAGACGGCCGCGACGCTGGTCGACAAGCTCGAGGAGAGTGCCAAGGCCCTCGAGGAGCCACGGGCCAAGGCCGAGGGACTCGCCGCCGCAGCCAGCGTCCGCTCCGAGACGGGGAAGAAGGACGAGGCCGCCGCCCTACTGACCGCAGCCGCTGCTGCGGCCAAGTCGATCGACCGGCCCGAGGGGCGGGCCTACGCGCTCCTCGCCGTCGCCAGCGCCACGGCGTCCTGCGGCGAAAAGAAGCAGGCCCTTGCGCTCCTCCAGGAGGCCGACAAGGCAGCCAACAAGATCTCCGATCCGGCCCAGCAGAAGACGACGATGGACAAGGTGCGGACGGCGATCGCCGAAATCGAGAAGTGAGATCTCGAGCGCCGCACCGGCCGACGGCGCGACGTGTCAGCGGCCGCGCGGCTTGTCGGGCTTTTCCTTGCCGGCGGTGACCGTCTTCAGGGCAGCCAGGGCGAGGACGCGCGCCGCGGCGTGGTTGACGATCGCTGCGGGGTAGGTCGAGCCGAGCTTGATGCCGGCCCGGGCGAGTGTCGTCGTGTCGGCATCCCCGGGGGCGTGGATGTCGGCGGCTGGCAGATCCTTGAGCTCGGGGACAAACGTCCGCACGTAGGCTCCGTCGGGATCAAAACGCTCCCCTTGGCTCTGCGGGTTGAAGATCCGGAAGTAGGGGGCGGCGTCGGCGCCACACCCGCCGGCCCACTGCCAGCCGAGGGTGTTGGCGGCGAGATTCGCGTCGACGAGCGTGTCCCAGAACCACCGCGCCCCCGTAAGCCAACTGACACGCAGATCCTTGACGAGGAAGCTCGCCACGATCATCCGCACCCGGTTGTGCATCCAGCCGGTCTGCCACAGCTGCCGCATCCCGGCATCGACGACCGGGTAGCCGGTCTGCCCGCGCTGCCAGGCCCGCAGGCCGACCGGGTCATCGACCCAGGGAAATCGCTCGTAGTCGCTCCGCAACGGTCGCTCAGGCGTATGCGGGAAGTGGTAGAGGAGATGGGTGGCAAACTCGCGCCAGCCGAGCTCGCGCAGATACGTCTCGGCGCCGCCGCGCTCGATCTGCGCTGCCGGCCGGCCGCCGACGGCGGCGCGGACGGCATGCCACACGCGCCGCGGCGAGATCTCGCCGAAGTGGAGATGGGGGCTCAAGGCACTCGTGCCGTCGTGGTCGGGCCGGTCGCGATCGGTGTCGTAGCGGTCGAGGTGCTCGAGAAAGCGGTCGAGGCGCAGGGCCGCTGCGGCCTCGCCGGGCGTCCACCGCTGGCGCATCGCTGCCCCCCAGTCGATCGCGGGAAGAAGGTCCAACGCGGCGATCGACACGCTTTTCGTCGCCTTGCCCACCGGCTGGGCCGCCAGAATTCGCGCTGGCGCGGCTTCTGGCTCGTCCGGTTCGTCGCGCGCAAGCAACGCCCGCCAGAACGGCGTGAACACTTGATAGGGCTTCCCCTCCTTCGTCGCCACATGGACCGGCTCGAAGAGCTGGCCGCCATTGAAGCTCTCGGCGACAAGGCCCTCGCGCTTCAGGGCCTCCTTGATGGCCGTGTCGCGGCCGATCACGGCCGGCTCGTAGCGACGGTTCCAGGCGACATGCGTGGCGCCGTACTCCCGCGCCACGGCGAGGAGCGTCGCGAGCGACGGCCCCCGCCGGATCAGGAGCGGCGCCCCCTTCTCCGCCAGCGCCGCCGCAAACCGCTCGAGTGCCCCATGGAGCCACCACCGGCTCGCGGCCCCTGGCGCCCACGGCGCCTCTTCCTCTGGGGCATGGATGAAGAGGGGCACAATCGCCCCGCGGGCGACCGCGGCGCGCAAGCTCGGCTGGTCGTCGAGGCGGAGGTCGTTGCGAAACCAGACAATCGTGACGTGCGGCATGGCAGTTAGCGTCTCACGAACCAGATGTTGCGAAAGCGTGTCGGGCTACCGTGATCCTGGAGGAAGAGCGGCCCGTGACCGGTCTTGAGGAGCGTCTTCTCCACGCCCCGCAGATGGTCGGTGACGCCGTATTTGTAGGGGATGTAGGGGGATCGCGGCTCATCGAATTCGATGCCGTCTTGGACTTTCTGGCCGTTGAGCCAGGCGATGATCGACCCGGGCCGCGTCACCTTCCCATCGGCGGCGCGGCGCGGGGCGGTGTAGCGAATGTCGTACACCTGCCACTGACCAGCCGGACGGGCGGCATTCACCAGCGGCTGGGCGAAGCGGTAGAGGCTTCCTTCGTCCTGGTCGGTGACCGGATCGACGCCGGCCGAGTCGTAGATCTGCATCTCGAACCAGCCGTGAAAATAGAGGCCACTGTTGCCATGGGCCTGCGGATCGACGACGAACTCGGCATGGAGATCGGCGTCTTCGAAGGTGTCGATCGAATGGACATGATTGGCATGCCCCTCGGTGCGGGTGACGACGAGCTCATCGCCATCTCGCTTCCAGTCGGTCGGCCCGCCATCCATCCCCACCAACCGCGGCTCGATCCCGGCCCCAAGAACGACCACGGCCCCGGCCGGCGCCTCGACCGGCAGCCGATCCTGTCGCGGCGCGAAGTCGTCGCCCCGGGCCGATCGGTGGCTTGCAAAAGGGCCCACTGCCGCCAAGCCGAGGCCGAGCACGGCTGTGCCAACAAGCCGGATGAAACGGGTCGACATTCGATCCAGCCTCCATCAGGGTGAGAAACAGCAGGCAGTGACGGCGGAAAAAATGGCCCCCTCGCGAACCAGAATCTTGACATCGATCGGGGATTGTCGAACGATGGCACCCGGCGGAGGGGACGATCTCGTTATGGGGGGGAGCGAACGAGCGATGGCCGACCAATGGTACGTCGGGAAGGGTGGAAAGAAACATGGCCCCTTCACCAACGAGCAACTGAAGAAGCTCGCTGCCACGGGGAAGATTGACCGCACCGACCAGCTCTGGAAAGAGGGGATGGAGAAGTGGGTGCCCTGCTCGTCGGCGAAGGGGCTGTTCGTCGCCGCCGCACCCGCAAGCCTCGCCCCGCCGCCGCCGGCCTTCGACAATCCCCTCGCGGCCCCCGACAGCGACGATCCAACTGCCGCCTTTGCCGGATTCGAGATGCCGGCCTACGTGCCGACGCCCGAGGAGCCGCCGCCGTCGAAGCCGGCAGAACCTCCGGCCACCTCCGGTTACACGCCGATCAAGAAGGCGAGCCGTCAGCTCGAGTACGCCGACTTCGGCCAGCGTGTCGGTGGTGCGGTCATCGACAATTTCGTGTCGGCGATCTTCGCGACACCGTTGATCGTTCTCTGTTTCGCATCGAAACTGATCGACATCACCGACAAGAGCCAACAGTCCGAAGGCGCGTTGATGATCCAGGGGATAGTCTGGCTCACGGCGTTCGTCTATGGGACCCTGCTGGATTCAGGTCGCCAAGGAGCGACGTTCGGAAAGCGTGCGATGTCGATCCGCGTGACCGACGTCGAAGGGCGCAGGGTCGGCATCGGTAGGGCCATGCTCCGGCAGTTCATCCGCCCGTTTTCGTTTTTCCTGTTTGCAGGCATCCTGCTCTCGTTCGTCACGAAACGGAAACAGACGCTCCATGATCTCATTTCCGGCACGGTCGTCGTGAAGACATGATTCCGCCCCCCTCGTCCATTCGCCGGGTGATCGGGCTGACCGCCGCGGCGCTGGCGGCAGCCCTTGTCAGCCCCACCTTCTCGACTCCGGCTCGTGCCGAGACGCCCCGCGCTGAGCTCGGCAAGCGGCTGCGGCGTTTCGAGATCGCCTGGCAGGAGGCTGATGCACCGCGGCGGGCCGCTGCTGTTGAGCCGATGACAGCAGCGGTGCGGAGCTTCTTCACGCTCCAGCTTCAGGCCGCTGCCAGGCACCTCGACGGGGCCTGGTTCACAGTCCGCTCAGGGGAGGCGCCCAATCCGACCGAGCGCGCGGCGATCGCCACCGCCGTGACCGCGACACCGGTTCTGGCCGACACGACGGCGGAAACACTCGCGGTGACGTTTGCGACTTTCTACGAGACGGAGCAGGACGCCGCCGGAGGAGCACCGGCCCGGCTGCGGCTCTCGATCGTCGATGGCGCCGGGGAGACGCGCGCCCAGCGGCTGGGCGACTGGGCCGAGACCGGCGGCACGATCCAGTGGCAGACCGGCCCGCTCCCGGCAGGGGATCTGACGCTCGTCGTCGAATGGCTCAGCGAGCCGCAGCCGATCGAGATCGCCCGGATCGGGCTGTCGCGGGTCGAGCGGCTCCGCGAACGACTCGACGCCCTCGCTGCCGCGGCGAATACCTGGCCAGAAGCGACGCCGCCGACCGTCCGCGCGACCGTCGCCGCGCTCCTCCCGCTTTTCAATTCCCTGGCCGATGGGCGCGGGCAGGAGACCGATTTCCCCGCCGCCCGGCTCCTCCGCTTCGTCGAAGGACTGCGGGCCGGAGCTCCACTCCAGGCCGACACGATTCGGGAAGCGGCGCGGAGCGGCGACTTATGGCTCACGCTCTCCACCGGCCGCGGTGAGGTGCCGGTGCGGCTCCGCGCGCCGGCCGACGCCACCGGCCCCCTCCCGGTGCTCTTTCTCCACCACGGCGCCGGCGGCAGCGAGAACATGTTCTTCGACACCTGCGGCGCCGGCCGCGCGGCCGCCCTCGGGATCGAGCGTGGCTGGCTCGTCGTCGCTCCGCGCCAGGGCCTGTTCGGCCTGGCGCTCGACGTCGAGGAGATGCTTGAGCTCCTCGGGGATTCGTTCGAAATTGACTCGTCGCGCGTATTCCTCGTCGGCCATTCGATGGGGGCCGGGCAGGTGGCGAAGCAGGTGGGGCTCCATCCCGAGACAGTGGCCGCCGCGGTCGCGCTCGGCGGTGGCGCGGCGGCGCCAGCGGGGGAGAAAGCGAAGCAGGTTCCCTGGTTGGTCGCGGCGGGGGCCGCCGACTTCGGCCGCCCCGGCGCGGCGGCCCTGGCCAAGCGCCTCGAAGCCGGAGGGGCCGCGGTCGACTTCCGGGAATACCCCGACGTCGAGCACATGGTGATTGTCCAGGCCGCGCTCGACGACGTCTTCCGATTTCTCGACTCAGTCGCCGCAGGCGGACGCTAAACCAAGCCGCTCCGGCCCCCGCTGCTAGGCGAGGAGATCGCCGATCACATGGCCATGGACGTCGGTGAGCCGGAAGTCGCGCCCCTGGGAGCGGATCGTGAGCCGGAGGTGGTCGATGCCGAGGAGGTGGAGAAGCGTGGCGTGGAGGTCGTGGACCGTGACAGGGTTCTCGACGACGCCGTAGCCGAGGTCGTCGGTGGCACCGTGGCTGATCCCCCCCTTGATCCCGCCACCGGCCAGCCACATCGAAAACGCCTTCATGTGGTGGTCGCGGCCGTTCCCCTGGGCCATCGGCGTCCGCCCAAACTCTGTCCCGAAGACGACCAGCGTCTCGTCGAGCATCCCCCGCCGCGCCAGATCCTCGACGAGCGCCGCGGCGCCCCGATCGACCTCCGCCGCCGTCCCCTTCACATGCTCCTGGACAGCGCCGTGGTGATCCCAGTCGCGGTGATAGAGCTGGATGAAACGGACGCCCCGCTCGGCGAGCCGCCGGGCGAGGAGGCAGTTGGAGGCGAACGATCCGTCGCCTCCCTTCGTGCCGTAGAGCTCGAACGTCTCGGCTGTCTCATCGGAGAGATCGAGGAGCCCCGGCACGCTCGACTGCATCCGGAAGGCGAGCTCGTACTGCGCGAGCCTGGCGGCGATCTCCGGATCGTCGACGACCTCGTTGTGGAGGCCGTCGAGCTTCGTGACCGCGTCGACGACCGCGCGTTGGCCGTCGAGGCCCACCGGCGGCTTGACGTACAGGACGGCGTCTCCCTTGGAACGGAACTCGACCCCCTGGAACCGGCTGGGGAGGAGGCCCGAATGCCACTGCCGCGCGGCGATCGGCTGCCGCTGGCCATAGTTACCCGTGCTCACCATGACGATAAACCCGGGGAGATCGTGGGCGTCGCAGCCGAGGCCGTACCACAGCCAGCTCCCCGCCGCCGGCCGCCCCGGCACCATGGCGCCGGTGTTCATGAAGGTGTGGGCGGGATCGTGGTTGATCGCCTCGGTGTGGAGGCTCTTCACAATCGCGATCCGGTCGGCGATCCGTGAGGAGATCTCCGGGAAGATCTCGCTGATCTCTTGCCCGCTCTTTCCCACCTTGTGGAAGGCATGCTGGGGCCCGAGGCACTTCAGCGCCTGCCCCTGGAGCTGGGCGATCTGCTGCCCCTTGGTGAAGCTCTCCGGCATCGGCTCGCCATTCATGGCGGCGAGCTTCGGCTTGTGGTCGAAGGTGTCGAGGTGGGTCATGCCTCCGGCCATGTAGAGCCAGATCACCCGCTTCGCCCGCGGCGGCACATGGTAGGGCCGGATCACCCCCGGCCAGTGGGCCAGATCTACCCCGTTCGGCGGGGAGGCTTGGGCCTCCCTCCGGCCCCCGAGGAGGGAGCCAAGGGCGAGCGGCCCGAGGCCGCCAGCGGCGCGGGCGAGGAACGCGCGCCGGGCTGGGTCGAGCCCTGTCGGGAGGTGGCCGGATCGCGGATCGAAGGGGCTCACGGTGTTAGTTCCTCGTGTACGTTTCCTGCATGTTGAGCACGGCCCGGGCGGCGGTCGTCCAGGCGGCAAGCTCGATCGGATCGAGACCTGCCGGCACCGAGTGGGCACCGATCGAGAGGAGCTTTTGAGCCGCCCCGGGATCGGCAGCAAACCGGGCCCGTTCGGCCGTCGCCAGCTCCGCGACGACCGCCACTTCCTGCTCGGTGGGAATCCGCCCCACGGCGCGACGGAGGAGGAAGCGTGCCCGCGCGAGCGGCTCGGGCCCCGCCTCGGCCATCGACTTGGTCGCCAGGGCCCGGGCTGCCTCGACATATTCCGGGTCGTTCAAGAGCACGAGGGCCTGGAGCGGCGTATTCGACCGGGGGCGACGGGCCGTGCACTCCTCCCGGCTGGGGGCATCGAAGACCATCATCGCCGGATGGAGATACTGCCGCTGCCAGTGGGTGTAGAGGCCGCGCCGGTAGAGGCTCTCCCCCTGATCGGCCTGCCAGGTGCGCTGCGGGAAGTTCAGATAATCCCAGTAGCCCTCCGGCTGGTAGGGCTTCACGCTCGGGCCCCCCACCGTGCGCACGAGCAATCCCGCCGCCGACAGCGCCGTGTCGCGGACCATCTCCGCTTCGACCCGGAGCCGGTTCTGCCGGGCGAGGAGCCGATTCTCCGGATCGCGCTCGATTGCCTCGCGCGGCGCCGTGCTGCTTTGCCGGTAGGCCCGGCTGGTGACGATCTCCCGGAGAACCGCGCGGAGGTTCCAGGGGGTGCCCGGAGGCTGCGCGGTGCCATCCCGCAGCTGGCAGGCGAGCCAGTCAAGCAGCTCGGGATGGCTCGGCGACTCCCCCTGGGCGCCATGGTCGTCGAGCCGTCGGGAGAGCCCTTGGCCAAAGCAGATCGCCCACAGCCGGTTGGCAAGGACGCGCGCGACGAGGGGATTGGCAGGTGCGGTCATCCACGCGGCGAGATCGAGGCGGGTGGGGCGCGGGGAGGGCGCGGCTGCGGCTCCGGGGAGGAAGGCCGGCGCGGCAGGCACCACGACGTCGCCGGAGCGATCCATCCAATTCCCGCGGGGAAGAATCCGCACCGGGCGCGGCTCGACTGCCACCGTCACCGGGATGTAGGGGAGGCGATCGACGAAGTCTTTGCGGGCCCGCTGCGCCGCGGCGAGCGCTTCGCGCTGGCCGGAGAGCTCAGGGGCGCTTCCCCGGAAACGCTCAACCAACAGCGCCGTCTCCTCGGCCGACCGCTCGGCCGCCGCCTTGCCACTGGCGATCCGGACCGGCTCCGGGAGGAGGCCGGGGCCGGGATCGTCGGTCGGCTCGGCCGCCACCGCCAGGCGAAACCGCCCGAGCTGATAGCCGACCGGATGGTGCTGCTCGATCGTGACCACCAGGAGCGTGTCGGCGGGGATCTCGACCGGCGTGTCGGCACCGACGATGAGCCACTGGTCGCGCCCCACCTCCTCGTGAATCGCCCAGCCGACGTTGTCGCCGCTGTGGCGGCCGTCGATGACATAGGCCGCCAGCCACTTCCCCGACGGCGTAATGTCGCCAGCCACCGACTGCTCGAAGCTCGCCACCGCGTGCGTGAGCGGCACCGGCTTGTCGTCGGCGTGGCCCGCCGCCTCCTTCCCGGCGGCGGCACTGCGAAGGGCGAGCGTTACCTCGGAGACGACGAGGTTGCCATTGTCGGCCCGCCCCGGGCCCTTGTTGGGGAGGCTGTCGTGCGTCAGGGCTTCGAGCCGGAGGCCGACAAATGGCCCCGGGGGAAGCTCGAAGACAAGCGTCGTGTCGCCAACGTCGGGGCGCGGGCCTTTGGCGAGCAGCGAGCGATCGTCAAGAAGGGCGAGGGTGGCGCCACCGCTGGCGGCGCTGCTCAGCAGTGCGAGCGTCTTCCAGGGATCCTGCTTGACCCGTTCGATCCAGGCCTCCCGCGCGGCCGCGAGGGGCGGGGTGTCGGTGTCGAGATCGCGCTTCGCCGTGGCGACACGCTCGTCGAGGGCCGCCAGCTCCGCAGCTTGGGCCGGCGTTGTGAACAGCTCCATCCGCCCCCACGCCTTGTCGCGCCCCTGGCCGATGTCGTAGACACCGCGCTCTTCGATGTCGGCAAAGTACGCCGCCATCGAGTAGAAGTCGCGCATCGTGAACGGGTCATACTTGTGGTCGTGGCATTCGGCGCAGCCGAGCGTCGAGCCGAGCCAGGCCCCCGAGACGTCGCGGACCCGGTCGGAGGCATACTTGAGGAGGTATTCCTCGGCCTGTGCGCCCCCTTCGGCACTCATCATCCCGAGCCGGTTGTAGGCCGCGGCGACGCGCTGATCGAGCGTGTTGCCGGGGAGGAGATCACCGCCGAGCTGCTCACGCGTGAAGCGGTCGAACGGCATATTCTCCGCGAACGCCCGGATCACCCAATCGCGGTAGGGCCACACCGTCACCTCCTGGTCGCCGTGGTAGCCGACCGAATCGGCGTAGCGGACCAGATCGAGCCACCAGGCCGCCATCCGCTCGGCATGGGCGGGGCTGGCGAGGAGCCGATCGACGAAGCGCTCGAAAGCCTCGGGGGAGGGATCGGCGAGAAAGGCATCGATCTCGGCCGGTTCCGGGGGGAGGCCGGTGAGATCGAGGGAGACGCGGCGGGCGAGCGTCGCCCGGTCGGCCTCGCCGGCGGCCACGAGCCCCGAACCTGCCAACTCCCTGGCGATGAAGGCATCGACCGGCAGCCCGGCCGCCGGAGGCACCGGGCGGACGAGCGGACGGTAGGCCCAATGCCCCTCGTAGGGGGCGCCGGCGGCGATCCAGGCCGCGATCGAGTCGCGCTGCTGCGGCGTGACCACCTTGTTCGTGTCGGGTGGGGGCATGACGACGTCGGGATCGGTGGAGCGGAGCCGCTCGAGGAGCACGCTTGCCTGTGGGTTGCCTGGCACGATCGCCGGGCTGCCGTCGCGCGGCGCGGTGGCCCCCTCGAGGGTGTCGAGCCGCAGATCGGCCTGACGGTTAGCCGCATCGGGCCCGTGGCAGGCGAAGCAGGCATTGGCGAGGACCGGGAGCACGTCGCGGTCGAAGCGAACGGCCGCGGGAGCCGGCGCTTCAGCGGCACGCCCCCGCTTCCCAACAGGCACGCCGACGCCGACCGCAATCAGCAGCGCGGCCACCCAGCCGGCCCGTCGAACCGTTCTCTGCCCGAGCATGGCCATGCCGCAACGCTCCTCTTCAGAAAAACCCCTCACCACGCCAAGCCATGATTGTCGCTCCGCTGCCGCGCGGGTTGCAACTCCGTCGCCGGCCGAGGGTGGGACGCTTGCGGCGGCCGGTGGTGCCGAACGCGTCGGCTTGACCGGAAGGGGATCAACTATGCTGGGAGGCCCTGTCGCCCTCTTCCCGTGGTCTGGAGCGAGTCATGTCTGGTTGCAGCGAAATCGGCGCGGCGCGTGATCGATTCCATCGTCGCCATCTGCTCCACAGTGGCCTGGGGGGGATGATCGGCCTCTCCCTCCCGGCACTCCGTCGGCTTCAGGCGGAAAGCATGGCTGCCGGTTCGTCCGCCAAGACAGCGGCCGTGATCTACGTCGAATTGGCCGGCGGACCCGCTCAACACGAGACCTACGACCCCAAGCCCCGCGCGACGGCCGAAGTCCGCGGGCCACTGCGGGCCATCCCTACGAATGTCCCTGGGATCGAGTTCAGCGAGCTCATGGCCGAGCAGGCCAAGATCGCCGACAAGCTCGCCATCATCCGCTCAGTCACCCACAACTCGGGGAGCCACGAGACCAGCGCGCACCTGGCGCAGACCGGCTGGTCCCTGCGCAACAACCAGAGCCGGCAAAACGAAATGCCCTGCGTGGGGGCGGTGGCCGCCCATCTCCGTGGCAGGAACAGGCCCGGCCTGCCGGCGTTCGTCGCGATCCCGAGGGGGATGCGGTTCGGTGGCGCTGCCTGGCTCGGCGCGGGATTCGCGCCGTACGAGACCGTCAATGATCCCAACAAGACCCCCTTCACGGTGCCGAACATCAGCCTTGCACGGGGTCTGACCCCCGAGCGGCTCGCCGATCGTCAATCGCTTCTGGCAGAGCTCGATGGGGCCCGGCGCCTCCGCGACACGGCGGGGACAGTGCTGGCGATGGACACGCTCGCCGACGAAGCCTTCGAGATGCTCACCGGCGATGGTGCCCGCAGGGCCTTTGACATCGACCAAGAGGATGCCAAGATCCGCAAAGTCTACGGTCGCAACCCGATCGGACAGAGCATGCTCCTCGCACGGCGCCTCGTCGAGCACGGGGTGATGTTCGTCACCGTGCGTGTCCCGGGCTGGGATGATCACAAAGACATCGAGAAATCGATGCGTGGCAAGGGCGGGCGCTACGATCAGGCGATCGCGGCCCTGGTGGGTGATCTCGGCGAGCGTGGCCTCGACCGGGATGTGCTCGTCGTGGCGATGGGGGAGTTCGGGCGGACCCCGAAGATCAACAAGACGGCCGGCCGTGATCACTGGGGGAGAGTGATGAGCGTTCTCATGGCAGGCGGGGGATTGAAGATGGGGCAGGTGATCGGCGCCACCGATGCCAACGGGGCGGCAGCGAATACCGCCCCCTACCGACCGCAGCATGTCCTGGCGATGATCTACCGTCACCTCGGCATCAATCCCGATACCACGCTCGAGGACAAGACCGGCAGGCCCTGGCACCTCCTCGCGGAGCGGGGCCTGATCCGAGAACTGGTGTAGTCGCCCCGGGGCGGCGCCCGCGCCGCTCACCACTCGATGACGAGCGTGCCAGCGCGACGGGCGCCGTCCTGCCCGGGGACGGTGACCGTCAAGCAACCGGTCGCCAGGAGGCGGGCCTCGACCGGCTTACCATTCCAGAGGACTGCATGCGGGAGCTGCGCCACGCGCGAAAGGATCAGCCGGCTCGGCTCCTCCGGCCAGAGCATGACTTCGACGGTGGTTGCGGCGGCGGTGGAGGTCGCGCGGCGCACCGCGCCGGGAAGATGGAGGACGTGGCCGGCTGAATCGGTCGGGCTCCGCGTGATTCGTGTCGCCGTCACCAACGGCGTGGCCTCGAAGGCCTCGGCGAGCGTCGCCTGGACCGTGGCCGGGTTGATCGCCGGCCCAGCGCCACAGCTCGATCCGAACAGCCAGTAGTCGGGGAGCAAGCCTCCGCGATCGGCAGCGTCGTCAATCGGGAACGTCATCTGCAGTCCGCTTCGCGTGATCCCGCGGGCGAGCGTCTGCCAAGGCTCTGCGCCGGCGCCGTCAGCGGCGCGGGCGAGGTCGTGGAGGGCGCCGGCGTAGACCAGCCCACACCACTGCACCGGCTGCCCGATCCACACCGGTGCCACCCAATCGGTGGCCCCGAGAACCCCGATCGTCGCATAGCGCCCCACCGGCCCGGGGAGCGGATCGCGGAGATAGACAAACGACACGCCAGACCACGCCCACAGCTGTGCTTCTTTGAGCCGGGCCGGGTTGCCATCGAGGAGGTGGCCGAGGAGTTGCATGCGCATCAGCCGTGCCGAGGCGAGGATGTCGGGGGTGTGGAGCGGCATCTCCCAGGGCTGCGCTCCACGGGGCACGGCGCCTGCCGGATGGGCCACCGTCACGGCATCGAGCGCGGCCAGGGCCGCACCGATCGCCGCTTCGTCGCCGCCGAGAACCGCTCCCTCGAGCATCGCCTCGGCCCGCAGCGCCGTGAAGCCGTTGCAGTGATCGGCATTGAGGGTTGCCGCGTAGTCGGTTGGGCCGGCGACGTAGCGATCCCTTCCCCCCTCCGCAGTCAGCTTAGCGGCGATCTTCCGGGCCCGCGCCGCCGCGGCCGTGAGCGCCTCGCCGACGGCGGCGTCATCGGCCACCGCGGGGCGAAGCAGGAGCGGCAGCGCCGGCCGCACGAGATGACCGATGCCCCCGGTCGCTCCCACCGGCAGCGATTCGATCGCCTCGCGCGCCGTGGCACGGAGCCGCGCGGCGAGCGCCGCATCGCCGACATGCGCGGCCAGCCAGAGCATGCAGGCCGGCGCGTCGGCGGCGGGCTGTGCGTCGAAGCGCCCCTGCCAGACGGCGTGGCGCCAGGTCGTGCCATCGCGCGCGGACGAATCGAGCCAGCCGTGGGCAAGGAGCCGGCAGGCGGCTTCGAGGCCACCGTCGTTCCCCCCGGCAGCATCGATCACGGGCAGCGACGGCAGGCCGCCGATCTGCACGCGCTCGGCCACCGCGGCGAGGACCGTGTCGCCGCTCCCCCCGCGGATCGTAGCGATCTGCCGCATCGGCTTGCCCGGCTCGAGCATCACGCCACGGTAGACGTCTCGTTCCCCTTCGAAGCGCGCCGGCAACGGCTCGAAGGCCCCTGCCGCCGGCGACCAGAGGCCGAGAACGTGGCCGCCGGAATCGAACATCCGATCGGGGGAATCGAAGAGGGGGGAGACCGGCACCGCCCCGACTTCCCAATCAACCGCCAGCCACCGGCCGTCGGCAACGAGGACCATGGATGGAAAGCAGACTTTGGCGGGATCGACGAGCTGCCGCTGGGCGGCTGGCCCGCGGATCTCCTTCTCGTTCGAGGAGGGCTCGTCATCGAGGTATTCAACCCCCGGCAGGAGCGCCTGCGACTTGCCTGCCCCAAACGTCCCCCGACCGGCAAAGAGCGTGAGCCATGGCAGATGGATCAGCTCGCGCGGCCGGTCGACCTCGACGCTCGTCTCGATGTTCACGCCGCACTCGGCTGCGGAGATCTTCCGGGTGAAACGCCAGGTGGCGGGGTCGGCCCCGGCGACAGCCTCGCGCACGGAGGCCACGATCTCTATCCCCTCAGAGGTCACCCGCGACTCGACGCTCCCGGCGCCGGGGTCAACCGGGATCCCCTGATCCTCCCTCCGACCGAAGAACACTTCGGTGGGATTGCTGCCGGCCATTTGCCGGCCACCGATC
>CAMBFA010000112.1 GCA_945865325.1 Candidatus Kuenenia stuttgartensis
TTGCCACCGGCCTCCCGAAGGGCGACATGGATCCGCGCGAGTGTCTCAAGCGCCGCGGCGGCCTGACGCGGCGAGGGGGCCGGCACCGGGTCGCCTTGGCGCCACTGCGTCATCTCGAAACACCGTCCGTCGTCGTCGGTGGCGATCGTCGTGGTCTCGGCTCCATCGGCCGCGGCGACCTCCAGGTTCGCAGGCACTGCCCCAACGCCAGCCCGCCGTGCCACCGCCATCCACCGGTGGATCGCCTCGGCCCGCTCCCGCGGCCAGCTTTCGGCAAAGCCCTTGAGCACGAAGCGTCTCGGCGGCGCTTCAAGAGGCTCTTCAGGCTCCACAAGCCACACCGGGCTGCCGCTCAAGCCAGCGGAGGAGGGGGGACTGACCCGGAACGGGGTTGCGGGGAACCACCGGCGGACAATTGTCGGGGAAGGCTTGGCGTCATCAGGTTTGAGGAGCATGCGTCTATTCTCCCCCAACGCTCAATCTCATGCACCGGGTCTCGTCGAGTCCCCGCCACTTTCTTCACGCCCGCCGGGCCATTCATGGCCCCGGCGGGCTGTTTTTCTCGCGGGCGCCCGGCCTTCTGCCGGGCAGTCCTGCGGCCCGCCCCATCTATCCATGGCCCGTGAGCCCGCTCCCTGGGTTTGCCAACGAAGATTGGTCGATGGCCCACGCCAAGGCCGAGGACTCGCCCAAGCTGGCCTACCTGGAAGAGCTGCTCGATGAGGTGGTCGCCGGCGAGCACCGAGCGCTGCTCTTCTGCCGCAGCACCCAAATGCACCAGATCCTCGAACGATTCCTCGAAGAGTGGGGAATCAAGTACCTGCAGCTCGACGGCAGCACGCCGACAGACCAGCGTCAGCGGCTGGTCGGTCAGTTTAACTCCTCACCGGACATCACCGTCTTCCTCCTCAGCACGGCCGGCAGCAGCGGCATCAATCTCACCAGTGCCGACACGGTGATCTTCTCCGACCATGACTGGAACCCGGCCAACGACGCCCAGGCCATGGACCGGGCCTACCGCATCGGGCAGAAAAAGGACGGCACCGTCTACCGGCTCGCCCTCTGTGCCAAGGGGAGTCGATTCGTAGAACGGGCCCTGACGGTGATCGAAACCTGCCGGCTCCAGAAACGCAACGTGTTCGCCTACGTCACCGAGGCTGTCGAGGCCCAGATGGCCGGCCGAAAGTCACCGTCACTGCTCCCCGCCCCGTGAACGGTTACGTAGGAAAGGCTTTCATTTCCGTCAAGAAATCGGCCCGAAGGGGGATTTTGTTGGGCGGCGGAAGTGCTCAAATCCGCGTGGCAGCCGCGAGAAAGGGCTCTTCTCCGGGTGATGAGGGAACGGGGAAGAGGTTCAGGACTGCCAATAAGCGATGACGCCTGCCGATCAATCCTCGGGGGCAGTTCCCGATCGCTCGTCGCCCTGCCAGGCCTTACCCTCCCGAGGCTCGCACATCGCCAGCACCCCCACGCGGATAGCAGGGGGCAGCCGGCCCCATGCAGCGACAACCTCGACGAGGTCCGGAGGCACAGCGTTGGATTTCACGTTGGTGCTTGGCTCGACCCCCGTTTTTCCCCGGTGAAACCCGGTTCCTACGAATCCTGTCCCTCCTCCACAAGGAGGATTTACACCTACGACTTACTTCCACAGTTTAGTTGGCATCGTCCAATACTGACAACCAAACATGTCCACGCGATGATCGAGACGCAGCTACGAGTAATCGACAAAATGACCGATACGTTGCGTGCTGCTCACGACTGATCCTGCCAACGCGACATGTTGCTCATTCCTGCGCCGGCAACCATCGGGATTTTCCTCATTCGACATATTCACTCAACACGGATTCGACAAAGCCAAGTGGCACCGAAATGTCAGCGACAATGACTTCCTTTCGAAGGTCTTTCGCAATAACTCTTTCCTTGCCGCTACTCGTCACGACAAGAATCAGTCCGTACTTATCGTTAACAGCACCCATGCCGATGTCATCGAGGTGATGTCGATCCCGAAGGTAAGGAACGACCCCTCCGTCAGTGGTGTAATCATAAGAGAAGAAAGCGTCGTACGCATCACGGAACACCACATCGGGCAATTCGTCAGGAAATGGCGAGCGCCGCCGATCAAACTCCGCGCCGATAATTACACTGGCGTAACCCGCGCTCGCAACAAAAGAGATTCGGTCGCCCCAGTCGCCGACCGGAGTATCTCCGACCCAATACCGAAACTGAACATATGGCCCCGACGACCCTGAATGCCACTCGCATTCGCCGACCTCGACTGCGAAAAGGCTCTTGTCGCCAAAGATCATCGAGACATCTCCATAAGTCGTCTGCGGGCGTACTCCGTTATATTTCTTGTGCCATCTCCAACACCGTCGATCCCACTGAAATGCACAGTCCCGTCATTTGAATTCGAGAAGCGGTAGATCTTCCCCTCCACGTTTTTGGCCATACCAGTGCCGTGCGTTCAGGTCGCTATCGGGGACGGCATGACGAAACACTTTGCCTGCGTCGTCGGGAAGCGGAGTTTTTCCGGGCTTGAGCGTGCCAGGGGCATGATCGGGGTGTATTGTGTATGACGGCTTCTTTCCATCCCAGCATAGAAGTTTGCCATTCCGGGCAGCTCTCGCGACATCATCAACGTCGTCGGCCTTTCCTGCCCCAAACGCGATGACGGCAAGCCCTTTCCCTCCTGCGATTAACGGCTTCGCAATTTTCGCAGCTTCATCCGGACCGAACCATTCCGCCATGTGCCATGCGAAGGCCTTGCCAGTCTGAACGATCTGGCCGAGGAAGTCTGAATATTTCTGGCGGCTGAGCCACGAGTAGTTCCCATTCTCGTCGGTTGGAATGGAGTCGAACTCGTCTTTAGGCTTCGGGGGCTCCGGCACATCCCACTTTCCCTCTTCTACTTGACGCTCATAATCTTCTCGCTCAATGGGCCAAATGTCGTCTACTTCTTCGTACGAGAATGTCTGAAGGACGCCCTCTTCACCATCGGGTTCCCCTGCGTTGACAAACTGCACTCCGCCCTCGTCACCCGTCCACACGCCCGAGTGGAAGACGGGCGGGCCGTCGCTCTCGGGGTTGTAGACCAATGGCGTGATGCGGCCAATGCCCGAGCCGCCCGTGTACTGAGCCGAAATGGTCGGGTCGTCGGCGAGAGAGCCTTCATCAGAGCTGGACGACGAGGAACCGGCCCCAGCACCTGACCAGTACAAACGCCAGAGTTCAGCGTTTGTCAGGGGGCCAACGGTGCCATTTCCCTGACCGCCAGCGCCCGATCCGGCGTTGTATTGCGACGATAGCGCCGGGCCATCCGTACTCACGCCACCGGTGGAGCCGGGTGTCGAGCCTCCAGCCCCAGATCCGGCGCTGTAGGAATCCCACAGATCGCCACCGGACGACGTGCCAGAGCCTGCGGTCGGGGCAGGAGGCGATGAGGTGCCAGACGAGCCGGGCGTGGGGCTCGAACAAGTCAGAATGACTCCGCTGGACAAAAGCGCCCCGGTGCCGAGGGGAGCGGGAGCAATCCCAGGCGCGCTCCACGATTCGGGCCCCACGCCAGCGAGCATCGCCCGAGGTTCGAGGGACTTAATCACCATGCGCAGTGGAGAAGCGCGGGGAGGCTTTTTGGTGTTTCGCCGGTTCAATGGACTTCTCCTCGGAAGACCTCTCAGAAGAGGGCCCATTCCCCCTCTTGGAATCCACCGTCGGAAAGGCTTTCATTTCAGTCAAGGAATCAGTTCGAGGTGGATTCAATTTTGCGACGGAGGGGAATCCAGTCCGCGTCGCAGCAGCGGGAAAGGGCTCTTCTCTGGGTGATGAGGGCCCGGCGACGAGGTTCAGGACTTCCAATAGCGACGAAGACTACCGATCAAACCCTGGGACAGTCTCCGATCGCTTGTCGCCCAGCACGGCCTTACCCTCCCGACGCCCGCACCATGACCACGATCCCAGCCCGGACGGCAGCGGGCAGCCGGCCCCACGCAGCGACGACCTCGGCCAGGTCCGGGGGCACAGCGTTGGATTTCACGTTGGTGCTTTGCTCGATCCCCGGTTTTTCTCGGGTGAAACCCGGTTCCTTCGAATCCTGTCCCCCCTCGAACCACTGGCCTTTTCCACCCGAGGGAAACAATTGTGGGGAATCATCGAGGAGCGGGTCCAGACCACGGCGAGGATCACCACCGGAAGGCTCAACGTCCAATACGTCTGGAGCCCCGTCGAATCGCCTACGACGCCCTCGGCCGTCGCGTCTCTGAACTCCGCGGTGCCCTCAACGGCGTCAGCCGTCTATCGTTGGGCAAGCTGGAACCTGGGCCACGGTCACACCGTCAAGCGATTTCCGTGGGCGTCACCCCCACCAGCGAGGGAATCGTGCAACCCGGTTGCGCCACGCCCTTTTCCAGCCTGATCGGGCTGCTCCAGACGGTTTTGAACGAGAAATTGGCCCCCTCGGACATACGATGCTAATCTGCGAGGGCGGGCCAGGGATTTATCCTTTCCCCGCCGCCTCGCCGCTTCCCATCGGCAGATTCGTCGAGCCAGTGCCCCGACGTCCCCGCCGTTTCGCTTGCCGCTGAGACCACACGTTGCTCCTTCGGTACCGACCGACCGCTCCATTTGAGGGAATCTGACGCATGCTCACCAGCTTCGGCCGTTGCTTCCGCACCCTTCGCCTTTGTTTGCCCGCTGCTGCGGCGATGGCTGCTCTCGCGATCGGCTCCGCCGATGTCACCTCGGCCCGCGCCGAGGAGCCGACCGCGGTTCCGGCCGCCGACACCGTCAAGGTCGACGCCCCGGCAGCCCCCCCCGCAGCCCCTTCTGCGCCTCCCGCGGCCCCCGAGGCAAAAGGGGGGAAGCCACCGTTTGCCGCCGTGGTCAAGGATGCGACGCGGATCCCCGGGCTGATCACGCTCCACCGCAAGGACGACAAAGTATGGGCGGAACTGCCCGACTCGATCCTCGGCCGGGAGTTGTTCGTGCTGATCTCGATCGCCAAGGGGATCGGCGACGGCCAACTCCTCGGCGGCATGAGCTGGGGATTCGGTGACGACTGGATCTGGCAGTTCCGCAAAGTCGACGACAACATTCATGTCGTTCGCCGCAACGTCCGCTTCTTCGCCGACAAGGGGAGCCCGGAGGAGAAGGCAGTCGATCTGGCCTACACCGACAGCGTGCTGTTCAGTGTGCCGATCGCCACCTATGCCCCCAGCGGCGCGGCGGTCATCGACCTGTCGGCGATCTTCATGACCGATCTGCCGCAGATCGGCCGCTCGCTTCCCGGCTTCTCGTTCGCCCGCGACCGCTCCACGTGGTCGCGCGTCAAAAACTTCCCCGACAACACGGAGCTCGAAGTCGCCGCCACCTATGGCTCGGGTGGCCAGGCCGAATTCGACACCGTCGCCGACAGTCGCGGCGTCACCGTCAACGTCCACTATTCCTTGAGCATGCTGCCGCAGACCGGCTACCGGCCGCGCCTCGCCGACAACCGGATCGGCTACTTTGTCACCGCCCTCAAAGACTTCTCCCAGAACGTCGACGAGGACCGCTTCGTCCGCTACATCAACCGCTGGCACCTCGAGAAGGCCGATCCCTCGGCCCCGATCTCGCCGCCGAAGAAGCCGATCGTGTTTTGGATCGAGAAGACGGTCCCTTTCCGCTACCGGCAGCCGATCCGTGAGGGGATCGAGGCCTGGAACGAAGCCTTCCAGAAGGCCGGCTTCGCCAGCGCCATCGAAGTCCGGCAGCAGCCCGACCAAACCGACTGGGATCCAGAGGATGTGAATTACAACACCTTCCGCTGGATCACCGCCGGGGCAGGCTTCGCGATGGGTCCCAGCCGGGTGAACCCGCGCACCGGGCAGATCCTCGACGCCGACATCATCTTCGACGGCGACTTTCTCCAGTTTTGGCGCCGGGAATACGAGAACTTCACCCCCCAGGCTGTGGCGATCCTCACCGATGGGCCGACGGCCGCGGCGGGCATCCTTCCCTCCGGCACGCAGGCCGTCACCGGCCTGCACGGCCACGGGGCCGGCCACACCTGCAGCGCCTGCATGCTCTTCGACGGCCATGCCCGGGAGACGGCGCTGGCCGCCACGGCGCTGGCCGTGGCCGGAAATGGCCTGACGGAGGCCGACAAGGAGAAGCTCGTCGTCCAGGGGCTGAAGCTCGTCACGAGCCACGAGCTCGGTCACACGCTGGGACTGCGGCACAACTTCAAGGGAAGCTCGCTGTTGACCCTTGCCGAGATCAACGATCCGGCCAAGGTCGCACAGACCGGCGCCAGCACGAGCGTCATGGATTACATCCCCGCCAACATCAGCCCGAAGGGGAAGCCGCAGGGGGATTACTACACCGCCAAGCTCGGCCCCTACGATCTGTGGGCTATCGAATATGGCTACAAGCCGCTCGGTGGCGGGAGCCCCGAGGGCGAGCTCCCGGAGCTCGAGAAGATCGCCGGCCGGGCCGGCGAGCCGCAGCTGGCGTATTCAACCGACGAAGATACCCAGCCGGGCGACCCCGATCCGATGTCGAACCGCTTCGATCTCGGTAGTGATCCGGTTGAGTTCGCCCGCAACCGGGCCGAGCTCGTTGCCCAGGTGATGCCGACGCTCGTCGAGCGGATGACCGCCAAGGATCCCAGCGGCAAGATGCCCGGCTACGAGCGTGTCCGCCAGGCATTCGGCGTCCTCCTGACATCGCATGGCAACGCGATGAACTTCGCCGCCCGACTCGTCGGCGGTCTTCACACGTCGCGGGCCCACAGAGGGGATGCCGGCGCCCCCGCGCCGTTCCGGGTCGTCGAGGCCCAAAAGCAGCGCGACGCGCTCACGCTCCTCGAGCAGCAGATGTTCTCGGCCCAGCCCTTCACCTTCCCGCCGGAGCTCTACAACCAGCTCGTGTCGACACGCTGGATGCACTGGGGGTCGAGTGAGGCCGACCGGGAAGATTATCCTGTCCACGAGGTGATCCTCATGTGGCAGGACCGGGTCCTCGGCCGGCTCATGGATCCGCTCACCTTGACGCGGATCCGTGACAGCGAGCTGAAGGTCCCGGCCGATCAGGATGCCTTCACCACGGCGGAGCTCCTCGACCGGCTCACCAAGGCGATCCTCTCCGAGGTCGACTCGATCCAGCCGGGGGAGTACACCGTCCGGAAGCCGGCGATCGGGAGTCTGCGGCGCTCGCTCCAACGCTCGTATCTGTCGCGGCTCTCGGGCTTGGCCGTCGGCAGCGGCGGCACGCCCGACGCCCAGGTGATCGCGGCGGCCCAGCTGCGGAGCCTCGACAGCCGGATCGGGGCGCTCCTGGCGAAGGGGGACGTGAAGCTCGACGATTACTCGCGGGCCCACCTCGTCGAGGCCCAGGCGCGGATCAAGAAGGTGCTCGACGCCAGCGTGACACTGCCGCGGCTGTGACCGATCTTCCCGACGAAGCCGCTCAGTACCACACGGTGGGAACGCCAATGCCCGACTCGATCAGCATCCTCCTTCTTTCGCCCGACCTGATGGTGTCGAGCCGGATCGCCGGAGGCGCCGCGGCGATCCCGGCGACGGTCGAGGCGCTCGGGCCCGCCGCGGCCGCTCCCCGGGGCGGGCCGTTTGCGGTCATCGTCGTCGATCTGCAGGTCAACGGCCGGACCGCGACGGCTCTGATTGAACGGGCCAAGGGCTTCCGCGACACCCAGACGGCCGCCGGCGCCGAGCGTGCGGCGATCATCGCCTTCGGGCCCCACGTCGCCGTCGATCGCCTCACGGAGGCCGCCGCAGCGGGGGCCGACCTCGTCGTCAGCCGTGGAGAATTGCTCGGCGCCCTGCCGGCGGTCGTCGAACGGGTACGATCTGCGCTGGCCAAAGGCAGCGCCGACGACTCCGTCTGAACCGGTGACCGGCGAGCCGCAAGCGCAGCTTGGTTGCAGGCTCGCCGTTCCCGATGACGGGCAGACGGTGAGCGGGATCGTCAAGGACACCCGAGCGGCGCTCAGCCGAACAGCGCCGTGACGGCTTGGGCCTTCACGAGCTCACGCGGCTGGTTGAGATGGTTGTAGACGATCGTCTCCGGATCGATGCCGCAGGCGTGGTAGATCGTCGCCAGCAGCTCCATCGGGTGGACGGGATTTTCCAGGGGCGCCGAAGCGGTCGCGTCGGACTTCCCGTGGACATGGCCACGGCGGATCCCCGCCCCGGCCACGACTGAGGTGAAGCAGTAGGGCCAGTGGTCGCGGCCGTCGTTGGAGTTGCTGTTGCCGGAGGTGCTCACGCCGCGCTGCGGCGAACGGCCGAATTCGCCGACCGCGACGACGAGGGTGTCGTCGAGAAGGCCGCGGTCGTCCATGTCGGTGATGAAGGTAGCCAAGCCACGGTCGAGCATCGGCCCCGACTGGTCCTTCATCCGCTTGGAGAGATCGGTGTGGTGGTCCCAGGAGTGGTTGTCGGAGTTGGCGACCTTCGGCCACACCACCTCGACGACGCGCGTGCCGGCCTCGACGAGCCGCCGGGCGAGGAGGAGGCTCTGCCCGAAGGTGTTGCGGCCGTAGCGGTCGCGGACTTCGACCGGCTCCTTGTCGAGCGCGAAGGCCTCCCGGGCCCGCCCGGAGATGACGAGGTTCAACGCCCGCTCGTAGTATTCATCGAGCTTGTAGTCGGCGACCGCCTTGTCGATCTCCGGCATCGACTGGTCGATGAGCGTCCGCAGACGGGCCCGGCGCTCGAGCCGCTTGGCGAAAACGTCGGCGCGGAGTTGGAGATCGTCGATGCGGATCCGGCTCATCTTCTCCATGTCCATGTCGTCGCCGTCGGGGAAGAGCGTGTAGGGGTCGAAGTCGCGGCCGAGGAACCCGGCCGTTCCCCCCTTACCGACGACGTTGCTCTCCTGGAGTGGCCGCGGCAGCATCACGAACGGCAGCATCGGCTCGGTCGGGGGCTTCAAGCGGACGATGTTGGAGCCGAAGTTCGGGAAGTCCTTGGCGTTGGGCGGCTCGAGTTGCCCCGACGGGCTCACCTTGTCGGTCGTGTAACCGGTCATCATCTGGTAGATGGCGGCGGTGTGGTTGAAGAGGCCGTTGGGGGTGTAGCCCATCGAACGGATCATCGTGAAGCGGTCGTTGCAGTCGGCCAACAACGGCAGATTCTCGGTGTACTGAATGCCGGGGAGCTTCGTGGGGATGTTCTTGAAGACACTGCGAACGTTGTCGGGCACGTTCTCCTTCGGATCCCACAAGTCGAGATGGCTCGGGCCCCCCTGGAGGTAGACCATGACCACGCTCTTGGCCTTCCCCCAGCCCGGGGCCGTCGCCCGCGCCGCAGCCCCGGTCGACTCGTTCGCCCGGGCCTGGAGGCGGAGGAGGTTCGGCAGCGACAGCCCGAACAGGCTGCTGGCCCCCGCCCGGAGAATGGCCCGGCGGCTGACACCGAGGGACGAATCGCACAGATCCTTACCGGAGCGGCCGGGGATGACGAGCATTTTCAACTTCTCCTGCGGGGGAACAGGCCCCTGGTGGGGGCCCGACTCACGGTCGGTGACGTGCAGAGCCGGTCCCTTCAGGGATCGGCCGAAATGGTCGGTTTCAATCAGTGGTTGAAGAAGAACGCCGGGCTGTTGATGAGGGCCCAGGCAAGGTCCTGGATCGTCGTCAGCCGCCGGTTGGCGATCTGGTTAGCACTCGCCGCGGCATCGGCCCGCAGCCGGAGCATCACCGGATCTTCGGGAACAGCGGTTTCGGCGACGCCGATGGCCGCCGCGAGGGCCACAAGCCCCGGTTCGGGGGGGAGCGGCTTTTGGGCCTCGACGAGCTCGCCGCGGAGCTTCTGGCCGACCGCATCGGTACGGTCGATGATCGCGGCGAGCTCGGCATGCTCCTCGGGGCTCCGGTTTGCCCGCGGCTTGCCCGCGATCTCCGCCACGCGGGCCAGGGGCCCAAGCGGCAACGGCCCCTTCGCCGCGGTCGCCGAGAGGCGGAAGCGGCCGAGATTCCACTTCGCCCCCTGGAAGCGCTGCTCGAGGACGATCGTGAGGAGAGCCGGCTCAAGGAACACGCGCGGCTCGCGGAACTCGAAAACCGCCCAATGCGGCTCTTGCATCCGCGGATGGACCGCCCAGCCTTGGCCGGGGTTGGTCGGATTCTTGTCGATCGCCAGTTCGACGCCGAGGTTCGCCTGCGAGAAATCGGCGACGGCCCGGCTGAAGTCGAGTGGGGCTTTCTCCCCGGGGCGGGCCACCGGGGCGATGTCGCCGAGGATCTCCGTGAGAACGAAATTGCCGTCATCGGCCCGCCCAGATCCCGCGCTTGGAAGGCTGGAGTCGGGAATCGTCTCCAGCCGCAGGCCGCTGTAGGTGCCGGCCGGAAGGGGGATCGTGAGCGTCGTTGTGTCGTCGCCGAGCGTGCCGGCGACGAGGACCGAGCCGTCGGGCTGCGCCGTCAGCGTCGCCCCGGCCCGCGACTGCATCGCCGTCGGCACGAGCACCTGCCACGTCGCCGATTCGGCCACCTCGCGCTCCGTCCGCTCGAGTGCGGCCCAGGGATTGGCCCGGTAGCCCTCGATCGCGGCCACCGCCGCGGCGAGCCGATCGGCCCGCTGCTGCTCGAGCTCTAAGCGGCGCGGTTCGTGGGCTGCCGTGCCGTCGATGAGCGCCTGCTTCGCCCCCCCGATCCGCGCCTGCCGCTGGGCCTCGAGGACATCCTTCCGCGCCGTCCACGCCGCCTCGGCGCTGGCAAGCTCGCCGGAGAGGGCCGCATGGTCGGCCGTGATCTCGTCTCCGGCCCGCTTCACCGCGGCGATCTCCTCCGGACGGCTCGGCCGGTTCAGAATCCGCAGAAAGACTTCGTCGACGAGCCGGTCGTCGTCAGTCTGGCTGGCGACGAGCTTGGCCAGTTCGCTCCCCGGATCGGCGAGCACGTCGCCGACGGTCGGGCCGCTGACCAGCGCCATGACCGGCCCGAGGGCCACGCCGCCGGCCCGCTCGCATTCGCAGGCGCTTTCGCGCGTCGGCTTGCCGAAGGTTTGGAGGAAGCCCGCCCCGAGGGCCGCCGACACGTCAGGCAGCGCCGCCGCCCGCGTCCCCTCCGGATAGCCCGGAAACCGGGTCGGCGAGCCGACGACGGCGTGAAGCGTGTCGTAGAGGGTCTCCGCCGGGAGGCGGCGGGGGAGGGCATGGGAGTAGTTGATCTTGTCGTCGTCGTTCCAGCGGTTGTCGTTCACGGAGAGCCCATACGTCCGCGAGGTGCAGATCTCGGTGAGGACGTGCCGCATGTCGAAGCCGCTGTCGATGAACGACCTGGTCAGGTGATCGAGGAGGGGCGGGTTCGTCGCCGGATTGCCGGCCCGGATGTCGTCGATCGGATCGATGATCCCGGCGCCGAACAGATAGCCCCACAGCCGGTTGACGTAGCTCTTGGCGAAGTAGGGATTCTCGGCGGAGGTCATCCAGGCGGAGAGTTGCTGGCGCCGATTCATCCCCTCCGCTTGCGGATGGGCGCAGTCGAAGGGGAACTTCGGCGCTACCGGCTTCCCGGTCCGCTCGTGTGTCACCTCGCCGCTTCCCCGGTCGACGACGATCTCGTAGAGCGGCTTGGCCCCCTCGACGGCCGTCCCGCCGATGCTCCGATCGCCACTCTCGGGGTCGCGGTCGAGGCCGATTTGAGCGAAGAACGCGGCTGTCTCGTAATACTGATCCTGCGTCCAGCGTTCGAACGGATGATCGTGGCACTTGTTGCAGTTGAAGCGCACGCCCAAGAAAAGATGGGTCGTGTTCTCCATCGTCGCCAGCGGGTCGCGGAGCGTCTTGAAGTAGGCCGCGGCCGGGTTCTCCCGGTTGGAGCCGGTGGCCGTGAGGATCTCGCGGGCAAACTGGTCGTAGGGGGTGTTGGCAGCCACCTTCCCGCGGATCCAGCTCCGCAGTCCCTTCGACCCCTCGTCCCCGAGGAACTTCGGGTTCACTTGGAGGAGATCGGACCACTTGTTCGTCCAGTGCTCCACGAACGCCTCGCTGCCGATCAGCCGGGCCACCACCTCCGCCCGCTTGATCCGCGTGTCGCGGGTGTCGGAAAGGAATCGCTTCACCTCGGTCGCCGAGGGGGGCATGCCGGTCAGATCGAGCGCGACGCGCCGGAGAAACTCGTCGTCGCTGCAGACCTGCGACGGCTCGATCTTCATCGCCTCCCACTTGCCGGCAACGAGGGTGTCGATCGGTCCCCAGGCCTCGGGCTGCGCCCACTCAAATCCGGAGCGATCCCCCATCACGGTGAGCGTGACGGCGGCGTAGGAGCCCTCGTAGCGGACGAGGATCGGCGCCTCGCCGCGGCGGAGGGCCGTCACGAGCCCCTGCCGATCGGCGCTGGCGACCTCGCCATTGCCACTGTCGAGGAATGCCTCGCGGGTGACGTCGCGCGTTCGCCCGTCGGCGTAGCTGGCGACGACGCGGAACTGCTGCCGGCGCCCCGGCGTCTCGATCACGGCCGAGGTCGGGAAGACGGCGATCCCGGTCACCCGTGGCGTGGCGGTATCGAGCTTCGCCCCCTGTTCGATCCAGCGGCGCACAACCTGGTACGCGGCATCATCGGGGCGGGTGAGCTGGCCACCGGCGTGGGGGACCGCCGCAGACGCCTTGAGGAGCATCAGGCTGTCGTCGGGGCTGGCGAGATTGACGCGCCGGGCGCCGTGATCATCGGTGAGCGCGCGGACGTCGTAGATCGGATCGTAGCCGCGCAGGGAAAGCTTGAAGCCGTTCTTCCCCTTCGCCGCCCCGTGGCAAGTTCCCTGGTTGCAGCCCATCTTGGCTAGGAGCGGATTGACGTCGCGGACGAAGTCGACGTCGGGGATGTTTTTCGAGCCCGCAACCGCGACCGGGATCTCCTTGATCAATTGTCCCAGGCTGCCAGGCTCGCCATGAACGATTCGCAGGGTGGCCGTGCCATCAGCCAGCGGACGGACAAGCCCGCCGGGGCCCATCGTCACGAGGCTCGTGGCAGGGATTGCCTCGCCCGCCCCTTCAAACCGCACGCTCCGCGTCAGGTCGATCGAGCCGCCGCCGACGATCTGGCCGGTGACGACCAACTGGCTGACGGCAAACGGGCCGTCGAGATTGATTGCGGCCGGTTCGACGGTGATCCCGGCGACACTCGGCGGGGGCAGCTCTGGCTCAAGCGAAGCTTCGATCGGCCAGGGGAGGGGCAGGGCACCGCGGGCGGCCGCCGCCTGGTCGATCTTGGCCACGGGAAAGCTGCGCAGCGTTGCACCGGTGGAAGCATCGAAGAAGCGAATGAGCCCATCGGCGCCACCGACGACGACCGCCGCCGGGCTGCCATTGGCCCCGGGCTGGAAGGCGACGGCATAGGCCCCCATCTCCGGCAGGGCCACACGCGCCACCTCGCGGGTGCCGGTAGCGCGGTAGTCGTCGAGGGTCTTCCATTCCTCGGCCGAGCGCTGGCTCCCGTTGCGGTTGGCATCCCCCGGAACCTTCGCCATGACGTCAAGGACCGGCTTCGGCACGTCGGCGTCGTAGTCGTAGCTGGCGATCACGAGCTCGCCGCGGCCGTCGAGGCTCGAGACGGCGGCCACCCGCTTCCCGTCGGCGGAGAAGCGGACGCCGAACACGCGCCCCGGCAGGGGAAAGAGGGGGAAGATGAGATTGGCATCGTCACCGATGACGCGCGTGGAATGGCGGTGGATGCGGTAGACGCGCGGCGTGCCGTCGGCGCCGGCGACAACGATCTGGTCGAGGGTCGGATGGCGGTCGAGGGCGGAGAGCCCACCGCGCAGGGCACCGGGGGTGATTGAGGTGATGTTGTCGATGAAGCGCTGCGTCGCAAGCTCCGTGAGCTTCGTCGACATGTCGCGGCCGACGGAGATGAGATGATCTCCCTTCGGCGCGAAAACGGTGTCGAGAGCCCAGTCTTCATGGGCCCCCTGATAGAGCACCTGCTCGCCGCTGGCGACGTCGATCGCGCGGACGGTGTTGTCGGTACAGCCGAAGGCGATCAACTTGCCATCGGGGGACCAGGAGCCGCCGAAGACGGTATCGAAGGTGACAAGGTGGGAGCGGAGCAGCATCCCATCAGCCACGTTCCAGACCTGGACTTCCCCCATCCGACCGGGATTACCACCGGTGACCGCCAGCTGGCTGCCGTCGGGGGAGAAGCGGACTCGCTGGATCCGCTCGGAGAGGCCGACGAGACGCCGCAGCGGCGCGGCCGGAATCTCGGCCCCGGTCACGTCGAACAGAAGCACCTCATGGAAGCCCGACACAGCGAGGAGCCGGCCATCGGGGGAGAAGTCGAGCGAGGTGATCACCGGCTGGCGCGAATAGACGGGAGGATGCTCGGCATCGACACGCTGCGCGGCGGAGGGAGGGGTGTCGTCCTGGGCGCCTTCGCTGATCCAGCGGCGCACCAGCGCCACCTCGGCGGCTGACAGCGGCTTTCCCTGCTTCGGCATCTCGGAGACGCCATCGGGACCGGCCGTGATCACCTCGAGCAGCCGGCTCTCCTCCGGCTTGGAGGGAACGATCCCCGCCATCCCGGAATCGCCCGGGGCGAGCATCCGCGCGACCTCGGTCATCACGAACGCCCCGTGCGCCTTGGCCGGCTGATGGCAGCCCTGGCACGTGGCCTGGAAGAGGGGGCGGATCTGCTTGTGATAGCTGACAGGCCCGGCGGCGGGGGCCTCGGCGGCGGTGGCACCAGCGCCCTGGAGGAGGACGAGGAGCCCGGGCAGGGAGGCCCAAACGAGGCGACGAAGAGGGCGGACCGGACGGCTCGACATGATCATGATGACTCCCAAACCGGGGAAGGGGGGGCGCGGAACGACAAACCGCTTCTTCCCCCACAGTTCCCATCATACTTCACAACCGGCCGGTTCACCCAGCCTCCCCCGGAAGCTCCTCGACGACGACTTCGTCGAGCTCGGT
>CAMBFA010000113.1 GCA_945865325.1 Candidatus Kuenenia stuttgartensis
GGCATCTTGCCGAGATAGCCGCCGTAGTCGGTGCCGCAGATCCCGACGGCGCGGACAGCGACAACCGCGTCGCCCGGACCCGGCGCCGCCGGTTCGGGGATGTCGATGACCCGGAAGGCGTGGGGCTTCTCGAGCTGGAGGGCCTGCATGATGGATAGTTCCGGGGGAGAAATCAGCCGACATCGAGCGCGTAGAACCGGGCTGCATTGCCCCCTTCAATCGCCTCGCGCTCAGCGGCGGCAAGCGGCGCGAGGAAATCACGGACGATCCCAATCACGTCGGCATACTCGGCGGCCAGCGTGCAGACCGGCCAGTCGCTGCCGACCATGAGCCTTTTCGAGCCAAAGGCCTCGAGCGCCACCTCGAGGTAGGGGGTGAAGTCGGCCCGCTTCCAGCCCTGCCAGTCGGCCTCGGTGACCAGCCCCGAGAGCTTGCAGAAGACGTTGCCATGGGCCGCGAGCGCTTTCAGATCCTGCCGCCAGGGGTCGAGTTCCCCGGCCTTGATGCGCGGCTTGGCGAGATGATCGAGGACCAACGGCTGCTCGGGAAACCGGCCAACAAGCTCCACCGCGGCCGGAAGCTGCTGCGGATAGAGCAGCAGATCGTAGGTGAGGTCGAAGGTCGCGAGCTTACCGATGCCATGGAGAAACGATTCGCCAAGGAGGAACCGCGGATCAGGCTCGTCTTGGACGACATGCCGAACGCCAACGAACTTCGGCCGCTTTGCGAGCTCCCGGAGCTGATCCTCGACGTGCGTGCTCCGCAGGTCAACCCAGCCGACGACGCCGCGGATGAGCGGATTGGCATCGGCAAGCTCGAGCAGCCAGCGGCTCTCCTCGAGGGATTGCCGCGCCTGGACGGCGACGGTGCCGTCGATCCCCTCCGCCGCGGCAAGCGGCGCAAGATCCTTTGGCAGGTGGTCGCGCGCCAGCCGCTCCATCCCTTTCCCGATCCAGGGATACTCGGCGGCAGAATAGCTCCAGACATGGTGGTGGGCATCGATCCGCATGGCGGGAGCTCCTCGGTACTGGACGGGGACGGACGACGCCTGCGCGAAACGTCAGTTGTTCTCTGGCAGTCCCTCGACATGGCCGACATTGTGCACCGGGGCGAAGATCGCCTGCACCTCGGCGAGCAGTTCGCGGTCGATCGGCTCCGCCGCCCAGGTTGCCCAGTCGCGGATGTTGGCCGGATTGGCGCTCCCCGCGATCGTCGTCGCGATCAGCGGGTTTTCCAACGAGAACTGGAGCGCGAGCTTAGCGATCGGTGTGCCGCGGGCCCGGCACAGGGCGGCGGCCTCGCGCGCTGCTGCTTTCACGCTCTCCGGCTCCTTGAGCCAGGCCGGCAGCAGCGCGTCCGTCAGCAGCCGGGCACTGAACGGCCCGGCGTTCATGACGCCGATCCCGCGCTCCACGAGCCACGGTACCGTCTCCGCGGCGAAGCGCGTGTTCTGGAGCGTGTATTGGTTGTAGTTGAGGACACAGTCGACGTCGGTCTGGTCGCAGACGAAACGGAAGATCTTCTGCGGATAGCCGCTGAATCCGATCAACCGCACCTTGCCGGCATCGCGGATCCGCCGCAGCGCCGGAATCGTCTCGTCTACCAATTGCTGCATTGGCACAAACTCGATGTCGTGGCAGAGGATGATGTCGAGATGGTCGGTGCCGAGGCGGTGAAGCGAGACATCGACACTCTCCGCGACCCGCCTGGCGGAGAAATCGAAGTGGCCGAGGTCGTAGCGCCCCAGCTTCGTGCAGAGCGTGTAGGAATCCCGCGGCACATCCTTGAGCGCGATCCCGAGGAGCACCTCGCTCATCCCCCGGCCATAGAAGGGGCTGGTATCGATGAGGTTCATCCCCAGGTCGAGGGCCACCCGCACGCTCGCCAGGGCCTCCTCCACTGTCACCCGGCGGAACTCGGCCCCGAGCGAGGAGGCCCCGAAGGCGAGGATCGGCACCTCCAGGCCGGTGCGGCCGAGCAGTCGTCGCTTCATGAGAGGATTCCCAGTGCGTCAGGAGAAGGTGCGGCAGCCGACGGTCAACAGGAGGTTCGCCCACGGGGCCTGCTCGGCGGTCTGGATCGTGAGGACATGATCGACCGACGCCACCGCCTCGTAGAAGTCCCACTTCAGAATCGGCTCGAGCTCACACTGGGCCCCGGCCGCGGCAAGGATCCGCCGGTACTCGGCCCACACCGGCGGATCGCCCGGGGTGGCGGCAGCGTAGGGATCGGTGCGGTCGATCCCCATCGTGTTGACGCCGTCAATCCGCACCGTGCCGAGGATCGCCTCGAGAACCTGCGCGACGGTGGGGATCCCGGGGGAGAGTTGCAGCGAGACCAGCTCCGCCCGCGGCCCGCGCTTGTTCGACGCGGGGTAGTTGCCGTCGGCGATGAGCACCTTCGAGTGGTGCCCGGCCTGGGCGAGGATGCGGAGGATGTCGGGGTGGACAAGCGGCGTGTTGAGCATGGGGGGGAAAAGACCCTTTTTTATGGACTGGCGCGGGGAGCGAGCGTGTCGAGAGCGCGGATGCTGTCGATCGTCATCCGCGCGGCGGTGTCGGCATCAGGGAGGGGGAAGACCTCGGCCGAGAGATAGCCCGCATAGCCGATGTGACGCAGGGCCACGGCGATCGACGCCGAGGCCGTGTGGCCGCTCCCCATGGCGCGGCGGTTGGAGTCGGCCCAGTGGACATGGCCGACGAGATCGCCACAGGCGACTAGGGCCGCGGCCGGATCGGCCTCCTCGATGTTCATGTGGAACAGATCACAGAGGAGCTTGACGTGGTGGATGCCCCGGCCACGGAGGAACGAGGCCGCCTCACCGACCTGCGTGAAAACGTTCGTCTCGTAGCGGTTGAGCGGCTCGTAGAGGAGCGTCTGCCCGTGCCCAGCGGCATGCCGGCCGAGGTGGTGGAGGGCCGCGGCGAGGTGCTCGAGCGCGTCGGCCCTCGACACCTCCCCCTCATGGCGCCCCTGCATCGATCCGATGATGACCGGCGCCCCATGGTCGGCCGCGATGGTGATCAGCAGCTCGATGTAGTCGCGGGCCTCCGTGCGGATTCGCGCGTCTCCGTGGGTGAGCGAGAGCTTGTGACGCACCCAGCCCGCGCCGCTCCCCACCGCCGCCAGACGGAGCCCGTGGTCGGCGAGTCTCCCGGCCAGACCGCAGTCGGCCAGTTGCTCGCTCCCCGTCGGAAAGACCTCCACCGCATCGAAGCCGAGCTCGGCCGCCCGCCGGCAGCCGACATGAAGCGCCTCTGCCGGAGAGGCCCCGTGGAACACAAACGGCCCCTGCCGGGCCTCGTTTACGAGGCACACCGTCACCGCGCTGTTCATACGACCGACCCCCGCTGTGGTGCAAACAGCGGCCGTAGGTGCCGCTGGTAGAGATTTTCTGTCACCTGCCGGCCGACGATTTCGCGATGGGCCAAGAGGAGATCGGTGTAACGGGCACCCTGCTTCGCCGCCACCTTGAAGGAGACATGGAGGAGCTGCCGGACATGGGGATTGAAGCGGGGATCGGCAGGAAGATGACGGATCGCCGCCGCCAGCCGCGGCCCATCCCAGGAAGCCAGTTCCGCGGCCGACGGGAGCCGGGCCCGGTCGATGTCGATCACGCTCGCATAGGGAGCGCAGAGCTCATCGATAGCCCCAAGGGCGTAGGCGTAGATCTCTCGGGTGAGGGCCAGACCGTCCCCCCCCGCTTCGGAGAGGCCGATGATCTCCTCGAGCCAGGTCGTGCCGGCTGTCTTCACATGAACCCCGGCCCCGCTGCGCTCGAGGGCCCGGCGGATGACGGGATAGAGGGAGAACTTGTCGCTCCCGCTGTGGACGGAGAGCTTGAGCCCAATCGGCAGACCGTAGGTAGACGACGCATGGGCAAGGACGGCCAGATCGTCGTTGAACTCGCGCTCGAAGGCGACGAGATCACCGACGTAATCGACCCCCTTGTTGAACCGGCCGGTGAACTTCGGGGCGATCGTGTCGAGCGGGACATGTTCATCGGCCAGCAGGCAGAGGATCACCAGCAGCTCCCGCGGCGTCTGCGGGCTTTCGGTCTCGTCCATGCTCACTTCCGTGACGAACCCGGCCCCTCCCTTCCGCGCCTGGATGTGGCGGTGGATCGCGCCAGCCTCCCTGGCGGCAAGGAGATAGTTGCCGGCGATCGCTGCGACGATGTCGGCGGTGAGGACGAGCGGCTCTGCCACCCCCGCCACATTGAGCGTGCCTGTCAGCTCCGGATGGCGGGCCACAAAGGCGGCGATCTCCGCCGCCGGTGCCGGTTTGCCGATCGAGTCGGCGACATCGATCGTGAAGAAATCGCTCGTGTCGAGGAAGCGCTCGACCGTCTCCAGGCGGATGTGGTCGGCATCGACAAACCACGGATGGCCCCAGCCCCGCTCTTCCACCGCCTGGGCCGCGGCCGCCCGGACGCTCGGCGGCTGGCTGCCGACGAAGCCATGCTCGCGGTTCGATTTATTCCACACGGGGGCGACGAGTACCCCGTCGGCCTCGAGTTGCTCGAAGGCCGCCAGCTGAGCGGCAGCCTGATGAGCAAAACGGTCTCCGACACCGAACGACAGCCGGGGGAGGCGGGCGCTTGAGGGGGCGTGCATCGGGCGGTCCTGGTTCAAACGTCGAGGTTCTTCACGTCGAGGGCGTGGCGCTCAATGAACTCGCGCCGCGGCTCCACCTTCTCCCCCATCAGCACCCGGAACAGATCGTCGGCCGCGGCGGCGTCGGTCATCGTTACCCGGAGGAGCGTCCGGTTGGCCGGGTCGAGCGTCGTGTCGCGAAGCTCCTCCGCGTTCATCTCGCCAAGACCCTTGAAGCGGGTGATCGACAGCCCCTTTTCACCGGCACGGCGGACGGCGGAGAGGAGACTGCGGAGATCCTCCAGACCGATGACGTTCTCGCCGCGACGGAGCGAGTAGCGGGCATCCTCGGTGCCAGTGCGATCCTCGGGGAAGAGCGACTCGATGCCGAAGCCCATTTCCTTGAGCTCGGCCAGGCCGGAATTGATGCTCCGCACCTCGTGGAGATCGACGATCACGAGTTGGTCTTCATGCTCCACCCCCTTTGCGTCGGCGGCCGGGGCCGCGGCGCCCCCCTGGGCTTCCTCGGCACGCCCCACCGCCAGCGCGCCGCCAACGGCCTTCTCTTTCCCCTTTACGAAGGCCTCGAGTTGATCGCGGCTGGAGAACCAGTGCTCCTCGCTCCCGAAATAAACATGGAACATCGGCAGCTTGGCGGTGGCTGTGTCACGGCGGGCGGCATGGTCGCGGAGGCTGATCCCGCGCCTTTCCAGGGCGACCAGGGCGTCCTCGAGGCCGGCGAGCGTGCGGCAGAGCTTCTGCATCGTCGCCCCGGAGATCTCGCGGCCGTCGCCGGGGAGGAAGACGCCCTCGCCGAGGCCTTGGTCGAGGAGCTGCGTCTTCATCTGCTCTTCGGTCTGCACGTAGTAGACATGCTTCTTGTTGCGGACGCGGAACAGCGGCGGCTGGGCGACGTAGACATGCCCCGCGGCGACGAGCTGGTACATCTGCCGATAGAAGAACGTCAGCAGAAGCGTGCGGATATGCGATCCGTCGACGTCGGCGTCGGTCATGATCACGATCTTGTCGTAGCGCCGCTTGCCGAGATCGGCGTCGGTGCCGATGCCGGCGCCGATCGCGGATATGACACTGCGGACCTCCTCGTTGGCGAGGACCTTATCCTCCCGGCTCTTGTAGGCGTTGATGATCTTGCCGCGCAAGGGGAGGATCGCCTGGTACTCACGGTGCCGGCCCCCCTCCGCCGAGCCGCCGGCCGAATCACCCTCGACGAGGTACAGCTCGCAGCGTGCCACGTCGCGGCTGGTGCAGTCGCGGAGCTTGCCGGGGAGACCGCCGCCGGAAAGCGCCCCCTTCCGCTCGCGAAGGAGCGCCTTGGCCTTGAGCGCCGCCGCCCTAGCCTCGGCGGCGAGCACGCCCTTCTGGACGATCGCCTTGGCGTTCTTCGGGTTCTCCTCGAGGTACTTGGCGAGGCAGTCACCGACGGCGGAATTGATGATCCCCTCCACCTCGCCGTTGCCGAGCTTCGTCTTCGTCTGCCCCTGGAACTGCGGATGGGGGACGCGGACGCTGACCACCACCGTGAGGCCCTCGCGGACGTCGTCACCGGTGGGGACGAGATCCTTGTAGAGCCCCGTCTTCTTGCCGTAGGAATTGAGTGAGCGGGTCAGCGCGGCCCGGAAGCCGGAGACGTGCGTCCCTCCCTCCGTCGTCGAGATATTATTGACGTAGCTGTGGAGATTCTCGGTGAACTCGCCGGTGTATTGCATGGCGATGTCGAACGACACCCCCTCCTGCTCGCCGACGATCGAGATCACGTCGGCGTGGATCGGGTCGCTCGAGCGATTGAGCCACTCCACGAATTCGACGATTCCGCGCTCGTAGAAATACTCCTCTGACTGGCCGCTAGCGGCGTCTGAAAAGCCGATCCTGACGCCCGAATTGAGGAAGGCGAGCTCCTGGAGGCGGCGGGCGAGGACGTCGAAGGAGAACTTCGTCGACGGGAAGATCTGCGGATCGGGCTTAAAGGTCGTCTTCGTGCCGGTGCGGGTGGTGGTGCCGACGTTGCGCACGGGGCCGGCGACCACGCCACGCTCGTACTCCTGCTGCCACAGATGGCCGTCACGCGAAACCTCCACCTCGCACCACTCAGAGAGGAAGTTCACCACCGTGACGCCGACGCCATGGAGGCCGCCGGAGGTTTGGTAGGCCCCTTTCTGGAACTTGCCACCGAACTTCAGGACCGTCATCACCCCCTCGAGAGTCGAGACGTCGCGGTCCATCTCTTCCGAGAGCTGCGCATGCTTTTCCACAGGGATGCCGCGGCCGTCGTCCTCGACGGTGACACTTCCGTCGACGTTCACCATCACGCTTACCCGCTTGGCGTAGTTGGCCATGCACTCGTCGATCGAGTTGTCGACGACCTCGTAGACGAGGTGGTGGAGGCCGCGGGGGGTGTTGTCGCCGATGTACATGCCAAACCGTTCGCGGACATGCTCGCGGTCGGAAAGATGGAGCAGATCCTCGGACGTATAGCCGGGTGTGCGGGTTTCGTCAGCCATGGGACGGGTCCTCCGGGGATGACGGGGCGGGGGCCGGAAGCCGAGAGGCATCGGCCCACATCGATGCGGACGGTCGGTTCGATTCGGAACGCTCGATCGGCTCGGAGAGGAGGCGGCAGCGGATGTCGGTGATCCCTTCCGCCGGGACCAACTCCGCCAGGCGGGTGATGGCCTGGCGCTTGTGGAATCCCATCTCCTGCACGATCGCCGAATGGGTCACGAACACCTCGAGCACGCCGCGGCGGACGAGCCCGGGCTGGGAGGCGGCCCGGAGATGCTCCGGCACCACCTGCTGCCAGGCGTCGACGAGTCCCGAGGCCGCTTGCTCGCGGTCATATCCGGTCCTGGCCAGGAGGCGGCTCATGAGCCGGCCGATGGCCTTCGGTCCTGTGGGCGGGGATTCATCGTGCGGCATACGGTGGATCGGCAGGGGGACTGGAGCGGGGGAAACGTTCAAATGCCACGGCGTCGACCGGCCGGTCAGTCGGCGGCCAGCGGCATGATCACGTAGCCGTAACCGTCGGTGGTCGTGCAGACGCAGGCACTCTGGGCGTCGGTGAGCTCCACCGTCACGGCCGTGTCGGCATCGAGCACACGGAGGAAGTCACTCACGAAGCGGGGATCGAGTTTGATCCGAACCGTCTCGCCGGTGTGGTCGATCGGCAATTCAATCCGGCTCTCGCCACTCTCGGCCGACCGTCCCGTGAGGACCAGTTGCCCCGGCTCGAAGGTGAAGTCGACCCCCTTCGAATGCTCACTGGTGACGATCGCCGCCTGACGGACCGCCGCGAGGAGCGGCCCAGCGACGAGGTTCACTCGGATCGCATCGGGGCGGGAGGGGAAGACGTCGCGCCACCGCGGGAAACGCCCCTCGACAAGCCGCGACGAGATCGTTGTCGAACCGCTGTGGAAGAGAATCTCACTCGGGCGGACGGCCACCCGCACCGGCACATCCGCTCCCGAGAGGCAGCGCTCCACCAGCTGCATCGCCCGTGCCGGGACGATTGGTGCAACCTCGGCCGCTCCCCCCCCGGTGGCAACGGCCGGGCCCTGCATCTTGGCGAGCCGGCGGCCGTCGGTACCGACCGCCGTCACCTCCTTGTCGCCCAGTTCGATGAGCACCCCCCCGAGGGCATATCGGCTCGACTCGTTGTCGGTGGCAAACACCGTCCGCCGCACGAGCTCCCGAACCAGCAGCGTCGAGATCTCATGACCGGAGTCGGCCGGAAAACTGGCCACGGCCGGGAATTCGAGCGGATCCTCCGCCGGCAGGCGGAACTCGCTACGGGGCGCCTTGACGATCGTGGCGGTGCCGTCGGTATGGATGTCAAACACCGTCCCGGCAGGGCTTTCGCGGACGATCGCCGCCAGCCGGGAGCTGGGAAGGAGCACCGCCCCGGGAGCCGACGTCTCCACCCCTTCGATGCGGATGCGGATTCCGACCTCGAGATCGGTGGCCGAGAGCACGGCCGAGTCGATGTCAGCCTCGAGTTTGACGTTCGAGAGGACCGGCTTGGGCGACCGGGCCGGAACCACCGCCTGGGCACTCTGGAGGGCCGCAAGAAGCGGCTCGCGCACACATCGCACTTTCATGACGGACCCCTTCGGACGAACCGCGTCGCGGCCCAGGAACCCGGCCACGGAAAGCCCCTACTGTACCCGACCCGGGGGCTACAGAAACCCCCGCCGGTCCCCTTCCGGTCGCGGCCCCTTTCTTCCCTCTTTTCTTCTTCTCATGGATAAAAGAAAGGGAGAAGGAGAGGGAAGAAAAACATTAGGGCCAGTAGGACACGAATCCACCGTGGGAGTGAACGTTTGTCTCGATGAGCCGGCATTCAGAGTGAAGAAAACCTGGAAAATAAGGGTTTTTAATCGATCGAGGGAGGCGGTATGAGCGTCAATTGGAATGTCGGAAACGTGTCGGAATGCGGTGATCAGGAGGTCGAAAATGAGTTGTTTCCGAGGCTTCGGGGAGATGATCGGCGGTGGGGTCGACGGCCGTCGGGCGTGGCGTGAGCGTGGTGGAGGAGTTCTGGCGGCGACGGAACAGGGTGGGGGATGGGTGGGGCGGCGTCGGCAGCGGAGTGATTGGCGAGATTTCCAACATCTGCCGACGGCGCTGCGACATCCGCCAACAGCGAATGCCAGAGAGAGAGAAAACACCCCCGGCCTCGACTGGTCGGAGAAAAGGATCCCTGCTAGGAGGCTCCCATGCTCGAGGTGCTACGCGTGTTCCGCAGGCTGGGGCAGGCTGCATGGATCGAAGCTTATCAGCGCGGGGCACGGCGGCGGATTGCCCCATAGAAGGCTAGAACGCAGCCGATCGCCGCGAGCGACAGGGCCCCCGGTTCCGGCACGGCGGCGACCGTGTAATCGAGCGTGATATTCGATCCCTGGCGGATCATGCTGAAGGCGGCATTGGGCCGGATCGTGGTCAGCGCGGTACCGTTGCTGTCAGCGCTCACAATCCCGAGCGAAAACAGCCCCGTCGAGGCGGCGGCGGCCGTGGCATCGATCACCAACCAGGAATGTTGGATCGACCAGAACGGGTCGGACCAATCGACCGTCGAGTCGGCACCATCGAAGGTGAGGTCGAGGAGACTGTTGGTGTCGATCGACAGTGGCCCGGAGATGATATCGACGGCGTCGTAGAGCGTGCCGCGATCGGCCAGGGACGCGATATTGGCCATCAGTTCCCACTGAAGACGACTGCCGGCGGCGTAGCCCAAGCCGCTGGCGAAAGACTGCAGGCCGGGCGAGTTGCCAGGGGTGTGGATCGCACCGGCGTCGAGCGTGACCGGGCCGGTGAACGTCACCCCGTCTCCCTTGAGGACGCCGCCGGCCGCGACATTGAGTGTGCCACCGACAAAGCCCGTAAAGGAAGACGTGCCGGCGAGCGTTTGGGTGCCAGAGAAACCTTCGGCGTTGCGGATCGTGCCACCGTTGTTGCCGAGGGTGTTGGCGACCGCGAGTGACGCCAAGTCGAGGATCGCGCCGTTGCCGACGGTCACTGCGCCGGTCCCGAAGGCCGACGTGCCCCCGGCAATCAGCGTGCCTCCGGCGATGGTCGTCCCGGCGGAGTATAGATTGGTTCCGGAGAGCGTCATCGATCCGCTTCCATCCTTTACAAGCGCGATGTTCGCGTTGCCGGTGGTGCCGATCGGGCCGGCATAGCTGCCGTTCCCGGTGCCGCTGACCGTCAGCGTCGCGATGGTGCCAGCGACCGAGTTGATGATCCCGCCGACGCCCCCTGCGCTCCCCTTCAAGAAGGTGATCTGCTGGGCGTGGCCATTGAGATCGATCGATCCGGCCGTCGAGCCGAAGGTCACGCCGGCAGTCGTCGGCAGGGCATGGTCGACACCGAGCTTGTGGACGCCGGTCGTGGAACTGTTGACCGTGACGTCGCCGCTGAACGTGCTCTGGGCGTTGAGATTCGTGACGCCCGCGCCTCCGGAACCGCCGACGGCGAAGTTCACGTTGCCGGTCCCGGAGATCGGGCCGTTGACGTTGAGCGTGTTGCCGCTGGTGGCACCGATGTTCAGGGCTCCGCTGGCAAGCGCGAGTTCGAGTGGATTGGAGAGCGTGCCGCTGGCCCCGGCGACGGCGATCGACTGTCCCCCCTTCGTGAGCTCGATCGTGCCGGTGCCGGTCTGCACCGAATTGACGTTGACGCGGACATTCGCGCCGGAGAACGACAGACTGCCGCCGGCAAAGAGCGGCTGGAGATCCGTTGTCACGTTCAGCGTGCCGGTGGCCGCCACATCGAGCTTGCCAGCGGCGACCGCCAGATTGGAGGTGGGAAGCGTGGCCACGGAAAGGGTTCCCGCTCCCCCCTTGGTGAGCAGACCGTTGCGCGTCAGCACCCCACTGAGGGCGAGCGTGTCGCCGTCGGCGACGTCGATACCACCGCCACTGGCGGCCACGGTGATCGGATTGGAGATCGTCGTCGTCGCCGTGCCGTCAAACGCAATTCGGCCCCCGCCGGAGAGGCTCACGGGGCCGCTCCCCAGGCCGGCGTCGCCGAAGCCGATCGTGCCGGCGGAGGCGGTGATCGCTCCGGTAGTGGTCACGGAACTGCCGGTCACGTCGATCCGGCCCGGGCCGGAATTGGTGACGGCGGCGGCGCCGGTGAGATTTCCGGCGATCGTCACGACCGCGCTTCCGGCATTGGTGACCGCGACGTTCTCGCCGATCGTGCCATTGAGGGTGAGGTTGCTGCCATCGGTGCGCACCGCACCGGATCCGGTGAGGTTGCCGACGAAAATCGCGGCATCGGACCGGTTGAAGAGCAGGGTTGTCCCGCCCGCGATCGAGACGTCGCCGGCGAGATCGCCGCTGGTTCCCCCGGCACCCACCTGGAGGGTGCCGGCGGACAGCGCGACCTGCGAGGCGGTGGTGCTGCCGGCGAGGACGAGCGTGCCGGGGCCGGCCTTGGTGAAACCATTCGGGGCGAGAACGTCGGAACTGATCGTCGTCGTGCCAGCTGCGGTGTTGATGGCGTTGACCGGGGTACTCGCGCCGCCGAGGCTCAAAGAGCCACCGGAAACGGTGTAACTATCGACACCGAACTGGATCCCGTTGTTGGCGTTCACCGTACCGTCGACGGTGACCGTCCCGGCGGGGCTTGAGAACACAGCGGTCCGCGACGGATCCCACGTGCCGGTCGACCATCCGGAGCCGTTCTCCGACCAAGTCCCGCTGCCGCCGTCCCAGGTGGCGATGTTCCCCGGCGTGAACACGAGATAGAGGCCGGTGCCTGATGCGCCGGTGTCACTCACGGTGAACGTGCCGCCGGCGAGATTGTTGCCAAACCCCGAGGCGTCGACCGTGAAGCGGTTGGCGTCGAAGCCGAAAAGGCTCCCGGCCGTGGTCATCATTGCCCAGGAGCCGGCAGCGTTGTCCGTGAAGTTGATCGCCTGACCAGCCGCGCCGCCGGCGCTTGAGGCACTGGCCAGCCGGATCGTGAACGAGCCCGAGCCGGGCACGGTGAGATCGCCTGTGGTGCTGAGGAGATCCCACCCGCTCCCGGCACTTCCGGCGGCGTCGTAGATCTGGAAATTGAGCCCGCCACCGCCGGCGAGCGTGGTGGCCCCCATCGTGAACGTGCCGATGGCATTCATGTTGGGCGCGATCGAGCCGGCGACGGTGGTGGAGCCAGCGACGGAGCCGGTGCCGCCGAGCGTCTGGCCGTTGGCAATCGAATAGCCGCCGGTGACGGCCGCGACGTCGAGCGTCGCCCCGGCGGCGACGGTGACCGTCGGCGAAGCGTTGATCGAGCCGGCCCCGGAGAGGGCGAGGGTTCCCTCCTCGATCGTCGTCGAGCCGGTGTAGGTGTTGGCAGCAGTGAGCGTCTGGGTGTTGGCGCCGGTCTTGACGACGTTGACCACTTGGCTCCCGGTGCCGATGACGCCACCAAAACCCTTGCCGGGGGTCGTGGCGCCGCCGAGGGTCAGGGTGGCATCCTGGGGACCGTTGTTGACGATCGAGAGATTTTTCGTGCTCCCCACCGTGGCAGTGGCGCCATCGGCGAGATAGGCCACCTGCTGATTGAAGCCGTTGATGTCGAGCCGCGCCGCACCGAGGCCGGTCTTCGTGCCGACGATCACACCGCTGGTGGTGGGGAGGGCGTTGGCGATCCCGAGCTTGATCGAGGCGGTGCCGGCGACGTCGGGCGTACCGGTGTTGATCGTCGTGTTGCCGCTGTAGGTGTTTTGGGCAGAGAGGGTGAGGACGCCGCCGCCGCCACCGCTCAGCGTGCTGTTGGAGAGATCGAGATCGGAGTCGCCGCTGATCACGCCGGAGATCGTGAGGTTGCCGGTGGTGCTCGTGGTCGCCCCCCTCGTCGCCCCGATCGTGCTCGTGAACGTCCCTGGCGTGTAGGTGGCGTCGGACCACGATCCGGAGGTGAACGACTGGCCGGTCGAATTGAGGCCGATGCCGGCCGAGACGGTGCCGCCGGCGTTGCCGGAGAGGTTCGAGATCAGGGCGCCGGAGGTGGGGAGTTGGATCTGGCCGCTCCCTGAGAGCGTAGCCCCGTCGTTGACATTCATCCGCTGCGTGCCGGAGAGGACGAGGTTGCCGGTCAGCACACCCGAGGCACCGACGTTGTAGATGCCGGAGGCGGTCGGCCCGCCGCCGAGGACGAGGTTACCGGCTGCCACGGTCACGCCGCCCCCCGCGGAGGGAACGAAGTTTCCGTTGACCGTCAGATTGCCAGCCCCCGACTTCGTCAGCAGCCCCGAGAGCGACGACATGCTCGCCACAGCGAGATTCTGGCTGCCGGTGTCGATCGTGCCACCGCCGCTGCCGATGACGACATCGTTGGGAAGCGCCACGGCCGAGCCGGCCGTGCTCTGGAGCGTAGCGCCGCTTGCGAGCGTGATGCCGCCGGAGCCGAGCCGGCCGGCGCCGTCAATCTGCACGGTGCCGCCGGTGATGTTCGTGCCGCCGACGAAGTCGTTGTCGCTGGAGAGCGCGAGGATCCCGGCGCCGGTCTTTGCCAGCCCCGTTGCGCCGGTGATCTTGTCGCCGGCGGTGGCGCCGCTGAAGGCGTAGCTGCCGGCCGCGGCCGAGACGGTGAGCGACGAGGGAGCGAGAGCCCCGGAGAGATTGATCGTGCCGCCGGCGGAGTTGCCGAACGTCACCTGATCACCGTCAGCGAAGGTGGAGGTGCTTGTGCCGGTGGTCCAATTGGCCGTGGTCGTGTCCCAAGTGCCGCCGCCGGCAAGATCCCATCCCAGGCCCTTGGCGTTGAGGACCGAGAGGTTGAAGTTGTCGACGCCCGCCATGGCGTCGCTCCCGGAATCGTCGGCGTCGTTCCAGCGGATGTAGAGGTATTGGTCGCTAGCCCAATTCACCCCCGTGAGGTTTCCCGCTCTGTTACCGATCGTGAACAGGGGCGAGATCGCGGCCTGGGTGCCAGGGGCGCCGGTGCCGGAGGCCGGGGTGGTGAATCCGAGGGTGGTGCTCGCCCACGTGCCGGCGGAGGCGTTGAAAGTGCCGTCGCCGGTGGAGCTCCCCGACACGACGTTCGCCGAGCTGACCCGGTACGACATCGGATAAGGATTGCGGGTCGTCGACGGATTGCGGTTCATGACCGCGTCGTAGGCGAGGGAGAGGTTGTTGATCGTCCCGCCGGAGGTGTTTTTGAGCACGACGCCGAAGAAGCCGTTGCTCGCCCCGGAGGCATTCGAGCCGAAAGCCCGGTTGGTGGGGGTGGCGGAATCGACGAGCTGGTAGAAGGAACCTGAGTTTGACGACCCGTTGTTGATCCCGGTCCTGTTGCCCGTTCCGAGGCCATAGACATACCACCCGCTAACCGACGCACTCGATCCGGACAGCGTGAGCGTCGAGATGTCGAGCATCGTCCGAGCGTTGATATTCGCCAGGCTGGCCGAGGTGCTCCCGGTCATCGACTGGAAGTCTTGCGTGTAGGTCGACCCGCTGAAGTCGATCGGCGTAGCGAT
>CAMBFA010000114.1 GCA_945865325.1 Candidatus Kuenenia stuttgartensis
AACCCGAAACCCACCCCGAAGACTTCCTGCCGCTCGAGATCATCGGCGGCTCACTCGACGGATCGACGCTCCCGATCCCCCTGCCGCTCCCGCCCCGTTTCTGCCAGCTCGTCCGCGAGCCCCGAGATGTCGAGGTCTACCGCCGCGAGGAACGCTACCCGGCGGCCGGCGATGATCGGCTGCCGCGAGTGGTCTACGTCTTCGAGACCTTCGCCACGACCGACCACGACATCCAATAAACGGGCAGTTAGGCAGCCTCACGCGGGCGCTGTGTGCCCCGCCGGCGGGCTGTGTGCCCCTGAATCCGCCGTCCCCGGCGGGCTCTCGACCCTGCCCGCCGGCAACGCCGCGAATTGTGGGCCGAAGCTGCCCCGGTGGCGCCGTGGGAATGGCGGAAGACGGAGAAGGAGCGGAAGGCCGCCCGGAAGACCGCTGGGGTGGGGCGGTAGGTGAGCGCCGCGGCCTGTCTACATGGGCAGCCAGTCTGTCTACATGGCCCTCCGATCCTGAACGCCACCGATCTCCCTCCAGTCCGGGCCACACGCAGGCCGATTCCCACGATGGGAAAGGCTGGATATACTCCGCGTTCCCGCACGTTTTCGGCCGACACCCGGCTGTTTTTGCGATCCGGGTTTGCTCCCCAGCGGGAGCGGCAAAATCCGGCTTCGATGTAGACAGCAATGTAGACAGCCTCAAAAACATGCGTTTGGAGGGTAAGCGAATGGTTAGCGGCCACACTGGAAATGTGGTGCTCCGAAAGGAGTTGTGGGTTCGAATCCCATGCCCTCCGCTCTGATAATGCCCCGGTCTCCACGCGACCGGGAAGGATCGAGGCCGGCCTGAAAGCCGGTGCCTCGAGCCTGCCGATCCCCCGCCCCCCGGCGGGCCTGCCAGCCTCTGCTCCACCGCTCACCGCCTCACGCTCACCGCCCCCTCCCGCTCTGCCTGCCCTCGCTCTGCCCGCCCGCCCTGCCGCCTGCCCGCCCCACCGCCCGCCCCGCCCTGCCCCACCGAGCCCCCCTCCCCATTCGATGGCCGTTCTCCTCGACATCAAGAACGCCACGAAGCGGTATGGCCATCAGGTCCTCCTCGAGGACGCCTCCGCCACGATCACCGACGACGGCAAGATCGGGTTCGTCGGCCGTAACGGCGCCGGCAAGAGCACCCTCCTGCGGATCATCCTCGGCGAAGAGGAGCTCGACTCCGGCGAGATCGTCCGCTTCCCCCGGCTCCGGTTGGGCTATTTGCGGCAGCACGATCCGTTTCTCCCCGGCGAGACAGCGCTTGAGTTTCTGATCCGCGACAGCTCCCAGCCCGACTGGAAGTGCGGCGAAGTCGCCGGGCAGTTCGAGCTCAAGACCGCCCAGCTCCAGGGCCCGGTGGCGAAGCTCTCCGGCGGCTGGCAGACGCGCGTCAAGCTCGCCGCGCTGCTCCTCCACGAGCCGACGCTCCTCCTCCTCGACGAACCGACCAACTTCCTCGACCTGCGGACGCAGATCCTCCTCGAGCACTTCCTCCGGGGCTACAAGGAAGCCTGCCTGATCGTCTCCCACGATCGGGCCTTCCTGGCCGCCACCTGCGACCAGACCCTCGACCTCTCCCACGGGAAACTGACCGTCTTCCCCGGGAAGGTCGACGCCTATCTCCAGTTCGAGAAGGAACAGCGCGAACACGTCGAGCGGACCAATGCCGCCGTCCTCGCCAAGCGCCGCCAACTCGAGGACTTCATCAATCGCAACAAGGCCCGCGCCTCGACCGCCTCGCGGGCGAAGTCGAAGGAAAAGCAACTCGAGAAACTCGAGGTCGAGGAGCTTGTCGTCGACGCCCCCACCGCCGCCATCCGCTGCCCGCGCGTCTCGCCACGGAGAGGGCCGGCCGTCCGCTGCCGCGACCTGGCCGTCGGCTACCCTGACCGGACCGTCGCCGAGGGGATCGACGTCGAGATCGTCCACGGCTCACGGGCCGCGATCGTCGGTGACAACGGCCAGGGAAAAACGACCTTCCTACGGACGATCGTCGATTCGCTCCAGCCGATCAAAGGGGAGGTGAAGTGGGGCCACGGCTGCGAGGTCGGGATCTACGCGCAGCATGTCTACACGAGCCTGACCGAAACCGACACCGTTCTCGGCTACCTCGAACGGGCGGCGATGATCGGCACGAAACAGCAGCAGATCCTCGACCTCGCCGGCGCCATGCTCTTCCGCGGCAAGGCGGTGGAGAAGAAGGTCAAGGTCCTCTCCGGCGGTGAACGGGCCCGGCTCTGCATGGCCGGATTGCTCCTCGGGCCCTTCAACGTCCTCGTGCTCGACGAACCGGGCAACCACCTCGACGTCGAGACCGTCGACGCCCTCGCCCAGGCCCTCCTCGCCTACGAAGGGACTGTGATCTTCACCAGCCACGACCGGTCGTTCATGCAGACGGTGGCCACGAACGTCATCGAGGTCAGGGACGGCCGCGTCGTGAATTATATTGGCGACTATGGCGCCTACCTCGCCGCCGTCACCAAGGAGATCGACGACGGCGAGGCCGCCGATGGTGGGCGGCCGGCCGCGCGCAAGCCCCCGCCGGCCGACCGCGTCGGCAAGGCCGTCACCACCCCAGCCGCGAAGGGGGAGACGCCGCGGAACGACCGCGACCTCCGCCGCGAGCTCTCCAATCTCGAGCGTTCGATCGCCAAGCTCGACACGGAGAAGAAGCAAGCCAACGCCGTGATGCTCGCTGCCACGGATCCCGCCGAGGCCCTCCGCCTTCATGGCGAGATGACGGCCCTGGCCGGGAAGCTCTCCGCGGCCGAGGAGCGCTGGCTCGCGATCCAAGAACAGCTCGGCTGAAGCCAAGGACGCCTAACGCCCCCCGGCGAGTCAGCGCCGTCAGGCAAAGATCCGGCGCAGATCGGCCGGCCGGCGGAACGTCCCGTCGGGCTGGAAGCGGTTGACCGGGTGGGGAGCGATGGCCGAGCGCGGATGAAAATCCTCGCGCCGCGTGAGCAACGCGATCGGCCGATTCAAAATCCCCTTCGAGGCCAGGAAGGCCGACCGATCGACAAGCTCCAGGGGAGAATTGTAGAAGGCGGGGAGATCATCGAACTCGTCGTGCGGATCGATCGCCGCGGCGTCGAGCATTCCCGGCAGCTGATACATCAGGGCCCAGCCGTAGATCTCGACCACCCCGGGAGCGCGTTCGACGTGCACCCGATCCTCCCAGGGTGGGGGGGGGAACGGGGCCGGCGCCGCCGAGCCGGTGGGAGCGTCGCTCGCCGCGGCCAGTGGCGGGATCGTCGTCACATCGCAGCAAGAGACGAGCGCAGCGGCCACCCGGCAGGTCTCCCCGCGCTGTCGCCGCCAAGCCACGACCCGCTCGAGGTCGATCGGTAGCGCGGGGGCATCGGGGAGGAGCGACCGGCCCGGCAGAACGTCGACATGCCAGCTCCCGCGCGGGATGCCCCGCTCCGACCGCCCCCAGCCCCCCAGCGAACGGGAGAGGATCGCCGGCCCGACGATGAGCGGACGGTAGAGGCGCCGCAGGGGCCGGCCCGATTGGGCCGCTGCCGAGAACTCCGAACCGACCAGCCGGACACGGGCCGATCGGATCCTGCCGAGGTGCTCGCTCATGGTGCGTCTCCTGAGAGGCCCCCCTGCATCTGCTGCAGGAGCGTTCCCCCATAGATCAAGGCGTAGAGAAAAGCCGAAACCGGACGCTCGCCAGGGAAAAATTCGAAGCCCCCCGGTTCCACCGGGGTTTTCGCTCCTTTCCCCCCTCCTCCGCAAGATCGATCGACGGGGCCGACTGCCGTCGCAGCGCCGCGCGGCCCTAGGTTGCCGGCGGCCAAGACCTGAAAAAACCTCTCTTTCGGGGGATGGGGTGGGAGGAAAAACAGCGCCGTTTTCGGGGTCTATGCCGCGTGCTTGCCGATGCGACACTACAGGGCCCACACCGCCACGGCGGAACCCCCTCGGCTTCCCCTCCGATCCGCTCTATGCCCCCTGCCCTGTTTCCACCGTTTCCGCCACCCGGCGATCTCCCCTCGATCCCGAGCCCCGGGCTCGCTTGGCTGCGCGAGATGGTCGCCCGGCGCCTCGCGGCCTCGACGATCCTCGGCCAGGGGACCCTTGCCACCGGGGAGCTGTGGCAGGCCCACCGGCTGACGAGCCAAGCCTGGCGCGGAGGGGATTGGGTCCACGAGCTCGATATCGTCCTCCCCGCGCGGCCCACAGTCGGCCACGGCCCGATGCTGCTGTGGGTCGGCGGCGGCACGAGCGCCGAGCTGCCCGCCGCCGGCACGACGATCGGGGAGGCCCCGCGCGGGGTCGGCTGGCTGGCCCCGCTCGTCGCGGCCACTGGCCTCCCGGCGGCGCTGGTCCGGCAGGTCCCCTACCAGCCGTTGTGTGGCGGGAGGGTGGAGGATGATCTCGTGGCCCATTCGTTCGTCGAGTTCGTCCGCAGCGGCGAGCGCGACTGGCCGCTCCTCCTACCGATGACCGCCGCGGTCGCCGCCGCGATGGACACCGCCGGCGCGGTGGCTGGCGCGGATCGATTCCGGGTCGAGGGCTTCGTGGTCGGCGGCATGAGCAAGCGCGGCTGGGCGAGTTGGCTCGCCGCGGCGGCCGACGACCGGGTGCTCGGCCTCGTGCCGGCGGTCATCGACATGCTCCGCCTCGAGCGCCATGTGCCGCTGCAGCTGGCGACCTTCGGCGGGCGGATGTCGGAGAGGCTCGACGACTACAGCTCTCGCGGCATCGAGCAGATCCTCGTCACCCCGCGCGGCCGGGAGCTGATCGACGTCGTCGACCCCTGGTCGCACCGCGCCCACCTCGGCCAGCCGAAGATCGTGGCGCTGGGCACGAACGACCCCTACTGGCCGCTGGGGGCGCTCGATCTCTATCTCGACGGGCTGCCCGGAACGACCGCCGTCTCCTACGCCCCCAATGCCGGCCACGGGATCCCCGGCGACCGGCTCCCCGGTCTCCTCACGGCCCTCCTCCTCCATGTCGCCGGAAGCCGTTCTCTTCCCCGGCTCCGCTGGTCGTTCGAGCCCCGCCCCGCCGGCTCCCTGGCCAGCCTGGAGTGCGACGAAAGGCCGGCGGAGATCATCGCCTGGCAGGCCAGCGCCGACGGGCCCGACTTCCGCGCTGCCCGCTGGACGCCGAGCCCCCACCGCGGCGCCCGCGATCCGGCCAGCGGCGGATGGATCGTGCCGCTGCGCCCCGGTGGCGAGCGGTGGAGCGCGGCGCTCGTCGAATGCCGCTTCGACCGTCTTCCCCATCCGCTGTGGCTGACGACGAGCGTCCACCGGCAGCCCCCCGTGTCGCTCGCCTCCGACAGCCGCTAGGCTTCCCTCTCCCTTCCAGCGCCTGCTGCTTCGCTCGCCTGTCCCGCCCCTGCCCTCCTTGGTGCCCCGCCGATGCGCTGGTTCTGGATCGACCGCTTCACCGAGTTCGTCCGCCACACGCGGGCCACGGCCATCAAGGCGGTCACGCTCGCCGAGGGGCATCTCCACGATCATTTCCCCGGCGCGCCGATCGTACCGGCGACGCTGATCCTCGAGGGGATGGCGCAAACCGGCGGGCTCCTCGTCGCCGACGATCTCGATTACAAGCTCCAGGTGGTCCTTGCCAAGGTGGCGGCGGCCGACTTCCGCTTCGAGGTGGTTCCTGGCGATGTTCTCCGCTTCGAGGCGGTGATCGTGGAGACGATGCCGGGCGGGTCGCTCGTCAGGGTCACCACCTGGGTCGGCGACCGGATCCAGGGGGAGGCAGACCTGTTCTTCGGACACCTCGTGGCCGGGACGGCGATCCCCAAGCTCTTCAAGGACGGGGAGATGATCGACTGGATCGACAACCTGCGGATCTGTGAGGTGGCCACGAACCCCGACGGCTCAAAGGCGCCGCGGATGGCGTGACGCTGCGCCCCCGGTCATGACCGAGCGGTGAGCTTCTCCAGCGCCCCCAGCGGTACTTCGACCCAGTCGGGGCGGTTGGCCAGTTCGTAGGCCAACTCATAGACCGCCTTGTCGAGCGTGAAGGCGGCAAGCAGGCGCCGCTCCTCGTCGGCATCGGCCGGCCACCAGGGCTCCCCCGCGGCGTCGCGGCGGTAGGCCGCGAGGAACGCGCGGGCGAGCGGGGCCGGATCGCCCTGACCAAGCCCGTGGATCCGATTGACATGCGCCCATAAATAGTCAAACGAGCGCAGCATTCCCGCCACATCCTTGGCGGCGCTGGTCTTGCTGCGGCGCTCGGCGATCGGCCGCGTCGGCTCCCCCTCGAAGTCGATCGGCATCACGCGCTCGGCGCTTCCATCGATGAGCACCTGGCCGAGGTGATAATCGCCATGAACGCGGATGTCGGCGGCCGTCGTGCCGGCTTCGGCAAGCGTTTCGAGCTCAGCGCTGATGGCGGGGGACAGCTCGGCCAGGCGAGCGAGCCGGGAGGCGATCGCCGGCAATGAGGACGCGGCGAGCGCGGAAGCGGCGAGGACGTTGCGGGCGTGGGTGGCGAGCCGGTGGCCGAGTGCGCGCCGCCCCGCGGCCGTGGCTGGCTCGGGGGCGAAGTCGGCGAGATCGCCGCGCGAGGCGAGGGCCCGGTGCATCTGCGCGGTCGCTGTGCCGAGGTGGCGGGCCAAATCGAGAATCGGCTCGCGCTTGGCCCCGTCGAGCCCGCCGTTGGCCAGCCACGCGACGAGCACGTCCCAGGCGCTCGTGCAGCCGGGCTCGAAGGTGTGGAGTGTGGCCACGGCCGAGGGCTCGCCATCCAGCGCCGCCGGGAGATACTCGACCCAGCCGAGCATTGCTGGCGTTCCCCGCCAGTCGGTCGAGGTGGCGAAGAACCGGCCGAACTCGACCTCTGGATGGATCCCCGGCCGCGCCTGCCGCAACAGCTTGAGCACGAGAGCGCCGTTCGGCGCAGCTCCCCCCTCGATGACCAGCGACGTGTTTGACGCGTCTGCGCCGAGGGGCCGGACTTGGAGCCCGGCGGCGGGATATGCCACGCGGCCCAGCAACGCGTCTTCGGACCCGCGATCCCCGACTGGCCGGCCGACGAGGCTTCCCCGGAGGCCCGTCACGGCCCCGCCGCCGAGCGCGAGCCTGGCGAGCGCCGCGGCGAGTACCGGATCGGCTGCCGCGTCGCGGCCGGTGAGCGGATCGACCGGGACAACGAGCACCGCGGCAGCGCTGGCGACGAGCGCGACGGCCAGCCCCCCCGTCCCCGGGATCTCCACCCGATCGATGACACGGACGCTGCCGGCAGCGCGGTCCTTGCCCGGAAACCAGCGGGCTGTCGGGAGCCACCGGGCAATTCGGGCCGCGAGGTCGGCAATCGCTTCGGCAGGGGCGGCTTGAGTGGGAGGATTGTCGTGGGCTTCAGCCGACATCGGAGAGGGGCTCCGGGGTGAGGCGGAGAACGTGGAGCGGCTGCGTGGGCGTGCAGACGATGCGCGGAGTGAAGCCCACCGGCCAGCGCTGGTCGGCTGGCTCGAGGAGATCGTGGACCTGGATCGCCTCCGCCCGGTCGAGCCCGAGGGTGGCCCGATCGAGGTGGAGGAGACCGGCGCGGGCACGATTCGGCTCGAGGTTCACAATCACGAGGATCGTGGTGGCACTGGCGGGGTCGTGGCGGACCCAGGCGAGGAGATGATCGTCGTCGATTCGTTGCACCAGCGGCGGCCGATTGAGCACGAAGCTCGGCTCGGTACGGCGGATCTGATTGAGCCGGGCGATGAACGGCGCGAGGCTCCCGGGGGCGTCGAGATCGCGGTGCCGCAGTTGGTATTTCTCCGAGTCGAGGTATTCCTCGCTGAGGGGTCTGTGGGGCGTGGCTTCGAGGAGCTCCATCGCCGGTCCGTAGATCCCCCAGGTGCCGACCGAGAGCGCGGCGAGGGCCAGCCGGACCTCGAACATCGCTCGGCCCCCCTCCTGGAGTGTGGCGTGGAGGATGTCGGGGGTGTTGGGCCAGAAGGCGGGGCGGAAGAAATCGGCCAGTGGGGGCGTCGTCACCTCCGTCAGGTAGTCGGCCGTCTCTTCCTTGCCGGTCCGCCAGGTGAAGTAGGTGTACGACTGCGTGAAGCCGAGCTTCGCGAGGCGGAACATCGTCTTCGGCCGGGTGAAGGCCTCAGAGAGGAAGAGGACATCGGGATGGTCGCGACGGACCGCGGCGATGAGCCATTCCCAGAACGCGAACGGTTTGGTGTGGGGATTGTCGACCCGGAAGATCTTCACCCCCTCTGCCACCCAGAAAAGAACGACCTCGAGGAGCGCCTGCCAGAGTGCCTCCCAGGCCGGGCAGGCGAAATCGAAGGGGACGATGTCCTGATACTTCTTCGGCGGATTCTCGGCGTAACGGATCGTGCCGTCGGGGCGATGGCGGAACCACTCCGGATGCGCGCTGACCCAGGGATGATCGGGAGCGCACTGGATGGCGAGATCGAGGGCCAGCTCGAGCCCCAGGCTCGCCGCCCGATGGCGGAGCCGGGCGAAGTCGGTGTGGTCTCCCAGCGCAGGATGGATCGCCGTGTGCCCCCCCTCGGCGGCCCCGATCGCCCATGGGCTGCCGACGTCGTCCGGGGCTGCGGTGACGGTGTTGTTGGGCCCCTTGCGATGGGCGCGGCCGATGGGGTGGATCGGTGTCAGGTAGAGGACGTCAAACCCCATCTGTTGCACATAGTCGAGCCGCTCGGTGAGGTCGGCCAACGTGCCATGCCTCCCCGCCTCCCCCGACCATGAGCGGGGAAAAACCTCGTACCAGCTCCCCACCGCCGCCCGATGGCGATCGACCCACACCGGCCGGGGCGCTGCGAGGTGGACGGCGGTGCCGGTGGCGTCGGCCACGAGCCGGGCCGCCCGGGCCATCGATTCAACCAGCCCCGCATCGGCAGCCAGCGTCGGCCAGTCGTCGTCGTCGAAACGCTCAGAGGCCGACTCGAGCACGGCGCGAAGCGGGGCCGGAGCCTGCGCGGCGACGGAGCCGACCAGCGCTCGCCCCACCTCTCGTTCCGCCGTCACCGGCTCCCCCGCCTCCAGCCGCCGGGCGAGGTCCCGGAGCCAGGAGGCGTAGTCGTCAACCCGGGCGACGACGGTGTATTCCCAACCGCCGATCCGCTCCAAGGGCACCGTGCCCCGCCAGGCATCGTTGCCGACGCAGACCATCGGCACGTCGATCCAGGGGCCAGACGTGCCGGGGCGGAAGCGGAGCCGGCAGTCGAGCTCGTCGTGGCCGTCGCAGACGATGTCGGCGGCGACGACGAGCGCCTCCCCGACGACCCGCTTGACGGCGAACCGCCCCCCGTCGACCTCCGGGCTGACCCGGTCGATCACGACCCGCGACGGGGCCCTGGGGGGCGTGGCGGTTGGGCCGATCTGCCGGGGGGACGGCATGGAAAACTCCGGGCGGTGCCGACACGGCCGGGGGGGCCGGCGGTGGCGGGGAGGGAGCGGGCGTGGAGGGAGACGCGGAGGGCGGAAGGGAGTGTAGAAAAAGATCCGGCTCAGCGGCGACCGATCGTCTGTCCCCGCTCCGCCCCAGTCCCTCCCCACGAGGCTCCGCGATGTCGCCCGCTGCCGATGACGCTGCCCCCACGGTCGATGTCGAGATCACCGTCGATGTCGCCGGTCGGCGGCGCACGGCCGTGAGCTGTGTACCGGACGGTCCCGCGCCGGCCACCGGCTGGCCGGTCGTGCTCGCCTTCCATGGCGGCCAAAGCCACCCCCGTCAGATGCGCGGGTTCTCGGGGCTGGACGACCTCGCCGCGGCGGGGGCAGCAGTCGTCGTTTATCCGGCGGGGACCGGCAGCCGGGAGGGGGTTTTGACGTGGAACGGCGGCAACTGCTGCGGCGAGGCTTTTCAATCGGCAACAGCCGACGTCCAGTTTGTCGATGCCCTCCTCGATCGGCTGATCGGGCGGCTGCCGGTCGACCCGCGGCGGATCCATGCCACGGGGATGTCGAACGGAGCAATGATGGCCTACCGGGTGGGGGCTGAATTGGCGGAGAGAATCGCCTCGATCGCGCCGGTGGCCGGCCCACTTGCGCTCGCCCGGATCGCCCCCTCCCGCCCCGTGCCGGTGCTCCATTTCCACGGCTCGCTCGACCAATTCACGCCGCTGGAGGGGGGCGTGGGGCGGCGGAGCGTGACCGGCACCCACCATCGCGGCATCGTCGCCGGGCTCCTCGACTGGGTGCGGGCCAACGGGCTCGATCCGGAAGCGGTGCGGACGTCGATTCCCGCGACCGATGCCGGGATCACGATCGAACGGATCGCCTGGGGAAGCCCCGCCGAAGCCGAGGTGGTGCTCTACCGGATCGACGGGGCGGGGCACACCTGGCCGGGGCGCGTGCCCGATTCGTTCTACCTCGGCACATCAGCCGTCGGCTTCCCCGCCAACCCGCTGATCCTCGACTTCTTCCAGCGCCATCCCCTCCCCGGTTGATCCCCGGCGGCGTCAGTCGTCGAGCCGGTAGAGCGCGGTGTCGGTGCGGAGAAAGAGCGCTCCGTCGGCCGCGGCGAGCGAGGCGAGCGTCCGGCCGGGGAGCTCGTTGGTCGCCAGCTCCTGGAAGGTCTTCCCCGGGGCGATGACTTTCGTGAGCCCGTTTTCATCCGTGATGTAGATCCGACCGTCGGCGCAGAGGGGGGAGGCGGTGCAGTCGCCGCCGAGGCGTTCCTGCCAGTGGACGTCGCCGCTGCGCGCATCGAGGCAGGAGATGACGCCGTTGTCGCTCACGAGGTAGAGCTCGTCGCCGACCAGGAGCGGCGAGGCGTTTCGCGGCGCGGCCTTTGTCGACTTCCAGGCGACCCGGTCTTCGCCGAGCTCCCCCGTGCCGTCGAGGGGGAGGGCATAGAACACCGGCGTGTCGTAGCCTGAGCTGACGAACGCCAGGCCGAAGCCGGTGACGGGGCGCGGTACGTTGGAGTAGCCTCCGGGATAGCGGAACCGCCAGCGTTCCTCGCCGCTCTCCGGGGCGTAGGCGGTGACGAACTCACCCCCGCAACTGACGACCAGGGGCTTCCCCTCCACATCGACGACCGTCGGCGTCGAGTAGGCCATCCGCCCCTCAACACGCGGCTTTCGCCACACCTCCTGCCCCGTTGCCTTGTCGAGGGCGACGACGAACTGAACATCGGTGCCATCGCAGGCAATGACGAGGAGATCGCCGACCACGACGGGCGATCCGGCCGGGCCATGGCGGTGGTTGTAGTCGAGCTTGGTCTTCCAGAGGATCTCCCCTGCGCGCGACAGGCAGGCGGTGCCGTGGCTGCCGAAGTGGACAAACACCCGCTCCCCATCGATCACCGGAGTCGGTGAGGCGTGGCTGTTCTTGGCGTGGACGCTCCCCGGCTCGGCGGGGGCGAAGATCTCGATCGACTGCTCTACAGCCCCGCTGCCGGCATCGAGCCGGAGCACTCGGAGCGAGCGGCCGTCGTCGACGCCGGTCGTCAACCAGATCTTCCCGCCGGCGATGGCCGGCGAGGACCACCCCAGCCCGGGGATGTCGGTCTTCCAGACGACATGCTCGGTGGGGCTCCAGGTCAGCGGGAGGCCCAGCTCGTCGGAGTGCCCCTGCTGCCCGGGACCACGAAACTCAGTCCAATCCCCCGCCCCGGCAACGGCCGTGGGAAGGAGTAGGGCCAGGGCGATCGGAAGGACGGATCGAGAGGACATCGGAGGGGCTCCGGGGGGGAATGGAGCCGGCAGAATAGCAGCGGGGGCTGCCGCCGCGTCGACAACGCTCCAGGCATGGCCTAGCCTAACGGTCGGTGGACAGAGCCATCCGAGCCTTGGGTCCACTCGAACTGAATCCTCCCCGCGCCCCTGCCGGGCGCGGGCCCACTGTGGCGCCCCGATGCCCCGTGCCCCGAACCCCCGCCGCGCCTCCCCCCGGCCTCCTGCCGACGGGCGCCGGCATGGTCCGCGGGCCCCGGTCGCGGCCGGGAGGCGGTGGACGCCGGCCCGGCTGGCGATCGTGGGGATCCTCACCCTCGCCGCCGCGGGCTTGATCGTCCGGGGGATCGTCACCTGGAACGAAGCCCGGGCGAAACGGCTCGGGATCGCCTGCCGGGAGGCCCATCAGGCCGGGGACTATGCCGCGGAGGAACGGCTCGCCACCGCCTGGAACGGCCTCGAACCGGCGGCCGCCGAGCCGCTCTTCTTCCTCGCCCAGGCCCAGCTCGGCCTGGGGAAGCAGCGCGCGGCGGCCGACACCCTCGGCCGGCTTCCCGACGGCGACCGGCTGACGCTCACGGCGCTCGGGGATCGGGCCGATCTCCTCTTCGGTGATCTCCAAGACCCGCGCGAGGCCGCCCGGACGTGCGAGCGGATCCTCGCCCTCGATCCGGCCAATGGTGAAGCCCACCGCCGGCTCTGTTTCTTTTATGCCGCCACGCTCCAGCGCGAGAAGCTCGCCGCCCAGGCCCGGCAGGCAGTCGAGCTCGGCTGCGAGACGCCAGAGACGTATGTCTACGTCGTCGGCTCCGACTGGCTAACCCTCTCCAACACCTCAGCGGTCAACGGCCATTGGCTCAAGGCCGCGCCCGACGACGAGCTGTTTCTCGTCGCTGCCGCCCGCGGGTTTGTCAGCAACAGCGGTCTGGAAGAGGACGTCGCAGGGAGCGAGGATGGGGTTGGGGATCGGGATGGGGATCAACGACAGGTTCCCGAGCACGATCGGCGGCTCAAGGAGCTCCTCAATCGATTCCCCGGCAATCTCGAGCTCCTCGCCTATTTCCTCCAAAAGGCGACCACCCGTGGCGACATCGACGACGTGACAGCGCTCCTCGGCCAGGCCCCGACCGACGCCGAGGCGGACAACCGCTTCTGGCGCTTCAAAGGATGGGTCCACGCTCAGAGCGACCAGCCGGCCGAGGCGGAGGCGGCCTACCGTCGGGCCCTCGAGATCGACGCCTATGACTTCGCCACGCAGCACCAGCTCGCGGGCGCCTTGCGGAAGGGGGGAAAGCTCGAATCAGCGGCCGATTTTGCCCGTCTGGCGGCGCAGGGGCAGGGACTGCGGAAGTCGATTCTGCAGCAGCCGGATGTCCGCGCCATCCCTCCGCCCCTCCTCCGTGAAATGGGGAGCTACGCCGCCGGGTGCGGGGACCGCGACGTCGCCGCGCGGATCGCCGCCCGCCTCGAGCAGATCGGCACGCCCCCTTCCGGCAGCGGGCCCGCACGTTCCCAGCTGCAAATCCCTTGACGGCGGCAGCGTTGTGGAATTAAATTGTTTCCTTGGGTGGGTCGTTCGGGGATCCCGGAAAAGATTTGTCTTCCGGGATGACAAGACTCGATGGATCCAGGATTCCCAGGTCGCAGCCAATAGGGGCGGCGTCGGGTTCCTGGGGCACCGGTCTCGGGGGCGTTGGCCGGGGAGTTTTCCCGTCACGTCCCCGCCGATCAAGCCGTGCGGCCGGCTCGTTTGTTCCTCATCATTCGCACATTCATCAATTTCCTCCGTAGACGTTTCCGGCCGGAATCGATCCGCCGCGGCACGTTTGGCTGCAAGCAAGGCATTCCAAGCACCATGAATCATCCCGCGTTCCAGTTTGTCCGTCCGCTCCCCCACCTTTTCCTTGCGGGCGTCGCTCTCGTGGTCATGGTGGTCGCCGGCTGCGGCGTTGGCGGCCCGGCCTTTCACCCCGTCAGCGGGAAGCTGACCATCGACGGGCAGATCCCCGCCAATGTCCAGGTCTCCTTCTATCCGGTCGACGGCAAGGGGCCGATCGCCTCCGGCACCGTCGATGCCGGCACGGGGCGGTATGAGCTCACCAGCAGCGGCGGGGTCGGCAAGCCCGCCGGCAAGGGGGCTCTCACCGGGAAGTACAAGGTCGTCCTCAATGCCGGCAGCAGCGCTGCCGGCTCGAACGAGGCGATGATGGCCCAGTACAGCGGCGGCAATAATCAGGGGAAGGCCCCGGCCATCCCGAAGGCTTCTTTCAAGAAGGAGTTCGGTTCGGCCTCTACGAGCCCCAAGGAGGTTGAGGTCAAGTCGGGTGCCAACGCGATCGATCTCGCCCTGTAATCGCTGCGGGGATCGCAGCGGTGGCCTCTGGTTCAATGTTTGATGTTGGTTTCGTCGGTCTCGGTTCCCGCTTTTGTTTCGATTCTTCATTCCTTTGTTTGCGGATCCCGGTCGATTCGGTTTTTTAAGCGTCCGGTCAACGTCTTCTCGAGATCGATTTTCCAGGGCCGTTCAAGACGGCGGATTTCTCTCTGACTTCTGTTTGATTTCTTTCATCGGCTTCATTCACGGAGATTCACTGATGTCCATGCAAACCCTCTTCAGGGGGCGTGCCCGCGGGGCGTTCACGCTCGTTGAATTGCTCGTTGTGATCGCGATTATCGGCACGCTCGTCGGCCTCCTCCTCCCGGCGGTTCAGGCCGCCCGTGAGGCCGCTCGCCGCAGCAGCTGTTCCAACAAACTCAAGCAGGTCGGTCTGGCTCTTCAAAACCACGCTTCGGCCAAGCAGGAGGTCCTTCCCTACAACAAGGACCAGGCAATCTGTGGCAACGGCAATTCAACGACCGGCGCAAGGGAGTTCAAGCTCTCCAACGACGGGGCTTGGTCGT
>CAMBFA010000115.1 GCA_945865325.1 Candidatus Kuenenia stuttgartensis
GCTCCGGCCGAGATATCGATCGGCACGATGATCTCCTCGCCGCAGGAGTCGCAGACATACGTTGCCTCGGCATCGATCCGGGCCCGCGACTTCGGCCGGCGGCGGCTCTGCTTGCGGCGCGACTTGCTCATGGAGTTGATCCCGGTGGATGGAGTTGATCCCGGTGGATGGAGTTGATCCCGGTGGATGGCGGTGGATGGCGGTGCCTTGCGATGGATGGCCGTGCCTGGGCCCGGGCTCCGCTCACATGCCGTAGGGAAACTCGGCGTTCTCGGTCAGGCCGCTGCCCCGAATCGGGGCGAGGGCTTTGGCATATTCGAGCAAGATCCGCTCGGCAAACTCGATCCGGCGGCGGAGCCAGGCGTCGCGATCGCTCGCCGGCGTGGTGCCGACGAGCACGTCGTTGACGTCGTGGATCAGGACGTGCTCCGGAATGTAGACCAGCCGGCTGTTTTTGTAGCCGCTGGTCCGCAGCTCGTTGACCGGATAGCTCCCCCCGCGCGACGCCGAGACGGCCACGATCAGCGCCGGCTTGTGACCGACTTCCTTCGGACCGGCAAACAGGAGCAGGTTCTTGAGGGCCGGAGGCACCATCCCGGCCCATTCGGGCGCGATGATGACGAAGCCGTCGGACCGGCGCATCGTGTTGCGGAAGGGCTTCCAGAGCGCGGCAAGCTCGCTCTCCCCCTGCCACAGGCTTTCGTCCCACAGCGGCAGCGGATTGCCTGCCAGATCGATCGTCTCGATGGTCACGGAAGAATCGATGCGGGCGAGGTCGTCGGCGATGTACGCCCCGACCCGGCTCGACTGGCTCTGTTTGCGGTGACTGCCGACGATGATCGTGAGTTGCATGGTGGCTCCTCTCGGGGGGGGAACATGAAAAAGAGGGACACGTGACGAAGGGGGCACCTGAGCCGGAGCGTAGCAGATCGCATCCGATTCCGGCCTGTCTCTGAAGGTGGCGTTCGCCCGGATGCCGGAGACGCCCTCCTGTAGCCGGTGGCGGGGCTGTCACCTACCATAGAGAGGGGGTAGCGCCGCGGAGACCAGACGGTGGGGGAGCGAGCTTGTGGAACGAATCGTGACCGAACGGCTGGCGCTCGCGGGGGCATTCGTGGTCAGGGATCCCGGCTGGCGCCGGAAGATTCTCCTCGGAGGACTGCTGATGCTGTTGGTGAATGCCGTTGGGTGGCCGGTGGCCCTCGGCTACCGCAAAGCGCTCATCGGCAGGCTGCTGGACGGGACAGACAGGCCTTTGCCCGACTGGAGCACCGGCATCCTCCACTACTATCTGGATGGGCTCAAGGCGCTGGGGGTGATCTTCGGCTACCTCTCCCCGGTCTATCTGGCGCTGGCGATCGTGCTCTGGTGGCATGGGGTGGGGATCGACAGGACCGTGATCCTGGGAGTCTGTTTCTTCCTCGCCTGCCCGCTGCTCTCGCCCGCGTCGTTCCCGGTGGCTGTGGCCTACTGGACTTTTTTTTCACCGGGCTACCGGCTTCCGCCGACCCTCGCGGCCACGTTGATGCTGGCCTGCGGTGCGATCGTGTTCTTCATCCCAGCCGGGTTCCTCCAGGTGTCGAAGACCGGCCGCTACTGCGGGGCTTTCAATCTCCCGGCTGCAGCGGCGACGATCGTGGCCAATCCATGGGGATACGTCAGGGCGTGGTACCACTCGGTGCTGATCAGCTTCGTCGGCCACGTGGCCCTGCCGCTGGCCCCGTGGGGCATCGTGTGGTGCTATCTCGGCATCATCTTCATCTTCAATTCCCTGCTCGATGGCGATTCCAAGGTCTGCGGCCCGGGGTCGTGGTACGGCCGGCTGCGGGAGGGCGACGCGATCCGCATCGTCGAGACCGGGAGTCGGCATTTCGTCCGCTGCGTCAACTGCCCGGACGACAGCGGCCGGACGCCGATCCTGCTGGAGCTCGGAGCGCTCCTCGTGCCGCTGCCCGACTTTCTTGCCCGCTGGTTCGTGCCGGAGGCTGACCTGTGCAGACCGCGCTTGTGATCATGATGCTCCAGGGCCTGCTCGGGGCCTGGGACACGCTCTATTACCACGAGCTCGTCTGCCGGCTGCCGGCCCACGCCCGCGTCGTGGCGGGAGAACTGCGGCTCCATGCGCTGCGCGATCTGGTCTACGGCGTGCTCTTCCTTTCGCTCCCCTTCCTGACCTGGCAGGGGATGCTGGCCGGAGCGCTGGTGGGGCTGATCGCCCTCGAGGTCTGCATCACGATCCAGGACTTCAACACCGAGGCGGTCGAGCGTCAGCCCATTGGCGGGGTCGGCAACACCGAACGGGGGCTCCACCTGATCATGGCCGTGGTCTACGGTTTCTTTCTCGCCCATCTGGCTCCGCAGGTGCTCGCCTGGAGTCGGCTGCCGACCGGCTTCGGTCTCCAGGAGGGGGTGTCGTGGCCGGTGCGCTCGGGATGTGTGTTCCTCGGAATCGGCGTGCTGGTCTCCGGTGCCCGCGACTTCGGCGCGGCGTTCGGCGTCCGCTGGCTCCAGCAGGATCTCTTCGGACGCCGTCCGCCCCAGGGCTGAGAGGGGGACGGCGTCTGCGCACCACTGGCGGCGCGGGCGAATGATGACCTTCCTCTACGACAGCCGGAAACTCTCGGCCGCCGGGGCAGCCAACGGTTTTAGCCCACGTGAGACCGCCCCCCCCGAGCCGGCATCGTCTTTCTGGGGTCGGGAGAGCGCTGCCGGGAGCACGGCCGTCGCAGGGCTTTTGGCGGCCCCTCGAGCGAAGTTTCGCCCAAACCGGGCGGCCGGAGCGGTTTCGGTGTACAATGCCGGGATCTGGAATGCAGTTCCCCTGTTGGGGGCCGTGTCCCTCCGGTTCGCCGGCTCGCAGCGTCTTGAAAAAACGCCACGCGCCGGTTTTTGAATCGGCAGGCCCGGTGCCTTGAGTTCTCGCCATCCCGGCTTGGTGGGCCACCATGTTGGCCAATGACGGTCGCGGCCCGAAACTTTTCTCGGGCTGCCGGGACGATACTCGAGCATTTGGAGCCTTTTTGCATGGCGAAGAAACTGTACGTTGGCAACCTTAACTACAAGGTCACCAACGCCTCCCTGGAGAGCCTGTTTGCCGAATACGGCGCTGTTCGCTCGGCCCAGGTGGTGATGGATCGTGAGACCGGCGGAAGCAAGGGCTTCGGCTTCGTCGAGATGGCTGACGATCAGGCCGCCCAGGCCGCGATTTCTGCGATGCACGACCGCGATGTCGACGGCCGCCGGCTCGTCGTCAACGAGGCTCGGCCGCGCGAAGAGCGTCCGGGTGGGTTCGGCGGCCGCCGCTAATCCATTGACAGGGTAAAGCCTGCCAGGGGACGGTCTTCGCGGCCGTCCCCTGGCCGGCGTCTGGGGGCGGAAAGCAGCTCGACGCGGTGATGGTCATCCTGGAGCCACCGGCTTTTCCGGCGGTGATCCCTGCGGATTGCTTCTCCCGGCCGCCGCACAGCCGGGTTCGCTATCGATGATTTTTCGGCGGTCAGCCAGGGCGCTAGGGTGGTCTTTGCTTCGTGATCCCCGTCCCGCACTATTTCCCTGGAGGGCTCCCATGTCCCACAAGAAGCCTGTCCCCCCCCAGCCCGCCGGCGCTGCACCGCGGCCGCGCTGTCCGGTCTGCGGAATGGCCACCTATTCGCGGAGCGGCACGCATCCGCAATGCATGCAGACCAGCCATGACAGGCTGCTGCGACAGGCGATCAAGGACGCCGCCGTTCCTCCGGTAGCGGGGGCCTGATCGATCCCTCCCGGCGGCCGGTCAGGGCTTGCGATTCGATCGACTCTCCCGATCTGGCCAGGCGCCGGGCTCTTCAGGCATCCTCGGTGTCGGCGGCGGGCAATTCCCCGGAGGCGATCGCCTCCGAGAGGCGCCGGTGGTCGCCGGCGATGAGGTGCGACTCGGCCACCGAAAACACCTCCACCGCGTCGGCGAATGCCTTTCCTTCGCCGAGATATGCAGCGATCGCCACCGTGTCGCCGCTGCGGGCGTGCGCCCGGGCCAGCGTCTGGGCGCAGAGATCGGCGTAGAGCTCGAGTGTGGCGAACTTCGCCCCCTCGACGTCGAACGCCCCCTTCATGTCGTGGAGCTGCCGGCCGTAGTAGTGGCGGCTCGGATTGTTGACGCCGTCGACCCAGCCGAGAAACAGATCGGAAACCGCCTGCATGAGCTTCTGGCCACGGACGATCCGCTGCCCCTCGTGGTCGATCGGCGGAAATCCGCCGAGCGACGTCACGTGGCGGGCGAGGACCGACGCCGTCGCCTCTTTCGTCTGGAGGATGATCAAGTCGTCGGCGTCGCGCCCCTCGAGGAGGGCAACGAAACAGCGCGTGCCGATGCTCCCCATCCCGCCGACACGCGTCGCGAAGTCGATCGGCGCGTAGCGGCGCGCGATGATTCGGTTTTCGTCGGGGAGCGTCTCGGTGAAGGCCGCGTACCCGGCCACGAGTTTGGCCCGGCGCTCCTCGTCGCTGCAGCGCACGAGCACGGGGGGCTTCGACTTGAAACGCCGCCCGCCGTCGACCTCCTCGGTGAGCCGGGCGATCGCCCGCTCCTGGGTCCGGCGGCGGGCCTTCTCGACCATCGCCGCCGCGTCCTTGGCGGGGGCCGCGGAAGAGGATTCCCCGGCCAGCGCGACGATGTCGGCCGCGGTCATCCGCTCGTAGAGCGCCCCCACCATCGGCTTTGCGGCGAGATCCCGGATCGAGTCGCGGTAGCTCGTGGCGACCCGGCGGGCCAATCCCGCCCCTTTGTCGGGCTCGTCGCGGGCGTGGAGACAGGTGACAAACGACGTCGCCAGCCGGAGGACGTCCCATTCGAACGGGCCAGGGTGGGTCTCGTCGAAGTCGTTGACGTCGAAGACGAGGTCGCGCTCGGGGGAGGCGTAGACGCCGAAGTTGGCGAGGTGGGCGTCGCCGCAGAGCTGCACCAGGAGCGACGTGCTCGCCCGCGCGCCGAGCGTGGCTGCCATCAGCGCGGCGGAGCCCCGCAGCGTGGCCAGTGGGCAGGCAGCCATGCGGGCATGGCGCAGCGGCAGCAGCTCCGCGATCCGGTTGTGCCCCTCGCTGCGGAGCATCGCCACGATGTCGGGCCGCCCCTCCCGGCTCGGGGGATCGCCGAGGTGGGAGAGCGGCAGGTCGCGTGCCTGCTGGCGACCGATCGCGATCCGGTCGTCGAGGGTCAGGCGGCGCAGCGGCGCCGGGGGCGTAGTGTGGTTCATTCAGCCATCGTAGCGGTCCGTCGTCGTAGCGATCCCGCCTGCCGGGAATCGGCACCGGTGGAGCGACGGGGGGATGTCCATCGGGTGCGATCCGAGGGGCGTGGTGGCGGAACGATTCCCTGCCGGGGGAACAAGCCGGCCCGGCGGGCGAGCTCAACGGACCCCCCGGCGGAGGCGGACGCCGAGTCCCTGGAGGAACCACCGCTGTTTTCGGGGGCGGGGCCTGCCGGGCTTGGACCAGAGCTCCCCGGGGCGCGGCCGGAGCGGCGTTCCACGGGGAGTTGCAATGCCCCCACGGCGAGGGTTAATTGAAGGCTTGGTTCTCACGGGCGTCTGCTGCCCCCACCCGGCCCTGCATCCCATGCGTTTTCCGTCCCTGGTGCTCCGCAACATCACGCGGCGACGCTTTCGCACCGGGCTCACCCTCCTCGCTCTGGCGACGGCGATGGCGGCGATCGTCTCGCTCCTCGGGATCGCCAACGGCTTTCGGAAGTCGTTCGCCGACGTCTACGACGCGCATGCCGTCGATGTTGTTGTTTCCCGGCAGGGCTCGGCCGACCGGTTGAGCAGTGCGGTCGACGCGGCGGTCGTGGCCCGAATCGCCACCCTGCCGGCCGTCGATCGGGCGGCGGGGGTCCTCCTCGACACGCTCTCGCTGGAGAAGGAGGGGGTGTATGGCATCCCCACGATGGGGATCGCCCCCGATTCTTGGCTCCTCGCCGATTTCGCGCCGGCTGCCGGCCCCGGGGAAAACGCCGCGCCGCTGCGCTTCAGTCTCGCGCGGGAGATCCTCCTCGGCAGCAATCTCGCCGCGCGTCTGGGCGTCCGGGCCGGTGGCGAGCTGACGCTGTTCGACGAGGCCTACCGGGTGGCGGGCGTGTTTCACAGCCCGAGCGTGTGGGAGAACGGCTCGATGATCATGCCCCTGGCAACGCTCCAGGGGATCGCCGACCGACCGGGGCAGGTGACGTATGTCAACGTCGTGCTGCGGCGCCCGCTCGCTGCCGGCGGGCTCGACGCGGCGCTGGCTCAGATCGACGCCCTCGACCCGCGGCTGCTGGCCCTGGGGACGGGGGAGTTCGTCCAGACCGACACGCGCATGAAGCTCGCCGAGGCGATGGCCTGGATGACGTCGATCGTGGCGATTGCGATCGGCGGGATCGGCACGCTCAACACGATGATGACCAGCGTCCTCGAACGGACAAAGGAGATCGGCATCCTTCGCGCCATCGGGTGGCCACGGCGGCGGGTCGTCGCCATGATCCTCCTCGAGTCGTGCGCGCTGGCCGTCTGCGCCGCGCTCCTCGGGGCCCTCGCCGCCATTGTCTTCACCGGGCTCCTGGCGCGGGCCCCGGCGGCGGCCGGGATCCTCGCGCCGGCCATCGATGCCTCGATCCTGGTCAGGGGTTTTCTGATCGCCCTCGGGATCGGCCTGCTCGGTGCCTGGCTCCCGGCGTGGCGCGCGGCCAGGCTGCTCCCCACCGAGGCGTTTCGCGAACAGCCGTGACCCCCGACGAGATCATGAAGCACGACAACGACCGGCGCGTAGCGCGCGATCCCTCCGCTGCGAACGGGCGGCACGGCTCTCCCGCCGGGGCCGGCGGCGATACCCCGGGCGAGGAGCCGCTGGCGATCGTTGGCATCGGCTGCCGGTTTCCCGGCGGCGCCGACGACTGGCCTGCCTTCTGGCAGCTCCTCGAGGAGGGGCGCGATGCCGTCGTCGAGACGCCCGAAGACCGCTGGAGCCGGGCGAAGTTCTTCGCCGCCGGGCGGGCCAGGCCGGGGAAGATCTGCAGCCGCTGGGGGGGCTATGTCGCGGGCATCGACGACTTCGACCCGCACTGCTTCGGGATCTCCCCGCGCGAGGCGGCCGGCATGGATCCACAGCAGCGGATGCTCCTCGAGGTGGCCTACCGGGCGATCGAGGATGCCGGCATGCCCCTCCGCCGCATCGCCGGCCAGCCGGTGGCCGTGATGGTGGGGATCTCGAGCTTCGATCATGCCGTGGCGACGCTCAGCCTCCGCGACCGGGGTGTGATCGACGCCTACAGCAACACCGGCGGCTCGTCGAGCATCGCCGCCAACCGGATCTCCTACTGCTTCGATCTCCGCGGCCCCAGCGTGGCCGTTGACACGGCCTGCTCGTCGTCGCTCGTTGCCGTCCATCTGGCCTGCGAGGCGGTGCGCCGCGGCGAGGCCCGGATGGCGCTGGCCGGGGGTGTCAACGCGATTTTGATGCCCGATTTCTCCGTGGCCTTTAGCCAGCTCGGCGTCCTCTCGCCCGATGGTCGCTGCCAGACCTTCGACGCCCGGGCCAACGGCTACGTCCGCAGTGAGGGAGCGGGGATGGTGCTGATCCGGCCGCTGGCCGACGCGCTGGCCGACGGCGACCTCATCTATGCCGTGATCCGCGCGACGGGGCTGAATCAGGACGGGCGGACCCCCGGTCTCACCGTTCCCAGCCGCGAGGCCCAGGAGGCGCTGGTGCGCGACGTCTGCCGGAAGGCGGGGGTCGATCCGGCGGCGATTCAGTATGTCGAGGCCCACGGCACAGGAACGCCCGTCGGCGATCCGATCGAGGCCAACGCCTTGGGGGCGGTGCTCGGCCGGGGTCGTCCCGCCGACCGTCCCTGCTGGATCGGTTCGGTGAAGACCAACATCGGCCACCTCGAGGCCGCGGCCGGCATCGCCAGCCTCATCAAGGTGGCGCTCTCGCTGCACCATCGACAGATCCCCGCGCACCTCCACTTCCACGACCCGAATCCCGCCATCGATTTCGCCGCGCTCGGCCTGCGCGTTCCTACCGGCACCATCGATTGGCCCGCAGGCCCGCCCCGGCTGGCCGGCATCAACGGCTTCGGCTACGGCGGCGCCAACGCGCATGTCGTCGTCGGGGAGGCGCCGCCGCCGGCCGCCGCGGCCGAGCCGGTGGCGGCGGCGATGTCGCGATCGATCGTGCCGATCTCGGCCCGCAACCGCCGCGCCCTGGGGAGCTTCGCCGCCCGGCTCGCCGACTGGGCCGCCGCAAGCGGAGCGGAGCTCGACGAAATCGCCGCTTCCCTGGCCCATCGCCATGCCGCCGGGCCGGCCCGCGCGAGCGTCGTCGCCGCCGACCGGGAAGGGCTCGTGGCGGGGCTGCGCGGGCTGGCGGCCGCGGCCGATCCGCCAGCGACCCGCGAGGGGACGCTGTCGCCGGCGGCGATCGCCTTCGTGTTCAGCGGGCAGGGGCCGCAGTGGTGGGGCATGGGACGGCGACTCCTCACGGAGAACGCCCTCTTCCGCAACGTTCTTGAGCGCTGCGACGCCGAGTTCGCCCGCTGCGGGGATTGGTCGCTCCTGACGGAGCTCGGCCGGGATGCCGCCACCTCGCGGATGGAGCAGACGCGGATCGCGCAGCCGGCGATCTTCGCGATCCAGGCGGGGCTGGCCGCGGTGTGGCGCTCGTGGGGCATCGTGCCGGCGCGGTGTGTGGGGCACAGCGTCGGGGAGATTGCAGCCGCCCACGAGGCGGGAGTGCTCTCCTTCGAGGAGGCCTGCCTCGTGGCCTACCACCGCGGTCGGACGATGGATCTGGCCTCGTCGCAGGGGGGGATGATCGCCGTCGGGCTGGCGCGCGGGGAGCTGGCGCCATGGCTGGCCGACTGCCGTGACGACGTCTCGATCGCCGCGGTCAACGGGCCGACGTCGCTGACGCTCTCGGGCGCGGCCGCCGTCATCGAGCGGCTCGCGGTCGGCTTCGAGGGGGCGGGAATCTTCTGCCGCCGGCTGGCGGTTGAATACGCCTTCCACAGCCCCCTCATGATCCCAGTGCGCGACGAGCTCCTTGCGGCGCTGGCCGGCATCCGCCCCCGGCCGGCCACGATTCCGCTGGTCTCCACTGTCACCGGCGCGGCGATCGCCGGCGGCGAGCTCGACGGGGAGTATTGGTGGCGCAACGTCCGCCAGCCGGTGCTGTTCGCCGATGCGATGCGCGTCCTGGCGGAAGCGGGAACGCGCGTCGCCATCGAGGTGGGGCCCCATCCGGTCCTCGCCTACGCGATCAACGAGTGCTTCCAGGCCGCCGGACGCCCCGTCGAGGCGATCCCCTCGCTCCACCGCGAGGTTGACGACGTCGAAGGGCTCCTCGGGAGTCTCGGCCGGCTCCACACGCTCGGCCTCGACATCGACTGGTCGCGCCTCCACCGGCGCCCGCGCCGCCGCCTCCCACTCCCGCCGGAGCCGTTTCAAACGCAGCCGCTGCACAGCGAGTCGCTCGAGGCCCGGGAGTCGCGGTTTGCCGCCATGACCCACCCCCTGCTCGGTGTCCGCACCAACGGCCCGACGCCGCGCTGGGAATGCCGCATCGATCTCAAGCTCCAGAGCTATCTCCACGATCATCGCGTCCGCGGCGCCTGCCTCCATCCCGCCGCGGGCTTGGTCGAGGCGGCCATGGCCGCGGCCCGCGATCTGGCCGGCGGGGAGCCCGGGCCGGTGCGGCTCGAGCGCCTCCAGCTGCATGAGGCCTGCCTTCATGCCGAGGGGGAGCCGCGCTGGATGGAATGCGACTACCTCCCCGACCGCCGCAGCCTTGTCTTCTCCCACCGTGGCGTCGATGACGGCGACTGGCGCCGACTCGCCACGATCGGTCTGGCCACCGACACCGCGGCGGGCTTGGCGGTGCTAGAGCCGATCGCGGACGTCCGACGACGGTGCCCGGAAGCGTTCGACCGGGAGCGGCTCTATGCCTACTGCCAGCGGCTCGGGCTCGCCTACGGGGCACGGTTCCAGGGGCTCGTCGCGGGCGTGCGGCGCGTGGGGGAGGCGGTCGGCGAGGTCGTGCTCCCGGCTGAAATCGAAGCCGAAGCGGGGGAGTATCTGGTTCATCCCAGCCTCCTCGACAGTTGCTTCCACGCGATGATCGCCGCCGACCGCGATTTTGATCACACCGTCTCGGGCCTCTTCCTTCCCCACGAGATCCGCGAGATCCGCTTCCTCAAGCCCCCTGGCACCCGGGGCACCGTCCATGCCCGGATCGTGGCCCGGACCAGCGATGTCATGGAGGCCGACATCGACCTCCTCGACGGCGACGGGCGGCCGAGTGTCGCGATCCGTGGGTTCGTCAGCCACCGCGTCGCCGGATCGGCGCCGACCGAGTCGGCCAGCGATCTGATCTACCGACTCGACTGGACGCCCCAGCCCGCCGCGCCGGCCACAAGCTCAGCGCCGCCCGGCCGCTGGCTCCTGTTCGCCGACGAGGGAGGCTTGGGGAGGGCGCTGGCCGGAAGCTTGGCGGCGCGCGGCGGCGCGGCGATCGTCGTCCACCGCAGCGCGCCGTTGGCGGCCCGGGGCGATGGGGAGTTTGTCATCGATGCCGACAACCGAGGAGACTTCACCCGCCTTCTCGCCGCCGTCGGCGCGGAGGCGCTGGCCGGCGTGGTCTATCTGTGGGGCCTCGACGCCCCCGCCACCGCGGGCCTCACGACCGCTGCCCTCGAGGCGAGCGCCCTGCTGACCTGCCGGGGGCCGCTCCATCTTGTCCAAGCCTGGGAGGAGGCCGGTGCGGCGCCCACCCCCTGCTGCTTTGTGACCGCCGGCGCCCAGCCCCCTCCCGGCGCGCCTGAGCCGCTCCAGGTGGCGCAAGGGGCGCTGGTGGGGATGGCGCGGGTTGTGGCCAACGAGGTCGGCCGGCTGCGGACGAAGCTCGTCGATCTGCCGGCGGTGCCCCTGCCGGCGCTCGACGCCCTCGTTGCCGAGCTCCTCTCCGGGTCGGCCGAGGACGAAGTGCTGCTGCGGCCCGACGGGCGGTGGGTGCGGCGCTTCCACCCTCTGCGTGGCCTCGACGCCTGTCCGGCGGCCCGGGCGGCGCTGCCGGCGCGCCTCGAGGTGACCGACACCGCAGGGATCGACGATCTCGCTCACCGGCTCTTCCAACCCCGGCCTCTCGACGTCGATGAGGTTGAGATCGAGGTCCGGGCCGCGGGGCTGAACTTCAGCGACGTCATGAAGGCCCTCGATCTCTATCCGGGGCTCCCTCCCGGCCCGGTGGCGCTGGGGAGCGAGGTCTCGGGGACGATCAGCCGCGTCGGTCCAGGCGTCACCCGCTGGCAGGTCGGCGCGGCGGTGATCGCGGTGGCACCGGGGGGATTCGCCACGCATGTCGTCGTCTCCACGGCGCTTTTGGCCCGCAAGCCGGCCAACCTCTCGCACCACCAGGCGGCCGCGCTGCCGATCGCGTTTCTGACCGCCATTCACGCCCTCCATGACTGCGGCCGGATCCGGGCCGGCGAGTCGCTCCTGGTCCATGCGGCCTCGGGGGGGGTGGGGCTCGCCGCAATCCAACTGGCCAAGCTGGCCGGGGCGCGGATCCTGGCGACGGCCGGGAACGACGAAAAGCGCGCGTGGGTGCGCCGCGCCGGGGCAGAGCACGTGATGAGCTCGCGGAGCCTGGCGTTCGCCGACGAGTCGCGGCGGGTCGTGCCGGAGGGGCTCGACCTCGTGCTCAACAGTCTCCCCGGGGAGGCGATCGCGCGCGGCATCCAGGCGCTGGCGATCGGCGGCCGGTTCCTCGAGATCGGCAAGCGCGACATCTACGCCGACGCTCCCCTCGGGCTCCATGCCTTCCGCAACAACATCGCCTTCTTCGCCATCGATCTCGACCAGCTCTTCAAGCAGCAGCCGGAGCGCATGGGGAGGGCACTGGAGGCCCTCGTGCCGCGGTTGGAGTCGGGGGAGCTCGAGCCGCTGCCGGTGACGGTGCACCGCGCCGACGACGCTGCCGCGGCCTTCCGATCGATGCAGCAGGCCCGGCACATCGGCAAGGTGGTGATCGCCTACGACGAGCGCCCCGCCCGAGCCCGGCCGCCGCTGGGGGGGCGTGTGACGCTCGACCCCGCGGCCACCTACTGGGTCGCGGGAGGGCTCGGGGGCTTCGGCCTCGAGACCGCCCGCTGGCTGGCGGCGCAGGGCGCTGGCACGCTCGTCCTCGGCGGCCGCAGTGCCAGGGTGGCGCCCGCAGCGGCCGCGACGATCGCTGAGCTGGAGCGCGGGGGCACGCGCGTCGTACCCATGCCGGCCGACATCACCCGGCCGGAGGAGGTGCGGCGGGTGCTCGACCGGATCGGCGCCGAACTGCCGCCGCTGAAGGGGATTTTCCACACCGCGATGGTCCTCGAGGACAAACTCCTCCTCGACCTCGACCATGCCACGCTCGACCGCGTCTTGTTGCCGAAGCTCCTCGGGGGCTGGAACCTCCATCAGGAGTCGCTCGGCCTCGAGCTCGACTGGTTCGTCCTCTATTCCTCCCTGTCGAGCGTTTTCGGCCACGCCGGCCAGGCCAACTACGCCGCCGCCAACGCGGCCCTCGACACCCTTGCCCACCACCGTCGCGGTCTCGGCCTGCCGGCCACGGTGATCAACTGGGGCCATCTGGGGGAGGTTGGCTATCTCGCCCGGCGGAACACGCTCGCCTCGCGGCTGGAGCGTCAGGGGGTGCTCGCCTTCACCGTGGAGCAGGCGACGGCGTGCCTGGGGGTGGCGATGGTTTCGCACGAGCCGCAGGTGAGCGTGCTGCGGATGGACTGGACCCTGTGGCGCGGGCTCGGGGTCACCGACCATGTGCCGGCCCGGTTCGCTCACCTCCTCCGGGCGACCCAGGCCGACGCCGCCGACGGCGGCCAGACGGTGATCTCGCCGGAAGGGCTGCGAGGATTGCCGGCGGGGGAGCGGCTCCCGGTCGTGAAGCGCTTTCTGCGCGGGAAGATCGCTGGGCTCCTCGGGGGCGTCGAGGCTGATCTGGAGACGGACCGGCCGCTCCTCGATCTCGGACTCGATTCACTGATGAGTGTCGAGCTCCGCAACTGGATCGAGCACCAGACGGGGATCGGCCTGCCGATCTCGGCGCTGATGCGCAGCAGCGGGGTCGACGCGCTGGCGGAGTCGATCGGCACGATGCTTGGCGGCGACGATGCCGCGCCGGCGGCGCCGGTCTCGGTGCCAGCCGCTGCCGGGGAGACGGAGTTCCCGATGTCGGCGGGGCAGCAGGGGCTGTGGTATGCCTACCGACGCGATCCGTCGAGCACCCCCTACAACGTCTACCTCCCGGCCCGCGTGCGCTCGCCGCTCGATGTCGGGGCACTCGAGCGGACCTTCCAGCTGGTCGTCGAGCGGCATGCGGCGCTGCGGACGACCTTCACCGACGAGGGGGGCGAGCTGCGGCAGCGGGTTCACCCGGCGCTGCCGCCGCAGATCGTCGTCGTTGATGTCGCCGGCACCGACCTCGAGGTGGTGCGGGAGCAGATGGTCGCCGATGCCGCCCGACCGTTCGATCTCGAGGAGGGCCCGCTCCTGCGGATGTCGGCCTACCGCCGCGCCGATGACGACTGGCTCGTTCTCGCCACCACGCACCACATCGTTGTCGATTTTTGGTCGTTGATCCTCCTTCTCGAGGAGGTCGGGCGGATCTATCCGGTGATCGCGGCCGGCGGCGTCCCCGATCTGCCGCCGGGGCCGGGCAACTACGCCGAGTTCGTCCGCCGCCAGGAGGCGATCCTCGCCGGGCCCCGCGGGGCCGAGCTGCAGCGCGTCTGGCGGGAGCAGCTCGCCGGGATCCCCACCGTCCTCGAGCTCCCCACCGACCGGGTCCGTCCGCGGAGCTTCACCGGCCGGGCCGATTCGGTCGCGCTCGAGCTTCCTGCCGACGTCGTGGCCGGAGTCGCGCGGCTGGCGGCAGCGGAGCGGGTCACCCCGTCGGCGGTCGTGCTCGGCGCCGTTCAGGTGCTCCTCTCCCGGTACTCGGGGCGATCGTCGTTCGTCATCGGCACGCCGTTCCCCGGCCGCAGTCAGCAGCGTTTCGCCGACACCGTCGGCTTCTTCGTGAACATGCTGCCGCTCCCGGCGCGGCTCGACGACGCCCCGACGTTCGCCACGCTCGTCCGCCGCGTCGGCGCCACGCTCGTCGCCGCCCTCGATCAGGAGGACTA
>CAMBFA010000116.1 GCA_945865325.1 Candidatus Kuenenia stuttgartensis
GGCACGGCGGCACGGCGGGAGTTGCGGCTGGCCGGATCGGCGGTCCCCTTGTTGCCGTGCTTGGTCGGGGCATCCACGCTTGGTACGTTCCAGCCATCGCCCCGAGTCCGCCTGGAGTCAGACCGTGTCCCTCCCCGCCCCGTCCGATCATGGCCACTCCCCTGCCGTCGAAGCCCCGCTCCCGAAGCGCGGCCTGCCGATCCTCCGCCTCCTCACCTGGCTGTTCGGCGGCTTCCTCGCGCTCGTCGCGGTCGCCGGGATCGGGATTGCCGCCGGGTGGGTCTACTACCACCCATCCTTCGAGGCTGAAAAGGGGGTCGTGTATGGCGCCCGGAAAGGGAAAGACCTGACGTTTGACGTCGTCCGCCCCGCCAAGCCCAACGGTCTCGGGATCGTTTACTTCACCAGCGGCGGCTGGCGTTCAGGAGGCCCCGGCAGCTTCAATCCCCTCATCCTCGCCCCCCTCCTGCGGCGCGGCTATACGATCTTTCCCGTCTACCACGTGTCGCAACCGGAGGCGACGATCAAGGAGATCGTGGCCGACTCCCACCGGGCGATCCGCTTCATCCGCACCCACGCGGCCGATTACGGGGTCGATCCCAACCGCCTCGGGCTCACCGGGGGCTCCGCCGGCGGCCACCTCTCCCTGATGATCGCCACCCGCGGCGGCCCCGGCGATCCGGCGGCCCCGGATGAGATCGACCGGGCCAGCAGTGCCGTGCAGGCCGTGGCGATCTTCTATCCGGTCACCGACTTCCTCGATCTCGGCGACTCGACGGAGAATCCCCGCAACGGCGGGCCCCCCATCAGCTTCCGCGCAGCCCTCGAGCAGGATCCGATTGACCTGGCGACATGGCCGGAAACCGGCCGGGAGCTCTCGCCGCTCCACCAGCTCTCCACACTCCTGCCGCCGACGCTCATCTACCACGGCGATGCCGACCGGCTCGTCCCCCTCGATCAATCCCAGCGATTTGAGGCGAAGGCGAGCGAACTGGGGCACGTTGTGAAGGTCGTCGTCCACCGCGGCGGCGAACATGGTTGGCCGATGCAGATCCTCGATCTGATCCAGTTCGGCCGCTGGTTCGACACCCACCTCCGCAGCGGGACATGAGCCAACCCCGACGGTGGCAGCGATTCAGCGCCGGGGCTCGAGGTGTCGGTCGAAGAATTCCAACAGCGCCGCATCGGCCTTCTCGGCGTCGGCCCCCTTGAAGCCGTGGCCGGCCCCCGGAAGCGAGAGCAACTCGGCCTCGACAGTGGCCCCCTTGAGCTTGTCGATGAGCCACTCGGCCTGCTCGTGGGCGACGTAGGCATCCTCCGTCCCGTGGATGCAGAGGGTCGGCGCCGCGTCGGGGGTCACCCACGTCAGCGGACTCCCCTGAATGTGAAGCGCGCGGTGGGTGTCGAGGTTTCCGCCGAACCACAGCGGCAGCACCTCGTGGGCGTCGACGCTCTTCCCGTACGACTGCGTGAAGTCGCTCGGGCCGTAGACGTTGACGACACAGGCGACGGCGCTGGAATGGCTTGGATTGCCCCCCTCCCCCTCGAACCGCGGCACGTGGGGCGTGACCGCGAGGAATTGGGCCAGATGCCCGCCGGCGGAGCCCCCGGTGACGCCGATCCGCTCGGCGTCGATCCGGTATTCGGCGGCATGGGCCCGCAGCCAACGGACGGCGGCTTTGGTGTCGTGGACAGCGGCCGGGAAGAGGTGCTTCGGCGCTAGCCGGTAGGAGATCGTCGCCGCCACATACCCACGCTGCGCCAGGCGAACGCAAAGCTGATCGTAGCCATCGCGCGTCCCGGCCCGGAAGCCTCCGCCGTGGATGCAGATCACGGCCGGGAACGGCCCGTCGCCCGACTTTGGCCGGGCGAGGTTGAGCTTGAGGGACTCTCCCGCAGGCGTCGAATACTCGATCCCTTCCTCCCACGTCACCGTCTCGGGCACCGTCGGCGCCGCCGGAACAGGCCGCGCCGGGAAGGCAAAGGCCACCAGCAGGATCACCAGCTGGATGGCCCGATCGATTCCGGCTCGGCGGGCCAGAGGGGAGACCGTCGACATCGTCAGCATCATGACTTTGCTCCTGATTCGGATTCCGGACTCGGGGGCCAGACGGGGAGGATCTGCATCGCCCCCCACAGAAGCACCATCGGCATGGCGAGCACCACGGCCGCCGCCAAGAGCCCCTCGCGGCCGAACCAGTCGACCGGATACTCGACGAACCCCCGGAAGCTCTTCGAGAACAACTGCCCGCCGACAACGACGTTCCAGCGCATCGCCGCCACCTGCACGAGGACGAGGACGGCACAGACGCCGGCAATCGAATGGCGGAAGCCGGCGCCGAGGCGGCCCGAAAAGGCCGGCAGCGGGAGGAGAAGGAGCGGCAGAATCGAGCCGATGACGACCTGGAGCGTGAGGTAGGAGAAGCGCAGCTTGGTCGACAGGAGGGCTCGGATCACATGCCACTCCTCTTCGCGCTCGTAGGCGACATGGAGGATGTCAATCGCCTCGAACACGACCGCCAGCAGGAGAAACATCCACAGCAGCCGCGACAGGCTCCGCACGCACTCCGCGTCGGGCTCGATGTCGCTTCGTTGGCAGAGGAACAGGTAGAGGAGCGTGAGCACGGCGATCCCCGACACGATCGCGGAGGTCAGAAAGATCACCGGCATCATCGACGTCGACCACCAGGGATTGGCCTTGATCGCGCCGAACAGGAAGCCGACGTAGCCATGGAGCACACACGCCGCCGGGATCCCAATCACCGAGAGGGCATAGACGAGCCGGCGGTCGATCTCGGCCGCCCGGGGCGTGATCTCGACCACCCCCAGGGCGAGGGCGCGGTAGACCCCGCGCCACGCACCGGTTGCCGTCGCGGCGCGCTCGACGATCGCCGGCCGGAAGATGAGCCAGACATCAACGAGGAGGACGAGCATGTAGAAGGAATAGATGAAACCGAAGCCCGCCATCGCCGAGGTGGGGCTCGGCGTCGCCACGACATTGAACGCCCGCAGCGGCTGATGGAGATGAAGGAGGAGGGGGAGCGTGGCGCAGGCCCCCAGGCAGAGCGACGTGACCACCGCCAGGTGGGCCACCGGCCGCAGCGCCTCGCGGTGGAAGACGTGGTACATCGTCGACACGACGAACGCCCCGGCCACCATTCCCGTGATGTAGGGATAGAGAACGATCATGATGCTCCACGCCGGATGGGCATCGTTGGGGAAGATGAACGGCGCGTCGTGGAGGGCGTGAAACTCCATCACGTTACCTCGTCGGTGAGGCCGACGTAGCGGGTCAGCGGCAGCGTGCCGAGGTGCTGCTTGAGGACGTTGGTCGGCACGGTCGCCAGCCGTTTCGAGATCTCGCTGTCGGGATCGTCGATGCGGCCGAAGACCCGCGCGCCGGTGGGACAAGCCTCGACGCAGGCCGGCTGCTCGTTCCGCATCACGCGGTGGTAGCACCAGTTGCATTTGTCGGCCACACCCGTGTCGTGGTTCATGAAGCGGATGCCGTAAGGGCAGGCCTGAACGCAGTAGCCGCAGCCGATGCAGCGTTCGGTGTCGACCAGCTCGATCCCCTCCGGGCTCTTGATCGAGGCATGGACCGGACAGACCTGGTTGCACGGGGCATCGACACACTGGTTGCAGAGTTTGGGAACAAAGTAGGCCTGCAAGACATCCTCGGCCGCCGGCTGGACCTCGCCCGATCCCGCGTACCCGGTCTCGGGGACGAGATCGACCTCTACGCGGCCGTCCTTGTAGTGAACGTAGCGCTCCACCCAGGTCCGAGACTGCCCGTCGGGCACGCTGTTCTCGACGCGGCAGGCGGTCAGGCACTTTCCCGCCCCGATGCACTTCGTCGTATCAATCAGAAAGCCGTACATCGGTTTGGCCGCCGGAACGTGGCCTTCACCCCCGGGCGGTGGCAACGGGAGCATGTCGTCGCCAGCCGTGACGCCCGGGAGCAGGGTCAGCGACATCGCCCCGAGCGTGAGCGTTGTGGCGGTCTTGAGAAACTCCCGCCGGGAGTTCTCGCTGGTCCGCTCGGCCGAAGGCGTGCCGCAGCCGCCCGTGCCACAGCCCCCGGACGCGCAGCCCCCCGAGGCACAGCCTCCCGCGGCTGCGGCGCCGAGGGTGGGGAGAATCGGAAGCTCAAACAGGCTCATGGTGCGAATCCTGGCCTCGGGGCCGCCGTGGTGGCTCGATCAGGGGGCGGTGTCGTGACCGCCATGGCATTCGAAACAGGTTTCCCTCGAAAGCGGCTCGGAGGCCCCCTGCTCCTCGAGATGGAGAGCGACGTCGATCTTCTTGAAATCGGCCGGCATCCCCACCACCGCTTCATGGCACGACAAACAGGTGGCCCGGTCCTTTGAGATGTAGAGATCGGCCTTGGTGAGGAAATCACCATCCCACTCGGCGGCCGGAGGGAGCGTGACCGTCGGGTCCTCTGCCCCCCTTCTGGCCATCGCCACATGGTCGACGGCGAGGCCGTGGCAATGGGCGCAGCTGACCGTCTCGTGCGACTTCCCGGCCCGCTCGTGCTCGACCGATGCATGGCAGGCATGGCAGGTGGCATCGGCCTGAAACAGGCTCGGCTGGGCGGCGATGTCGTCGAGGGCCGAGGCCCGGTAGGGGCCCTTCGTGCCGAAGTCGTCCGGTACCATCTCGCGCCGCACGACCATGCCGACAAGCCCGACGGCAGCCAAGCATGCGCCGAGGGCCCAGAGGTGTCTGGTGTCGTTGAACGAAGTCATCAAGGTTCCCTGAAGGTTCCCTGCGTGGGGGTAACGCCCGTTGTCCGGCCCCCGACCGAAAACAGGATGATTCTATCCCGATCACTGGAACGCGGCAATCGGTTGGGGGACGGTACCGTACGATGAGCCGGCCAGCCGAGCCGCCGATCGATTTCGATCCCCCTGTTTTCTGCGTCGCGTAGGGACGCCTCGCCGGTCGGCGCCGGCTGCCGGCAGGGTTCCGCAGGCAGGCCGCGGCATCCGGGGAATGGCAACGTCGAGGAGATTCCGATGCGCTCGAAGACCTTCGGCTCTTGTGCTCCGCGGCGCGCCAGCCGGCGTTTCATTGCCGCCCCACTCCTGCTCCTCGCGCTCCTCCTCACGCCGACGATCGTCCGCGCCCAGCCCGCCGCCGACTCCACAGCACTGGGGGACGCCGACGCCCAAGCACCGGGAGACGCGATGATCGATGGCTGGCTCACCGCCCGCACGGCGCGGATCGAGCGCGCGATCGCCGCCGACCTCCGGCCGCGCGACGCGACGCGGCAGGCGCAGCTCCGGGCCGAATACCTCTTCATGCTCGGGCTCGATCCGCTGCCGGCGCGGACGCCGCTCGGCGCGACCGTCACGGGCCGGCACGAGGGGGATGGCTTCGTCGTCGAGAATCTGCATTACCAGAGCATCCCCGGCCTGTACGTGACGGCGAACCTGTGGCGCCCTGCGCCCTCCCCCCCCGGCACGCGGCATCCGGCCATCGTCTACCTCTGCGGCCACTCCGGCCGCGGTCGGAGTGGCAACAAGACCGCCTTCCAGGATCACGGCCTGTGGTTCGCCCGCCACGGCTACGTCTGCCTCGTCCTCGACACCCTCCAGCTCGGCGAGATCGCCGCCACCCACCATGGCACCTACCGCGAGGGGCGATGGTGGTGGCAGTCGCGCGGCTACACGCCGGCCGGCGTCGAATGCTGGAACGGGATCCGCGCCATCGATCTCCTCGCCGCACGGGCCGACGTCGACCGCGAGCGGATTGGTGTCACGGGGATCAGCGGCGGCGGCGCGACGACGTTGTGGATCGCCGCGGCCGACGAGCGGGTGAGGGCAGCGGTGCCGGTGAGCGGGATGGCCGATCTGACGGCTTACGTCCCCGACCGTTGCATCGACGGCCACTGCGACTGCATGTTTCTCGTCAACACCTTCCAATGGCCCTGGACCCGGATCGCCGCGCTGGTCGCCCCCCGGCCGCTCCTGTTCATCAACAGCGACGCCGATCCGATCTTCCCGATGAGTGCCAATGAACGGGTGGCCGCCACCCTCGAACGGATCTACGCGCTCGACGGGGCCGGCGACCGCTTCGACGCCCAGGTCAGTCTCGGTGGCCACGCCTACCGCTCCGACATCCGCGCCGGCGCCTACCGCTTCATGGGCGCCTGGCTCCGGGATGATCCCCGCCCGGTGACCGACAGCGAGATCGACCTTGTCGACGAGGGCGGGGCCCCGCCCGGCCACCCGATCCCGCCGGAGCGTCTCCGGGTGTTTGGCGACGACGCCGCCATCCCGGCCGATCAGCTCAACACCACGATCGACGCGCACTTCGTCGCGCTGGGGCGCCCCGAGCCTCCGCGCACGGGGGATTTCGATCCCTGGCGGGTCCGGCTGCTCAACGAGCTGAAGCGGGTGACCTTCCGTGACCTAGGCGACGTGCCGGCGACGCCCGTCGTCGATCGCCCCGCGGTCGGTCCGTGGCGGATCGAGACCGAGCCGGGTTTGTTCGTCGAGCTTTTCCCCCCCCCGGCCGCGGTCCTGGCCGCGGCCCGCCGTCATCGACTCGTCGTCCGCGGTGACGGCGCCGCTCCCCCCGGGGCCAGCGACGACGGCACGGCGCTGTGGCAACTCGATCCGCGGGGTGTGGGCGCCGGCCGGTGGACGCGGCGCAATCCCCCCAACCATGTCGAGCGGTCGATGGCGCTCCTCGGCGATAGCGTCGCCGGTGGGCAGGTGCGTGACACGCTCGCCGCCGTGGCGGCGATCCGCGCGACCGATCCCGCGGGCACGCCCCCGCGGCCGATCGAATTGGCCGGGTCAGGGAGCGCGGGCCTCGTGGCCGCCTATGCGGCAATCTTCTCGCCGCTGGTCGCCACGGTCGATCTCGACGCCCCGCCGCTAACCCACATGGCCTCCGACGCCCCCGCGTTTCTCAATATCCTCCGCGTGGCCGACGTGCCGACGCTCCTCGGGCTCCTGGCACCGCGGCCACTCTCGATCCGCACGCCCGCTCCGCAGGCCTTCGCCGACACCGTCTCGCTCTACGCCGCGGCCGGCTCGGCTGATCGCCTCACCCTCTCCCCGCAAGATTGATCGCCCCCATGGCCGACATCGTGCTCGTCAATCCCCGTTTCGATCCCTCCTTGTGGGGCTTCGAGCATGGGTCAGCCGATCGACTTGGCGATGAGAAACGCCGCGGTGGCCGCCAGCCCGCCGACGAGGACCGTCTGCCAGGCGCTCCGCCAGGGGTGGCTGGTCGTGAACCGCCCCTTCACATAGCCGAAGACGAGCAGCGCCAGGAGCGTCACCGCCACCGACCAGGCTAGCGCCACTGGCACCGACGACACGAGCGCATATGGGGAGAGGGGCACGAGCCCCCCGGCGACGTAGGCCCCTGCAATCGTCAGGGCACTGCGGGTGGCGCGCCGCGGATCGGGCTCCTCGAGACCGAGTTCGAAACGCATCATGAAGTCGACCCAGCGCTGTTTGTCGGTGCGGATCGCGTTGGTGACCTTGTGCGCGTCCTCAGGCGTGAGGCCGTAGGTGCAAAGGACGTCCTCCACCTCCCGGGCCTCCCGCTCCGGGACCTCCTCGACCTCCCGCTCCTCGCGGACGCGCTCGGCGGCGTAGTGCTCCTGGTCGGTGCGCGCCGCTAGGTAGCCCCCCAGCCCCATGGCGATCGCCCCGGCCGCCACCTCGGCGAGCCCGGCGGTCATGATGATGCTGCTGGAATCCACCGCCCCCGACAGCCCTGCCGCGAGGGCAAACGGCACCGTCAGGCCGTCCGACATCCCGATCACGATGTCGCGGACCGACTCGGAATCCTCGAAATGCTCCTCATGGTGCGGCGCATGACGGTCGGGATGGTGGTGAAGGTGGGTGTCGAGTCGGTCATGGCTCATGGATCGTTCCCGAGAGAAATGGCAGCGGGCGGAGCCCGCTCGAGGAGGGCAAACTCCGCCGTCAGCCCCGGCCCGAATGCCATCGCGAAGCAGCGGGTGGCGGTGGTGTGGGCCAGCAGGTCGCGGAGGATGAAAAGGATCGTGGCGCTCGACATGTTGCCATGGTCGGCGAGCACCGCCTGCGATGCCAGGAGGGCATCGGGAGGAAGGTCGAGCGCCACGCCGATCGCGTCGAGGATCCTCGGTCCGCCGGGGTGGACCGCCCAGGCCCCAACGTCGGCGATGCCGAGCCCCTCGGTGGCGAGGGCCCCCTCGACGAGCGCACGGATCCCCCGCTCGAGGACGCCGGCCACGCGCGGCGAGAGGGTCATGCGGAAACCATGGTCGCCGATCGCCCAGCCCATGTCGTCGCGCGAATCGGGGAGGATCGACGACCACTGCCGCCGCACCTGCCACCCACTATGAACCTCCCCGCCAGTGGCCACCAGCGCCGCCGCGCCGTCGGCGAAGATCGCATTGGCAACGACGAAATCACCACGCTGGCCATACTGGAAATGGAGACTGCAGAGCTCGACGGCAACGACCACAACCACGCTCCGCGGATCGGCCGCGAAGGCACCGGCCACTCGCAGGCTGTTGAAGGCGCCGTGGCATCCCATGAAGCCGATGTGCGTCCGGGCGACGGTCGCGGGGAGCCCGACGTCAGCGACGATCTGGAGATCGACGCCGGGATTGGCAAAGCCGGTGCAGGAGCAGGTGACTAGGTGCGTCACCCGCCCCGCATCGATGCCGGAGAGGGCCAGGGCCCCGCGCGCGGCGGCCACGGCGAGCCCCCCGGCTTCTTTGGCATACCGCTCCATTCGTGCCGCGGTCGTCGGCCCCGCGTCGTCGCTCCCGTTCGCTGCCGGAAAGAAGTGCTGCACCGCGCCAGCCGCGTCCGGCGTCTCGAGGAGCACCGATCCGCGCGTCCGGATCCGGGTCTGCTGGTACATCGCCTCCAGCGACCGCTGCCGGCCGGGGGGCACGTTCCCGAACGACACGGCCAAGCTCGCGGCATCCCCCTGCGTGATCCGGTGCGGCGGCGTGGCGGACGCGATGGCGCGAATTGTGAAGCTCATGAAGCACCTCCCCGTGCCCCAGCCCCGACGAACAGCGGCACGATCCGCGCGGCGACGCCCGGCACGATCCGCGCCGAGGCCACCGCGGCGGTGACCAGTGCCGGGCTCCGCAGCCACGACACCACCCGCCGGCAGCGCGCGTGGGGGGCGACGAAGTGGCGCTGGTGCGCCCCGGCATACACCTCGCCGACGCGGGCCCCGCCGGCCCCTTGGAGGATCGTGTCGGCTGCGAGTCGGGCGCTGGCCAGGGCCCAGCCGATCCCCTCGCCAGTGAACGGCTCGACATACGCGGCCGCATCACCGACCCGCAGAATCCGCCCCTGCCAGGAGGATGGCGGGGCGCGGCGCGTCAGTGGCGGGGTGGCCGTGAGCCGGGCGGCGCGGAGGCTGGCAACGAGCTCGCTCCCACCGGCATCGGGACTGTTGTCGAAGAGGCCCAGCAGCGCGTCGACAGGCCCCCCTGCGGCGCGCACCGCGGCGCGATCGAGCGCCGCGGCAACGTCGATCCGACCATCCTCGAGGCGGACCAAGCCGCAGTACCCACGCAGCCCCACGCGCATCCGGAGTTCGCCGGGGGGAAGGTCGGAGGCGTCGGCCGGCAGCGTGGTGCCGACCCCGATTAGGCAGCGTGCGCTGCCGCCGGCGCCACGGGAGCACGGCTCGACACGGTCGTCGGCATCGCCACGGACACGGTCGACAAGCCCCGTCGCCAGGATCAGACGCTCGGAGCGGATCGTCACCACGGCACCGTCGGCGACACCCCGCAGCGACACGGCCACGGCCCCGTCGGCCCCCACCGTGGCGGCGGCGACATCGACCCCCGGCAGCCATTCGACGCCGGCTGCACATCCCGCCTCCACGATCGCCCGGTCGAGTCGCTCCCGCGAGATCACGACGCCGCCACGAAACGGGAGGCGGGCCGTCCATCCGCCGGAGGAGAGCGCGAGCGTCTTGAGGGGCTGGCCGGCGCCCGCGGCGATCGCTTCCAGGCCGAGGAGGGTCAGCTCCTTCAGTGCCGCCGGCGACAGGCAACACCCACACACCTTGCCGCGGGGCAGGTTGGCACGGTCGACGAGAAGCACCCGCACCCCGTTCCGCGCCAGTCGCAGGGCGGCGGCGGCACCGGCCGGCCCGGCCCCAACGACGACGCATTCCCACGGGCCGGCCGCTGCAGCGAGACCGATCGTTCCCGGCACGGTGATGAGGTCGGTTTTCATGGTTCCTTCCCCGCGGCGCGCCACACGATCACGACCCGCTCGGGCCAGACCCGGCGCACGGTTGCACCGCCGAGGCCGGCCGATGCCAACAGCGCGCGGTACTCCGTCACCGTCCGGGCCGCACGGACGGAGAGTGGCCCGTCGACCCGAGCGACGCGCGACCGGGTCAGCACCATCGTAGCGACGTGGGCGAGGAGAAGGCCTACCCGGCTGCGGATCAGATCGGAAACGACGATCCCGCACCGGGCCGCCGCTGCCATGGCCAGAAGCAGCTGCCGCGCGTCGTCATCATCGAGGTGGTGGAGGAAGAGCGAGCTGACGGCCACGTCGCAGGGGGGGCAGCCGTCGACCGTGACATCGCGACGGGCGAACGTCGCCGTGCTCCCACAACGGCCGGCGAGGGCCCGGGCACGCTCGAGCGCCCGCGGGCTGATGTCGATACCGGTGACACAGACCGTCCCCAACCGCGCTGATCCATCCAGCCGCCGGGCCAGATCGATCGTCACGTCGCCGCCGCCGCTGGCGATATCGACCACTTCCAGCCCGGCCGCGGAATCCTGCTTCTTCCCCGCCAGCGCCACGATCCCCGCGGCGAGCTGCGCGGCGGTCAGGGAGAGGCTGTTGATCGTGCCGAGGGCGACGAGGGCCCGGAGGTGGTCAGACTCGGCCAGCGCCGGGTCGTCCATCAGTTCGGGCTCGCGGACTCGTAGAATCGGCGGGACGAGCACAGGAAGACTCTGGGGAGGGGCACGCCGGTCGATCGGGCCAAGCGCCTGAACAAGTCGAAATCCCACGTTGAATCGCGTGATTCAAGGTTGCCACCTGCCCGCGACTCATCACCCGTGGAGAAATGTCGAGCGGAGGGCGAGGCAAGACGGCAGCTAAAAACACGCCAGGAGAGAATCGCCCGACGACTGGAGCAGGCGGATCGGGCGGCACCAGCTCGGCCGATCGGCCTCATTTATTTTGCTGTTTCTTGGTTTTCTGTTCCGTCAGAGAGCCCTGACTCTTTTTCCAACTTCAGCAAGGCCTCGGCAAATGCCTTGCCCATCTGAGCGAATATCTTCGCACTCCCCAAATAGTGGTAGCCGCCATTGGAAGAGCCTTTGAGGACCTCCCTGTCTTGCGGCGAAAGGACTTCCTCCAAGGCAAGATCGAGCTTCTCCTGATCTGCTTTGGAAATACACTCAATTCGCAGATCGATCGCGGCATAGTGCTCTGGAGAGTTCAGGTCATATTGGTCATTGGCATAGGCCGCCAACACGTTCTTTCCCTTCTTCAAATATTGGATCTTTTCTTTCCCAAGGACAATGGAGCCGTACTGCGGCTTGTCCTGCCACCAGATGTAGGTGTGTATCTTTTTTCCGTTGAGATAAATATGGAATCCTTGTCTCGCCAAAACAGCGATGCGATACGAATCAACGTTCAGATCGTCGACTTCAAACGCTGTGCGCATCAGCAGGAATTCGCCGTCTCCCCATTTTGACGGATTTTCCTCAAGGGTTATTCCACTGTTTTTCCAAACACCCTTTCCGATGGGTGCCTTGCCGGATGCCCATTGGCTGTCATCAAAGTCGGGCGCATACCAATTCTCCATCCCGGCTGGCAGCGTGATGTCGCGGAATCGTCTGCCGTCATATTTCTCCATCTTGTCCTTCTTTTCCGTGGCATCGATCGTAGCGAAGCGCCAGATCCGGTCCTCTGGCAGGGGATCGCCAACTGGCTTCCAGTAATTCTCCCATTTCCACGCCTTGTCGATAGTGCCATCTTTTGTCAATGCGTGTGCAGTCCCGATGATATTGTTGTAGTCCCCCTGCTTTGGTTGTGCAGCGGCAATGGCATCATCCCAGAACCCAGCGGTCTCAACCGCAATCACATTCCCCTTGAACTCGGGCAGGTGAGCCGGTGCGGCCATCGCGTTGCGAAAATTCACATTTTTGCTCTCACCGTCGACTCCCAGCACGCCGATCACAAACGGCATCTTCGGGGCAATCAGGTCTTTGCGAACGTCGCGAATGAAGTGTGCCAGCAGGCGCGAGTATTCGTCGTATTTTCCCGGTTGATCGGGGCCTGGATACGTAGTCCCGTCGACCAGATCGTTAAAGCCCTGAAGCCAGACAAACCCGGCCACTTCATAGCCCGCCTGCTCGTCGTATTCCGGGCAGACCCGCTTGGGATCTGCCAGCACTTTCTTAACATGTTCGATCATCATTCGGTAAAACACACCCGAGGCGGCATCCTTGTCATCCTGCCATTTTTTCCGGTCTTCGGCTTTAGGGATCCCATGGGCTCCCTGGGGATGCTTGTCCCACAATTCCTGAATCTCCTTGGGGAGCTTGTATTGGCCGGCACTGGGCGGACGGAATTCGGTGTTGAGTGACCTGCCGCCCCAGGCGGTCTTGATAATCAGGATGGGCTCGTTCAGCTCTTTCTCCATAAAGATGCCGAAGGTAAACTCCGGGCCGATCTTGCCGCCATCCTTGGTCGGTTGATCTCCTCGTGCGCCAAAGCCGGCGGTCAATTTCCCCAAACCCTCGCCATTGGCACTGCCATCATAAGGACCAGTCAAATACGACATCCAGACTCTGTCACATACCCGGGGAGTTCCATCGGGATTGCGCATCTCTTTGAGAATCGGCGCCGTCAGGGGATCCTTGCCAATATAGTCAAATGTGCGTACCTCCGCATGCCCCTCCATATTTGACTGCCCGGCGAGAATGAACACTTTGAGCGGTTTCGCTTCCACGCTGGTGGCGGCGACAAGTGTCGTGATGAGGAATGTGGCAATGTATTTCATGATGACGTGCCCGCAGGTGTTCTGTTTCATCGCTTCTGCTTGTTTGTAATTGTTTTGCTCGGCAGTTCGGATTTTCACTTGGAATCCTTGTCCTCTTTGAGTCGGACAAGTTCTGGAGATTCCGTCGAGGCTTCGATCGCGACGATCGTTTCGCGAACGCTCTCGCCCTTCATACGCATCAGATGCGGCGGAAAGTCTTTCTCATCATTCTCGAAGGAGTTCGCAATCGTGGTCAGGTTCGGCATGACCGCCTTGGCGTGGGTGCCATCGGTGAGAAGGATCTTCATCAGCTCAGGGGTGCGAATGTAGAAATGGAGCAGTTTGGTCTTGATCAGCGGAAGGTAGCTCGGATCGCCGTTGGCTAACAGCGCGAGTGCATTGAGCGATCTTGGAATGGGATCCAACTCTTTTGCATAGGAAGGTTGCGCCATTCGAATGGTGAGATTCTTTCACCCTTGTTCGAGAATGAGTCTGGATTTCGGCCAATCATAAGGCGCTGTATCACTATAACTTCCGAGCACCGGCAGCTTCACCATGACTTCCACCGGCATGCCTGCGCGGAACCGAGTCAGGCTGAGATTGCCCTGGCCGGCTCCCGATTCGGCCAGGGTCAGTGCCTTGCCGATTTCGGTGCGCGGGTCGTAGGAAAACGGCTTGCCGCCAACGCCGATCATCACATCGCCAATCGCGAGAACGCCGTCAGCAGGAGAGCCCTCCTCCACCTTCGTGATCCTGATCTCGCGGGCATCCGAGGTGACCATCTTGTCACAATGCATCCAGCCCCGCAGGCCCGTGGCACCGAGATTCCAGTCGTGCTTCGCGCCGACGGCAGAGCTTGAGCCATGGACTGCGAACATGGCGGTGAGTGCGAGGATGACGAGTCTGTTGTTCATACTGATTCACTCTCCCTCGTGGAAAGGATAAGGCGGTCAACGGTCTTACCGCAACCGGTCGACGGCCGCTGAAGTGCGTGAGGGCCTCGCTTGGCGGCTGCCGAGCCGGTTTTTGCCGGGAGTCCCCGGCC
>CAMBFA010000117.1 GCA_945865325.1 Candidatus Kuenenia stuttgartensis
TGCCGCCGTAGCGGGCCTGGGTGGTGAAGTGGATCAGACCGCCGTCCCACAGCCCGGCCCGGCCGGTGTCGATGTTGATCGACATCTGCGTGTTTTGGACGAACCAGTCCCCCGGCTCGAGGCCCCCCGACATGATGTCTTGGTAGGCGCTGGTCGTGTAGACGTCGAAGAACACACCGCGGCGGGCGAGGTCGGTTCGTCTTCCGCCCCAGTCGCCTGTCAGCTGGGTCCGCTCCCAGAAGCCGCCGGTGACGGTGCCGGGGAGGCCGAAGACGGGGCCGTTGTTAAAAAACGGATAGAGGACCGGCGCGGCGTTGGCCAGCGACAGGTGGTCGGCCGGCACCGGCCCCCAGTCATCGGCCGAGATTGACGGGGTTGCCGGCGCGGCGGCCGGCGTGGCTTCAAGACTGCCGTCATTGAGGTAGCCGAAGCCGTCGAAATTGCCCCCTTGGCCGAGGGCCCTGTCACCTCCTGGGAGCCCGAGGATGACGACGAGCACTGCCAGCGACGGCTTGAAATGGTGAAGCGGCTGCGTCGCCCGCTCCATGAATCGCAAAACAGCGTCCCAACTTTTTGCCACCATGGAAGTAGGGACCCCTGCTTGGAACCAGCACAATCGTTGCCGGAGGATCATTCGGCAGGGTTTGACCGGGGGAGGAGCGAGAACCGTTGAACTCGAAACGTCCTCTCCAGTTCGCCCATCTTCCGGGGCAGGGGCTCCGGCGACTCCGTCGGCCGGCCGCCGGATGACGTTCGTCACACGATTGCGGTACCACGGCTGACCGGACTATCCTTCCTCCCGGATCAGCGCGACCGGCAGGACAGCGATCACATGGGCAAAGACCCCGACGAACCGAGCGCCCTGCGGCTGGAAATACGCGATCTGCAGAATCATGCCACCGCCTTGCGCGGGGAGCTCGAGGCGGCCAGATCGGCGATGGCCACCGCGGTGCAGCGGGCCGTTGCCGAGGGGGGGGCCGAGGCGGCCCAGCTGAAGGCCACCGTCGTGGCGCTGCGCGACGAGCTCGAGCGTGCCCGAGCCGACACCCAGCGGCAGGTGGCGGCCACCCTCGCCGCTGCCAGCGGGGAGATCGGCCAACTCAAGCAGACCGTCGTCGCCCTCCGCGAGGCGCTCGAGAAGGAGAGAGCCGACCGGGACGAGCGGATCGGTCAGGTGAGGCTCGAGAGCCACGACGAGATCATCCAGCTGCGCAGCACCGCCGCGGCACTCCGCGGGCAGATCGACAATGATCGTGCCACGCGTGAGCAGGCGATCCAATCGGGACGGGCCGAGGATCGTGCGGAGATCGCCCAGCTGCAAGGGGCGATTGGGGAGCTCCGTCAACGGCTCGAGGACGAGACGAACGCACGGCAGAGAGACAGGAGAGAGGCATGACGTGGACAAGGAACGAACGATGACAGCCGATGAGATCCCTTCGCCGTCGGGCCCGCCCCGAGCCGTGATCACCAGCCCCGCCGATCGCACCGGCAAGACGCGGAGCAATGCCGCGTCGCGTTCCCGGCGGATCCGGCTGATCGAGCTGCTGCTCGAGGTGTCGCGGCGCATGGCTGCCTATGACACGCTCGACGAGGTTCTCCACTCGCTCGTCGAGATGACCACCAGGGAAGTCGGGGCCGAACGGGGCTCGCTGTTTCTCAACGATCCGGCCACCAGCGAGCTCTATTCGCGCGTCGCGCAGGGCACCGTCAGGCGCGAGATCCGGCTGCTCAACACCACCGGCATCGCCGGCCACGCGTTCACCAGTGGCGAGTCGATGATCGTCCACGATCCGTATGCCGACCCGCGTTTCAACAGGGGCAACGACGAGCAGACCGGGTTTGTGACCCGCAGCATTCTCTGCGTGCCGGTCAAGACGGTGAAGGGGGAGATCATCGGCGTCGTCGAAGCGATCAACAAGATCGAAGGCACCTTCGACGAGGAAGACCTCGAGATCCTCGAAGCGATGGCTACGCAGGGAACGGTCGCCCTCCAAGGGGCCCAATTCATCGAGCGGATGAAGGCGATTCGGGCCCAGGAGATGGAGTTTGTCGAGATCGTTTCGGAGGTCACCGCCGACATCAAGCTCGGGTCGCTGCTCCGCAGGGTGATGGGGGAGGCGACTCGGCTGCTCAATGCCGATCGCTCCACGCTCTTTCTCCACGACGACAAGACGCAGGAGCTGTGGTCGGAAGTCGGCCAGGGGCTGGAGTCGATGCAGATCCGTCTGCCGAATCACCTCGGCATCGCCGGCGCGGTCTACACCTCTGGCAAGTCGATCAACATCCCCTACGCCTATGCCGATCTGAGGTTCAATCCCGCCTTCGACAAGCGCACTGGCTATTTCACCCGTTCGATCCTCTGTGTCCCGATCATCAATAAGCTCGGAGCGGTGATCGGCGTCACACAGGTGCTCAACAAACGCGGCGGTCCGTTCACCGCGGAGGATGAATCACGTCTCCGGGCGTTTACCGCGCAGATCTCGATCGCCCTTGAGAATGCCAAGCTGTTCGCCGACGTCCAGAACATGAAGAACTACAGCGAGGCGATGCTCGAATCGATGTCGAATGGCGTGGTCACGATCGATGACACCGGTAAGATCGTCACCTGCAATGCGGCCGGCCTGCGGATTCTCCGGGCGACGCCTGCGGAGGTCCTGCACAAGCCGGTGGCCGATTTCTTCGCCGGCGGCAACGCCTGGGTGCTCGGGAAGCTCGAGGCTGTCGGGAAAAGTGGCGCGGCGGAAGTGCTGATGGATGCCGAGCTTGTCTTTGGGGAGGAAACGATCTCGACGAACGTCACCGTGCTGCCGCTGTCTTCGGTCGAGCACAAGCGGATCGGGTCGATGCTCATGATCGAGGACATCTCGAGCGAAAAGCGAATGAAGTCGACGATGTCGCGCTACATGGATCCGGGCATTGCCGACAAGCTCGTCGCCTCCGGAGCCGACATGCTGGGGGGGCAGTCGGTGGAGGCAACGGTGTTGTTCTCCGACATCCGCGGCTTCACGACGCACACCGAACGGCTCGGCGCCCAGGGGACGGTGGCGATGCTCAACGAGTATTTCACCTTGATGGTCGACTGCATCCAGCACGAGGGGGGGATGCTCGACAAGTTCATCGGGGACGCCATCATGGCCGGATTCGGGATCCCGGTAGCCCATGACGATGACGTCGATCGGGCGATGCGGGCCTCGATCGCCATGATCAAGGAGCTCCGTCGCTGGAACGTGCAGCGGGTTGCCGAGGGGAAGTTGCCGATCGACATCGGCATCGGGCTCAACACCGACGTCGTGGTGTCGGGCAACATCGGCTCGAAGAAGCGAATGGATTACACGATGATCGGCGACGGCGTGAATCTCGCCGCCCGGCTGGAATCGGCCTGCAAGCAGTACGGCGCGCAGATCCTCGTCAGCGAATACACCTACAAGAAGCTCCGCGGCACGTACCGGGCCCGTGACATCGATCTCGTGGTCGTAAAGGGGAAGACTCAGCCGGTGGGCGTCTACGAGATCCTCGATCATCACACCGAGGAGACCTTTCCGCATCTTGTCGAGTGCCTGGGGTATTTTCGCGACGGTCTCGCGACCTACCGGGCGCGGGCTTTTGGGACGGCCCGGGAGCTGTTTGAGAAGGTCCTCGCGCTCAACCCGGCAGACAAGGGGGCGCAGCTCTATCTGGAGCGCTGTCGGATCCTCACCGAAACGCCTCCCCCTCCGGACTGGAGTGGCGTGTGGGTGATGGAGGAGAAATAGCCATCCGGCCGGTCAGGACCGCGTGCGGCGGCGGACGACAAGGAACAGTCCCAGGCAGGCCAGGGCGATGACGTCGAGCGGCAGGAACCAGTCGCGGTCGGTGTACCGCTTTTCCACGCGCTGGAATTGGTCCCCGGCCGGGTCGAACGTGAACGTCAGGTCGTCGGTGCCGGAGGGCCACGTGGAGTCCTCGAAGGCGGTGAGCCAGGCGTTGGTGGCGCCGCCGGCTGTGCCCTCGGGGAGAACGCCGCCGAGAAACGACGCGTTGACCTCGAGGGGGTGGGAGTAGACGAACCTTCCGGTCTCCCACGGGCGGGCCTCGGCCCCCTCGCCGAGCGTGCCTTGGGCCCTCCCCGGGCCGACGACGAACGCCCGCAGGACGTTGCGCCGTGGCGAGTCGGGATCGATCTGATCGGTCGGCACGCGATAGGGAAACAGGGGCACGTCGGTCTCAAACGTGAGCCGTACGGCCGAGACGTCGATGTTCGTCGCGTCGGTCGCATATTTGAAGGCGGTGATCATCCAGCCCTTCTCGACATACGGCCGCGACCAGTCGGTCATCTCAGGCCGGGAGTCGTAGCCGTTGTCGGAGAGCCACTCGGTGAGTGCAGCGGGGTCAGCCGCCTTGAGGACGGCGACGTCGTAGCTGCCGACGCGTGCCGTCTTCATCACTTCGACGGCCGCCATCGGCGGGGGGGCGTCATCGAAGGCCCGGCTGGCCGGGGCCTTGCTCTCGAGCGTAAACAGCGAGCCAAGGAGTGAATAGTGATTTTTCCAGCGCGTCACCTCGACGACGCGTGGCTTGATCCGGTCATTGAGCTGTTCGAAGACGGCGCCGTCGGCCGCCGCGATCTCCGGCACCGTCGGCGAAGGAACGAGAAATCCAAACCCATCCTGCCGGGCGCCGGCCGCAAACTTCGCCTCGCGGATGAAGTGCTCGATCCGTGTGGCCGGGTCCCAAACGACGAGGATCTGCTGGTTGGCGATCCGCACCGGTTGTCCCGGCCGCCAGGCCGGGCAGCAGGCACGTGCCGGGTGGACCCTGAGGCCGAGCAAACAGGCCAGAATCACTGCCACGCAGCGTTGCGCAGGGAGCATTGGTATCCCTCCAAACACTTCAGGGGATTCAAAAAGTCAGTCGACTTCGAGCCGGAGCGTGCCGTCGTCGGCGGCGATGATTTTCAGAAGCGGCGGCCGGCTTGGCCCGGGGGGGGCGCCGCCGCCGCTGGAGAGATCGCTGCTGTCGACGACCTCGCCACCGGCGCGGGTGAGAAACTTCCGCAGCGTCTCAGTGTCGACCGTATCGGCGATGAGGTGGACCGAGCCGTCGGCGAAAGCGAAGAGACCGACCCTGCCGTCACCGAGCGGATGGATCGCACCGATTCCCGCCGGCTTCCCGATCCCGGGGAAGGTGTCGTCGAGGACGATGTCTTCCGGCTTCGTCCAGGGGATTTTCCGAGCGGGATCGACCGTGGCGAACAGGATCGTGTTCGACGTCCCGTCGGTGATGCTCGCGAAGCCGACCTTCTTCGCGGTCTTCAGGCAGGCAGGAAAGTCATCGGCCGATGTCATCGTCACCACCCCGGGCTGAAAGATCGCCGCCTCCCCGGTGATCGCCGCGTAGTCGGTGAGGGTGTCAGGAGGGCCTTCGCGGGCCGGATCGCGGAAGATCGCGGGCATCTTTTCGGCGACCGCCAAGTTCTTCGGCGAGTCCCACGGCTGGGAGAAGTCGTACTGCTTGTACAAGTCGAGCTCCTCGATGAATGGCAGGAGGAGGACGCGCCACGAGTGCCACGGCTTGCCGTCGGGGCCGATCACCGCCGCCGGCGGGAAACAGCCGTAAGCGTCGTGGAAGATGTGGAAGGCGAGAGCGATCTGCTTGAGATGGTTGCTCGATGCCGCGCGGCGGGCCGCGGCACGGGCCTTGGCGATTGGGTTGAAATCGCCCGGGCCGTTGCCTAGCGGCTTGGCCTTGGCGACAAGAAGATCGGGGAGACTGCGGATCGCTTTCGTGGTAGCGGTGTCGGCGGGCCGCTCACCGATCAGCCCCGCGAACGGTCGGCCGAGGACGGCGGGGCCTTCCTGAATGGCGGGAAGCGCACCGGGGCCAAACGTCGCCACGGCGACATTCCCTTCAAGGATCTCTGCCACGTTGACACGAACAAGCGTGTCGAGAGGGCCTCCCTTCTTCGAAGCGACAACAAGCACGGCCTGCCCCTCGCCGGGGATCGAGAGCATCGCCCCTTCGGCTAACTCGATCCGGACCTGGCGCGTCGTCGCGTCGACCGCCACGATTCGGTGTGTCGGCGCGGGGCTGAAGAGCGGATAGCTCATGACGACGCGCTCTTCCGCGCTCGCCACGGCCATGAGAAGGAGCCACGAACCGAGGAAAACCCGACCGATTCCAGCGCAGCGTGTGAGCATGGCGACACCCCCTGATGACGAGTGATGAATCCCCCGAACGAGTCCCGCGAGAAAGTGTGACAGAGCGCCGCGTCGCCGGCAATGTCGTCGCGGCCGCGAGGCCGGTCTGGCGCTGGCAAAGTCGCCTTCAACCGGCGTCACTTCTCCCACACGAAGATCTCGGAGACGCCGCTGCGCGAGGCTCCCCGGTGGGTGAAGACAACGCGCACCTTCGCCGCCGTCATCGGCTTGAAGCGGGCCTCATTGAGGGCGTTGCCGAGCGGCTGCTCGGGCGTGTGGACTTCGTCGTCGACGGGCTTCCAGGCTCCATTCGCGAGGACCTCGACGTGAAACTGCTCCGGCGACTGGACGCCGCCGCGGTCGTCGTAGAGGGCCAGTTCGAGCCGGGAGAAGGTGCGTGGCTTGCCAAAATCGACCGCCAGCCAGTCGGTGGCGTTGGGGGATTCGTAGGCTGTCCAGCGGTTGTTGGGGTTTGTCTGATAGGAGACGATTCCGTCGATCGCGCGCTCGACCTGGTCGTAGCGCGAGGTGTGTGACGCGCTCGCCTGGGGGTATTCGGGGGCGCCTGCGCCGCCGGGATTGAAGGCGAGGTTGCCGGCCGGCGCGGGGGCAGGCTCGAGCGGCAGGATCGCCTCTCCCCATAGCTCAACTTCCGACAGCCCAACGCGCATCCCGGGGCGCGGGGTGAGCTCGATCCGCAGTTTTTGGAGGTCGCGCGGGGCGAAGTGGATGTGGTTGGCCATGTGCCCCTCGGGATCCTGCGGCAGTTGCCTCGTGATCGGCAGCGGCTCCCAGTCGGTGCCGTTCCAGGTTTCGACAGCGATGGTCTGTGGAGCGCGCACGTCGGAGGGCAGGGTGTCGCGGCCCGGCACGGCAGCGTCGGCGGTGCCAGCGAGAATCCCGGGCTCGTCGTCGAGAAGGAAAAGCGCGAGCGTGTCAACGAGGCGCGGAACCCCGAGATCGAGGACGAGCGTCTCTGGCACGCCGGCCGTAGCGCTCTCCCAGCGGTTCGGCGGTGAGCGTAGATACCAAGCAACACCGTCGGCGAGCGCCGCGGGGGAGCTGCCGGGGCGGATCGAGCCGGGCGTGATGCGGGGGAAATAGGTGCCGTCGTTGTTGACCGCGACGTTGACCCGCGTCGGCACGATCCCCGGCTTGAGTCCGTCGTCGACAAGCCCCGCCGTGACGAGTGCCGCCGACAGCGGCGGAAGCGGCGCCGTCAGATGTCCTACCGTCGGCGACGACGCGATCACGCGGCCATCGGCAAGGAGATGGAGGCCGGGGCCGAGGCCATACTTTAAGCCGTCGCGATCCCACACCACCCCCACCTCACGCCCTCGGTAGATCACCCGGTCGAGGCGCAGAAAGTCCCATGCGGGAGGAAAGAGGGGGCGGATTTCGAGCGTGTCGTCGGCACGGGGGACGAGGCCGACAAGCCCCGTGATCACGAGGTCGGCGTAGCCCGAATGGAAGTAATGCTCGCTGTGGTTGGAGGCATCGTGCCCTTCAAAACTCCCGGTGTCGGGATGGCAGGCTTCGGCAAGGTAGGGCCGCCCGGCCTTCCGGTGGGTGCGGGCGTAGGTGTTGAGGAGCGCGACGTAGTCCTTGGCCGAGACCACCTCCTGGAGCCCCGGGCCGTTGTTGTCGAAGCCAGGAGAGCGGAACTGGAGGACGTTGGCCAGCGCCTTGAGCGTCTGCGTCGTGGCGTAGGGCCAGCTCTGGCCGCTCCACCAGCAGCAGTGGGGCTGGAGAATGAAGAGCGGATCATGCCGCTCGACGGTGGCGGGGCCGAAGGGAGCCTGGAAGAACTCCGGGTCGCCGAGGTATTTCCAGGCCTGTTCAAAACCTTTGCCGCGCGACGGCATGTCGAACTGCCAGGGGACGTAGCCGATCAACTCACGGCCATGCGGGCTGCCGGCGAAGCGGCCCGAGTCGTAGATCCGGCTCCCGGCCGCGACGGTAGCGCCGTCGAGCGTTTCATCATCGCGGAAGGCGGCGAGGAAGAAACCGCGCCGCTCGTCCCACAAGCTCGCTTCCATCTTTTCCCGTAGCGTCTCCGCGGCGGCCCGGTGTTCAGCGGCCTTGGCGGGTTCCCCGAGCAGATCCTCCATCCGAGCGAGGGCCACCAGATCGGCCCACTGGTAGGCGATGAAGCTCGGCCGGTAGCTGGGAGCGCCGCGCAGAATGTCGGTCGTCTGGCGGCTACTGATGTTGAACTCCATCCCGTCGTCATGCCCCACCTGCCAGTAAAGTCCGGTAGCGGGGACGAAGTGCCGATCGTGCCAGGCCCTCTGATTGGCTTCGAGACCGGGAAGAATGTCGCCGGGGAAAACGGTCGTGGCGGTGGCGGCGGGATGGCCGGCAGCGCCGAGATGGAGGCGGGCGGGATGGACGAGATGGACGCCCCACACCGCGTCGGCGAGCCAGGTGGAATAATTGCGCGGTTGAGCGCCGGGAGTGTTCACCCAGTACCGCGCGTAATCGCGGGCGACTCGTGGCGACCGCAGCCAGCGGGCCTCGGCGAGCTGATGGCCCGCGGGGCAGGAGATGGCCCCATACGCCCCCGACCAGGACGGCCGGTCGAGAAACTCGGTAAAGGCGTAGCCGCTGTTCGGCGATCCGTAGGTGAGATGTTTGGTGAGGAGTTCAAAGCGGTACCACCAGGTCGTCTCGATGTCGGCGTCGGGGCAATCAAAGAGAGGGACGTTTTCCAGATACCACGCCTGATCGCATCTGTCCCAGAACGTCTCCCGCTCCATGAGCATCGCCTGGGATCGCTCGGCCTTCTCGCTCCACTGGCTGGCTGGCTCGGCCTGGGCCCGGAGAGAAAGAGTGACCGTGATCATGACCACCAGCGCACCGATCCAAGCCGGGATCGGGCCGATCGCCAGGGCTGCCCCCGGCGGTGGGCCGACTTCGCTTGTCGCTGCGGCGGTGCCGCGCGGGGGGAGTGGGCCATCGTCGGCAAGCGCCGCCGGGCCACGGCCGCTCGAACGGACATCGGGGAGGAGGATCGCGCCGAGCGGCTGGAGGAGCCCGGCCAAAAGGAACGTCGTGGGGGCGTCAAACCAACCGCTCACCGGCCCGGCCAACTTGGAGCCCCAATACGCGGCGAGGTTCATCAGCGCCATCGAGGCGGTGAACTGTGTGGCAGCGACCGCTGGCGTCGAGACCCGCATGAAAAGGGCGAAGAGCGACACCGACATGAACGCCAGGCAGGCTTCGTGGATTCCAAACCATAGATAGATCGTCATCTCGTACTCCCAGAGGGAAGGCTTTGCGGCAAGGATGATCCAGGAGGCGGCGAGAATCGAATTGGCAGCGACGGCGGTGGTTTTGGGGCCGATGAAGGCAGCCAGGAAGCCGGCGGCGACCGCGGCGGCCAGGCCGAGCAGATTTCCAAAGCCGCCGCTGACTTCGGCGAAGCGGGCCTCCGTCCAACCGAGGTGCTTGAACATCTGCACCGTCATCGTCACGTAGAGCATCGCCGGGAGGATCTTCATGAGCACCGCCCCGACGCCCGTCCGCAGCGCCGCGGGGCGCACCATGGCGATCGCCAGCTGGGAGAGGAGAGCCACCGGCCCGAGACCTGGGGCGACGGTGGCGGCAGCCTCTGCAGATCTGGCCGGCCCGAAGAAGAACCGGTCCCCTGGCCGTTCGCGGATCGCGAAGACGGCGCTGAGGGTGACGGCCTGGATCGCGGCGAGGGCGAGAACGGCCGTGGGAAGGCCGTAGGTCGCCATGACGAGGCCGAGCCCCGCTCCGCCGAGCATCGTGCCGACATACGACGAGCCATACATCATCCCGCTGGCCCGCTCGCGCTGGTTCCCCTCGAGCATGTCGACGGCGAGGGCGTCGATCGCCACGTCCTGAAGGGCGACAAAGATGTTGTGGAGGAGGACAAGCCAGCCGAGCAGCGCGGTGTCGCCGCCGGCCCGCAGCAATAGAAGCGCCGTGACGATCATCATCGTCTGCGCGAGGATCAGCCACGGCCGTCGGCGCCCCAAGCCCCCGCACAGCCCGGAGTCGACCACTGGCCCCCACAGCCACTTGAAGCTCCAGGGGAGGATGGCCATGGCGATGACGTTCCCGACGGCGTTCTCCTCGCCACCGTGACTGGCCAGCCACGCTGCCAGGGCCACCGTCACGAAGCCATAGGGGATCCCCTGGGCGACATAGATCGCGCAGCAAAACAGGAGTCGGAGAAGGGGCCTCGTGGCGAGGGTGACGGGGGTGGCCATGTGACGAGCCTATCGCGGCTCAGGCCCACCGGGCAATTCGCCGCACAGCGATCCCGAGCCTTGCCCGCCATGATCCAAACCGGCCACAATCGGATCCACGCCTCGTTTCCCCCCTGGAGCCCATCCCCCATGCGGTCTGTTCACGTCGCGATGGCGATTGCCCTCTGCCTTCCCTCCGCCTTGGTTTCCGCCGCCCCCGATGCCGGCGCGAAGGCCCGCGGCAGCTACAGCTTTTACGGCAGCAGTTCGCACAACTCCTTCTCGAGCGCCCGCTCTCACGTCGAGAGCTATCAGGGCTATCTCCGCGACACCCACGGCGTGGCGGTGCCGGCTCACATCCAGACCTACGCCACGCTGCCGGCCCCGGCCGTGATCGTCGAACGTCCCCAGACGCCGGTCGCCCGCGTGGCGACCTCGGCTCCGGTGGCGATCGATGTGGGAGCGGACATCGCCGCCCACGGCGCGGTCGATGCGGAGGTGGCCCGGGAGGCGAGTGATGCCCTCGGCGACGATATCGAGCGGATCCAGCGGCACGTCAAGCGGATGCGGACGCACGCCGAGGAGCTCGGCGACAAGGAGTCGATCCCGATTCTCGACTCAATCGAGAAGAATCTCGGCGTCGCCCGGCGCGGCCATGCTGATCTTCACGAGCATCACGCCGAGGACAAGATTTCTCCGCAGACGGCGATGACACTGGCCCAGAAGGTGAACGATGCCCTCCGCGCGGCCCACGCCGACCACGACAAGCTCATGAAGCGGCTCCATGAAGCCGACGAGCCGGTCGGAAAGTGATTCCGGGCGACGTCCCGCGCCGCTGCCAAACCGAGAAACGCTTCGCGGGATGCGCCGTCACTCCGCGGACGTCGTCTCGCCACCGGCGCGGGTGGAGAGAACGACGAGCACCGCCGCGGCGTCGTAGCTGAAAAAGCGCACGGCCCCATCGAGGAACGCGAAGTGCCCCCCGCCGCCGGGGTGAAGGCTCCAGAAGTGGTTGGCGCTGCACTCATCCTTCAGCCGCCCCGGTTGAAACGGATAGACCGGATCGCCGCAGCCCCCGAAGGGATTCCTGTCGGTGCTCGCCGTGCCGACGGTGTGATCGAGGGCACCGTCGCCGAAGCCGACCCCCATCCCGGCGTACCACCAGCCGAGATCGAACTTCGGTGACGGGGGCCGCTCGCCCGCCAGGAGCGTCCGCGACACGCCGTCGATGACATCGGCAAATCGCGTCGCCGACCCGGAATAGAGGACGCCGTCGCGGAGCGTCGCATCGCGGCCTGACGACCCGAGGTAGGACGAGAGCCCCGCGATCATTCGATAGCGGGGGACCGGCTGCGCTGAGCTTGCCCGCGAGTCTTCCGGGCAGGCAAACAGCGCGATCGGCTTGGAGAATGTCGGGTGGGTGGCCATGTCGAAAGGATCTTGGCTCGCCCGGTATTCCGCCGCCACGAGGTTGGCCGTGGCCGTCTCTTCGAGGAACGGGAGGAGTGAAACGAGCCAGCCACGATACGGCGTGGCCGAGGTGCCAGTGTCGGTGCCGGCCGGGAGCCGGCCGCGGGCGTCGACGTGGCTGTGCGCCGCCAGGGCGATCTGCCGGAGCTGGTTTTGGCAGGCGGTCCGCCTGGCCGCGCCCCGCGCCGCTTGAACGGCGGGGAGGAGGAGCGCGAGGAGGATCGACACAATGCCGATGACGACGAGGAGCTCGACGAGCGTGAACGCCCGCGGGGCGACGCGGGCTCGGCGCCGGGATTCCGACGATCTGCTGTCATGCGTTGCCATGGCAGTCCTCCCGGCCGGGATTTCCCTGATCAATGCCCCCCGAACTGCTTCGGGGGGGTGGCCAGTGCAAATTATACCCATCGGGGGGGACTTCCGTCGGGCCCTCACCGCGGCCGACGCGGCCGGCCGGCGCGCTGCCTGGGAACGACGCCGTCGCCAGACTCGATGGCGAACTTCGTCATCGTGTTGATGTGAACACCGAGGAGGGTTGCCGCCCGGCCCATGTGGCCGCTCGTGACGGAAAGCGCCTGCCGGACAGCGATCCGGCGCAGTTCGACGAGGTTCAACACGGGAAGCTCCGCCTTTGATGGCGGGGTGGGTCTGCGTTCGGTTGGGTGGTTGAGCCCGATTGGCAGGTTCAGGGCGGCTGGCGGCACGAGGTTGGCAGCAGGCATCGCTCCCGGCGGATCGGCGGGAAGCTCGGGCACCGTACCGAACACGTAGACGCGTTCGACGAACTGGGCCAACTGGCGGATGTTGCCCGGCCAGCGGTAGCGGAGCATCCGGGCGAGCGTGGGGGCGTCGGGAACCCAGGGCTCCCTGTCCAACCGGGCCGCGAGCATCTCCGAGAAGTGGCTGATCAAGAGGGGAAGATCGCTCGCCCGGTCGCGGAGGGCAGGCACATGGATTTCGATCGTGTTGAGCCGGAAAAAGAGGTCGGAGCGAAACGCACCCCGATCGACCTCCTGGGTGAGTTCGCGATTCGTCGCCGCGAGAATCTGGACCTCAAACGGAAACACCTCGGTCGAACCGACTGGCGTCACCTCCCGCTGCTGGATCACCCGCAGGAGCTTGGGCTGTACCTCGAGCGACAGCTCGCCGATTTCGTCGAGGAACACGACGCCCCCGTCGCCAGCGCGGAAGACGCCGAGAGCCGTGCTAACGGCCCCGGTGAATGCCCCCTTGACGTGGCCAAACAACTGGCTTTCCGCCAACGTCGTCGTCAGGGCCGCGCAGTTGATCGCCACGAACGGCTTGTTGCGGCGGAGTCCGGAGGCATGGATCGCCCGCGCGACCGCCTCCTTACCAGAGCCTGTCTCGCCAGTCAGCAGCACGCAGCTGTCAAACTGAGTGGCTCGGCTGATCTCGAACTCGAGTTGTGCCGCCGCGGCGGAGGTGCCCGTAATCCGCGCAGCGGGAGTGGACCGCCGGGCCGCCTTGATGGGCATGCCACCGGCCATGGCGGCGGTTGGAGCCACGGCCCCCGCAGCGGGGCTCATCGCGACGTCATCCCGCAGTGGCATCTTCGCCGATCTCCAGCCCCCTCCGAGCGATCACCCCCTGGAGTGTGAAATGTGGCTGGTCGGGTTGTCAACTTCCACGGGTCAGATGAGGGGATTATGAATGACGCCATGAGGGAGCATGAGGGAGCATGAGGGAGCATGAGGGAGCATGAGGGAGCATGAGGGAGCTGGCTCCTCCCCCCGATCCCACAGCCGGCCGGACACGAGCAACCGACCGGCTTGCAGGGGGGGAGGAAAAGAAACCGGGCCTGAGCACCTTGCGATGCCCGGCCCGGTTGGGAATCAGCGATCAGCAAGCCCCTCGATCAAGCCACGACCTTGGCCCGCCGACGCCGCTGCTCGATCAACGCGATCACCCCGGCGATGAGCGAGAGAGCACTTGAGCCAGTGGCGGGGTCGATCTCGGGCACCGCACTATTGGTTGTGAACCGCAGCTGACCGGTCAGCTCGCTGAAGGTGAGTTGCTGGCTCCCGAACAGAGCCGTCCACACGCC
>CAMBFA010000118.1 GCA_945865325.1 Candidatus Kuenenia stuttgartensis
CACGAGCACGAGCACCGCAGACGCAAGCCTCCGCGCCCGCCGAATCGTCGTCTGCCTGATCATGGCCATGCCTCGACGCTCCTCTCAGGAGACCACCCCAAATCGTTCCAAGCCCCGATTGTCGCTCCGCTTGCGCGCGCGTTGCAACACCAGCACAGCCCTCCGCGGGGGGCCTGCGGCGGGCCACGGGGCCTGGCGCGGCTTCTGACTGAAAGGCGATCGATTATGATGCCCTCCCTTGAAGCCCTCTCCGCGTGGAATGGAGCGAGTCATGTCTGACTGGAGCGGAAGCGGTGCGGCTGGTGATCGATTCCACCGCCGCCATCTGATCCACAGTGGCCTGGGGGGGATGATCGGCCTCTCCCTCCCGGCGCTGCGTCGACTTCAGGCGGAAACTACGTCTGCCGGTTCATCCGCCAAGGCAGCGGCCGTGATCTACGTGGAACTGGCCGGCGGCCCCGCACAGCACGAGACCTACGACCCCAAGCCCCGAGCTCCGGCCGAAGTCCGCGGGCCGCTGCGGGCCATCCCCACGAACGTCCCGGGGATCGAGTTCAGCGAACTCATGACCGAGCAGGCCCGGATCGCCGACAAGCTCGCCATCGTCCGCTCCGTCTCCCACAACTCGGGGAGCCACGAGACCAGCGCCCACCTGGCGCAAACGGGTTGGTTCCTGCGGAACAACCAGAGCCGGCAGAACGAAATGCCCTGCGTGGGGGCGGTGGCGGCCCATCTCCGTGGACGGAACAGCCCCGGCCTGCCGGCGTTCGTCGCGATCCCGAGGGGGATGAGGTTCGGTGGCGCCGCTTGGCTCGGCACGGGATTCGCGCCTTACGAGACCGTCAACGATCCCAACAAGTCCCCCTTCACGGTCCCGAACATCAGCCTGGCGCGGGGGCTGACCCCCGAACGGCTCGCCGATCGCCAATCGCTCCTGGCAGAGCTCGATGGGGCCCGGCGCCTCCGCGACACGGCGGGGACCACGCTGGCGATGGACAGGCTCGCCGACGAAGCCTTCGAGATGCTCACCGGCGACGGCGCTCGGAAGGCCTTCGACATCGATCGGGAGGACGCCACGATCCGCAAGCGCTACGGCCGCAACCCGATCGGCCAGAGCATGCTCCTCGCGCGACGCCTCGTCGAACACGGCGTGATGTTCGTCACCGTGCGTGTCCCCGGCTGGGATGATCACAAAGACCTCGAGAAATCGATGCGCGGCAAGGGCCCGCGCTACGATCAGGCGATCGCAGCCCTCGTGAGTGATCTCGGCGAGCGTGGCCTCGACCGGAACGTGCTCGTCGTGGCGATGGGGGAGTTCGGACGGACGCCGAAGGTCAACAAGACGGCCGGCCGCGATCATTGGGGACGGGTGATGAGCGTCCTCATGGCAGGCGGGGGATTGAAGATGGGACAGGTGATCGGCGCCACCGACGCCAACGGGGCGGCAGCGAATGCCGCTCCCTACCGGCCGCAGCATGTCCTCACCATGATCTACCGCCACCTCGGCATCAATCCCGACACCACGCTCGAGGATAATGCCGGCAGGCCATGGCACCTCCTCGCGGAGCGCGGCCTGATCCGGGAACTGGTGTAGTCGCCCCGAACAGCGTCGACGCCGCTCACCATTCAATGACGAGCGTGCCGGTGCGGCCGGGGCCTGCCTGCTTTGGAACCGTGACCGTGAGGCAGTCGGTCGGCAGGAGGCGGGCCTCGATCGGCACGCCATTCCAGACGACTGCATGCGGGAGCTGCGCCACGCGCGTCAGGATCAGCCGGCAGGGCTCCTCAGGCCAGAGCGTGACCTCGACGGTGGTCGTGGCGGCGGTGGAGGTCGCGCGGCGCACAGCGCCTGGAAGATGGAGGACGTGGCCGGCTGCATCCGACGGGCTCCGCGTGATTCGCGTCGCCGTCACCAGCGGCGTGGCCTCGAACGCTTCGGCAAGCGTCGCCTGGACCGTGGCCGGGTTGATCGCCGGCCCGTCACCCCGGCCCGACCCGAACAGCCAGTAGTCAGGGAGCAAGCCTCCGCGATCGGCAGCGTCGTCAATCGGAAACGTCATCTGGAGACCGGTGCGTGTGATCCCGCGGGCGAGCGTTCCCCATGGCTCCGACGCTTCAGGGGAGACACGGGCGAGGTCGTGGAGGGCCCCGGCATAGACAAGCCCGCACCACTGCACCGGCTGACCGATCCACAACGGCGCCACCCAATCGGTGGCCCCGAGGACCCCGATCGTGGCATAGCGCCCCACCGGCCCGGGGAGCGGATCCCGCAGATAGACAAACGGCACGCCCGACCAGGCCCACCGCTGCGCCTCCTCGAGCCGGGCTGGATCGCCATCGAGGAGATGGCCGAGGAGGTGGATGCGCACCAGCCGGGCCGAGGCGAGGATGTCGGGGGTGTGGAGCGGCATCTCCCAGGGCTGCGCGCCGCGCGGCACGGCGCCGGCCGGCCAGGCCACCGCGACTCCATCGAGCGCGGCGAGGGCCGCACCGATCGCCGCTTCGTCCCCCCCCAGAACCGCCGCCTCAAGCAACGCCTCGGCCCGGATGGCGGTGTGGCCGTTGCACTGGTCTCCCCCGAGGGTCGCCGCGTAGTCGGTCGGGCCGGCGACGTAGCGATCCCTCCCTCGCGCCGCGGTCAGCTCGGCAGCGATCGATCGGGCCTGCGCCGCCGCGGCCGAAAGCGCCGCACCGACGGCAGCATCATCGGCCATTGCGGGGCGCAGAAGGAGCGGCAGGGCCGGCCGCGCGAGATGACCGATGCCCCCGGTGGCCCCCACCGGCAGCGCCGCGAGCGCTTCGTGCGCCGTGGCACGGAGCCGGGCGGCAAGCGGCGCATCGCCGACATGCGCGGCCAGCCAGAGCATGCAGGCCGGCGCGTCGGCGGCGGGCTGGGCGGCGAAGCGCCCCTGCCAGACGGCGTGGCGCCAGGTCGTGCCGTCGCGCGCGGCGGAATCGAGCCAGCCGTGGGCGAGGAGCCGACAGGCGGCCTCGAGGCCACCATCGAGCCCGGGGGCGCTGGCGGGGAGTGGCGGCAGCCCCTCGACGCGGACCCACTCGGCCACCGCGGGGAGGACCGTATCGCCGCCGCCACCGCGGATCGTGATCGCCTGGCGCACCGCCTTGCCAGGCTCGAGCATGACACCCCGGTAGATCTCCCGCTCCCCCTCGAAGCGCGGCGGCAGCGGCTCGAAGGCCCCTGCCGCTGGCGACCAGAGCCCGAGAACATGGCCTCCGGAAGCGAACATTCGATCGGGGGAATCGAAGAGGGGGGAGGCCGGGACGGCCCCCGGCTCCCAATCGACCGCCAGCCAGCGCCCAGCGGCGACGAGGACCATCGATGGAAAGCAGACCTTGGCAGGATCGACAAGCTGCCGGTTCGCGGCTGGCCCGCGGATCTCCTTGTTGTTCGAGGAGGGTTCATCGTCGAGGTATTCGACCCCCGGCAGGAGCGCCTGCGACTTGCCCGTGCCGAATATTCCCCGGCCGGCAAAGAGCGTCAGCCACGGCAGATGGATCAGCTCGCGAGGCCGGTCGACTTCGACGAGCGTCTCAATGCGCACGCCGCGCTCAGCGGCCGTGAACCGCCGGCTGAAGCGCCAGGTGGCGGCCCCGTCGCCCGCTTCGGGCACCGTGGCGACGATCTCGAATCCCTCCGCCAGCGCCCGCGACACAACGCCCCCGGCGTTAGCATCGACGGGGATTCCACCATCCGCCCCCCGAATGGAAAACACCTCGGCGGGATCGCTGTCGGCCATCCGCCGGCCGTCGATCGAGATCGAGAGGGCGTTCCAGCGGTGGGGATCGTGAGCCACGCTCACCCCCCCCTGCTTCACCACCAGGGCGTCGCCCGGGAGGATCAGCGGCGCGGGGCGGCCGGCCGGGGGGGCCGGGGCGAGCGGAATCAGGGGCGTGGCGACGAGCCGGCCGAGGCGGACGGGGGCAGCGCCGTCGGGGGGATCGAGCCGGAATCGGACGCGCTCGCCGAGCGCCGGCAGCACCCCGCGAAACCTCCCGGTGCCGTCGGCGACGAGGTTCACCCCCCACCCCTCGGCAAACTCCTTCCCCTCGGCCGCGGCGTAGCAGCGAACATCCCCCGCCGCAGTGCCGTCGAGCTCCACAAGGAGCTTGCGGGCGCCGGGAGGAAGGGGGAGATCGACAACCGGCCCGACGAGATACGGATCCTCGCCCCGGCAGCTCATCGACAGCCCATCCGCCCCCTCGCCGAGATCGCCGATCGAGCCGTTGGCTCGCCAGCCGTGCGCGGGGGTGGTGAAGTCGGCCACGACGACCGGGCGCTCGTCGCCAGCCGACGTGCGGCCGGGCCAGAAAAGGGGGGCCAGGAGGAGGATCGCAAAACGAAGGCAGCGGTGGAGGTGGGGCATGGGATCGGTCGGTGGGCCGGGAGCAAAGCACGACAGAACGCACCCGACAGGGTATCCCGTCGACCGCGTCAGGGTGGGGCTCCGGGCGGCGATCCTCTCGCTCCGCACCACCCCGGGCCGTTGTCGCTTCCCCCGTGCGTGTGGTACGAAGCAGTCACCCATGATCGCCGTCGGCGGTCGGGCGCCCATCGAATTTTCTGCAGGAGTCATGATCATGGCGAAGAAGAAGGCCGCGAAGAAGAAGCCCGCCGCTGCGAAGAAGGCGACGAAGAAGGTCACCAAGAAGGCCGTGAAGAAGGCAGCGAAGAAAGTCGTTCGCAAGACGAGGGGACCACGCGAGGACAATATCTCTGTGACCAACGTGATCAGCGGGCCGGTCAAGAAGGCGAAGAAGTAAGCCAAGCGGGCGGATGACTCCATCACCCCGTTTTTCGAAATGGCCGACCGGTGACGCCGTGCCCCAGATGGATCGGCGGCGTTACCGGTCGGCACGCATCCGCGTCACGCGTAACCCATCCCCGCTTCAAGCTTCAGGGCTGGGGTGCCTCTTCTGCTGACGCAGCGGAGCTTCCGAGACGCTGCACGATCTCTCTCTCGATAGTCGCAATTGCACCAAACCCAAGCTTCCTGGCCTCCTTACACTGTTCGTCAGCGAGACGAAACATCTCACCTGCCCTTTCCACCTCGCCGCGATACTCGGCTACCAAACCGCGCACCGCGTACGCTCGTGCCATGAGTTGGGTTTTGGCGCCCGGGGGAGCGATCATTCTGGCCCCCTGTTCCAGGGCCTTCTCTGCATCTCGTTCGGCACCTTCAGGATCGCCATTGGAAAGTCGCAGACGGCCGCGATCGATGTGAGACTCGATTCGGTTCCGGTTGAATCTCCATACATTCGGGTTAGCGTCGAACAACTCCGAGAAGCCTTTCACCGCTTCATTCAGCATCGCTTCGGGGATGACGCCACTCACTTCATCTCGGGGTTGCGACAAAGCGCTCTCGCGGAGCGTCAGTACCACAGCGATTCGATAATCAGGATCCTGTTTCGAGACATCCCCAAGTTTGTCTTTCCGCGAAATGATCTCCCGCAAGGCTTCACGGGCCGTGTCGACCCGGCCGAGCTCCCGGCACAGCTGCGAGACATCAGCCCACGCCGCGAAGGCCAGAAACTTCTGCGTCATGGTGCTCTCGTCGTCGTCTGCGAGCGCCGAATAGGTTCTGGCACTGCGTTCTATGGTCGCAAGCGCTTCTTCGGCATTCCCTTTCGCGGCGAGAATGTCGGCGAGCGCGTAATCAGCACGGGCTTCCAACTCGCGAATCAGCCTGGACTGCGGATCATGCTTAGCAGCCTCCGCGACCCTGCGGCACGTCTCTCGCTGGAGCCCGACCGCCGAGTCGGGCCCATCCATAAAGAGCCCCGCAAGGGCCAGATCGCATCGCGCGTCAATGAGCAGACCAAGCTTTTCCGGATCGTCCGGATTCGTGTCGAGCTCGCTCTCTGCCAAATCGACCGCCTTCTTCAGATGTTTGACGCTCTGTGCCGAATCCCCACGCCAGCGGTGGAGGTTTCCCTTCCGACGATTGGCTTCAGCCAGGCCATCCCGGGCCCTGCTGTTGTCGGGATTAGTCTCTAGCACAGCCTCATACATGCTGATGGCGACTAGCATCGCTTCCTCTCGTCGCGAGAGCGATTCAGGATCCTGCGCCCACGAATCATCTCCGATCTTGATGACGATGTCCTCGATGGCGGTGAGTGTCAGATCGGTGCTCTTCTCCGCCACATCCCGCTGCTCCTTGACCGCCGCATAGCCGATGCCGAGGCCGACGACGCTCGTGAGGAGGAGCGCCGCGGCGGCGGCGACGGCCGTGCGGTGCCGCAGCCCCCAGCGCCGCAGCCGGACGGAGAAGGGATCGGGATGGGCGCGGACCGGCTCGTCGGCCAGCCAGCGCTCGACATCCGTCGCCAGGTCGCGCGGCGACTGATAGCGATCCTCCTGAGACTTGGCCATCGCCTTGAGGCAAATCGACTCCAGCGCCGGCGGAACGTCGGCGCGCCTCAGCCGCGGCCGGGGGAACATCCCCTTCTTGACGTCCTCGAGAATGAGGGGCGACCGCACATGGAACGGCGCCTCGCCGGTGAGGAGGCAATAGAGTGTCGCCCCGAGGCCGTAGACATCGCTGCGGGCATCGATCAGGTCTTGCTTTCCATCCGCCTGCTCCGGGCTCGCATAGGCCGGCGTCCCCTTGAACTGCCCCTCGATCGTCGGCTGCGACCCCTCCCCGATGTCTGCGGGCGAGATGATCTCTTCCGGTGATCCTTTCCCGTCGGAGAGATCGTGGCCGGCGATGCGGGCCAGCCCCCAGTCGATCACCTGCGTCTCACCGAACGACCCGAGCATGATGTTGTTCGGCTTGATGTCGCGGTGGAGCACCCCGCGGCTGTGGGCGTACTCGATCGCCTGACAGGTATCGACGAAGTGCCCGAGGAGCTCGCGGAAGCGGAGCACCCTCCCGGCCGCCGGCACCTTGCCGGCGGAGGCATGATGATCGCGGATCGCCCGGGCGAGCGTGCCGCCGGGGATCAACCGCATCACCTGGAACAACCGCCCCCCCGGATACTGCCCGAGGTCGTAGACCGGCGCGATGTTGGGATGCTCCAGCGCCGCCCCGGCCCAGACTTCCTTGAGAAAGGCGGCCCGGTGGCCCGGGTCGTCGGCGTGGCGATCGGGGAGCTGCTTGAGAAGCACCTTGCGGCCGAGCTCGCGATCGCGGGCGACAAACACCTCCCCCATCCCCCCGCGCTCCTGCGGCCCCAACACCCGGTAGCGCGTGCCGCCGGAGGCGTAATCGGCCAGCGAAACCAGAGCGCTTTCCTCGTCCCCCTCGGTGCCGGCCGATGCCGGCGGGCGGGCCGCGGAGGTCAGGCTCTCGCCGAGCACCGAGGCGAGCTCCGGCGGGATCAGCCCCTTGGCATCGAGATTGGCGAGGCTCTGCTCCACATTCCCCTGATGCTGCTCGAGATGCCGGGCCACGACATCCTCGACGATCTCCCGCGTCCGTGGGTCGATCGCCTTCTGCGCGACGAGGATCTCGGCGATCGGGCGCGCCGGCTCCCGGATCCACTCGGCGATCGCGGCCGCCAGTTGGTTGCGCGTGATGTAGTTGAGGTGGATCGCGAAGATCGCACACAGAAGGCCTGGGGTTGGGTCGGTCGGCATGGGTGCACCTCAGGGAAGCGATCGATCGACGACCGTGGGTGGGGAATCCCGCCCGCCAACGCCACGGAAAGTTTACCCCCCGTGCGGACCGCTCGTCACCCCGATATAATGGCTTCTTGCTATCGGCCGGCGTCCGCCGCCGGGGGCGCCACGACGTCCCCCTCCTCGGCCAGCCCTCCGGGAACGGCCATTCTGTCCAGCGCTGATCGGCAGGCGTTCGGGGATCGGTCTGCCTTGACATTCCCCCCCGCTCGACGACACTCGGTCGAAGTGATCGCGATGCTGTTGAAAAGATTGGTCTGCTGATCGGTTCGCGGCCCCGCCGCTGGCCGATCAATCCAGACTGCTCTACCTGGACGGATTCCCACCGATGACGGCATCGGTTGGGCGGCGTAGCAAGGGGTATGGGATTGTCCGTAGGGGTTTCAGTGTGAAGATCGCCTTCACCTGCCGGCACTGTGGGAGCCGGCTTGTCGTCGACTCGGCGCTCGCCGGCCGCGTCGGCCGCTGCCGCTCGTGTGGGCGCCGTGTGACCGTGCCGGAAGGAACGGAGACGGCGAAGGTGACGCCCCCCGTCGCCGCGAAACACCCCTCCCCGCCGCCAGCCCCGGCCCCTGCGAACAGCCCCACCGGTAACTACCGGCTCCGCCCTGTCACGCCGGTCCACGAGCCGGCGATCGAGGTGCCGGGATGGGGAAATGACGATACCGAGATGGTCGTCGTCCGCCCCTCCGTCCCCGTGGCCGCCCGCCCGACGCGCGCAGAGCCGACGCCCTGGCTGAAGGCCTACCGGGCCGGCTTCAGCGTCCTGGTCAACACGACGACCTGGATCAGCGAGACGAGCTACACGGTGTCGATGATCCTTCTGATCCTCGCGGTCGCCGCCGGCATGATCGGCCAGCACACGCTCGCCCTGTGGGGCGTCAGGGGGATCATCGGGCTGAACCTCGTCGGCTTCGCCGGGGATGTCGCCAGCCTCGTCAACCTGTCGTTCCGGCGGGATCCCCTCCGCGGGGCGCTGTTCCTCCTGCCGCCACTGACCCTCTACTACCTCTGGACCGACTGGCGCCGGTACCGCGACACCGTGGGCCGCATGCGGATCCCCCTGGCGACCCTCACCTTCGTCGCCGTGGCCTGCCTGTTCGTCCCCTGGCTGCGCGGGGGGAGCGACGATGGGGGATCGGTCGTGGCGACCACCGAACAGATCGTGGGGGATCTCGAGGAACGCTTCGGCGGACAGCGGGGGCAACTCGAAGCCACCCTGAAAGCGGCACGATCGTGGCACCGCGAGGGCGCCGCACTGGCGCCACCCGCCGGCGGTGATCAGCCCGCCCCCGGAGCGGGCTCATGAAAGACAACAGCGCCACACCCGCGATGCACGACCAGCCCGACCGCGGCGGAGCATGGGCCGGCGGCGATGTCGTCGATCTCGGCACTGCGTTCGATGGCGCCGCGGGGATCCCAGCGGCGGCGGAAGGCCCCGGGTTCGATCCCCTCCGCTCCCGTGTGGCGATCGCCGCCGCCTTCCTCGCCCTCTTCCACCTCGTGTTCACCGTCGCGAAATTGTTGAGTCCGGCGGGCGGACCGGCGGCCAGCACCGACGCGCCGATCTGGTCGCTCCTGCTGCGATCGACCCTCGCGGCCCTCGCCTTCGCCCTCCTCCGCTCGCCCCTCCCGCTCTCCCGCCGCCAAGTGCGTTGCGTGGAGGGCTGCCTGTTCGGCTTCGAGGTCTTCCTCCTCCTTGCGGCCCAGTATCTCTCGGCCGTCGACCTCATCGATCGGCGCGACCTCGTCGACGCCGTCGCCGTCCAGAAGAACGGCGTCATGCGAGCGCTCCTCCTCATGATCTGCTACGGCGTCATCATCCCCCGGTCACCAGCCCGGGCGGCCCGGGGCGCCTTGACGATCGCCGCCGCCCTGATTCTCTGCCACGGCCTGGTCCTCCACCACGCCGACACCCTCCATCTCGACCGCGACGATCTGGTCAACCACCAGATTGTCATGGCCAACGCCCTCTTTCTGATCATGGGTGCAGCCCTGGCAACCCTCGCCGCCTGGCTGCTCCAGGGCCGGCTTGACGCTGACGACGGCGCCCAGTCGATCGGCCCCTACCGCCTCCTCCGCCGGCTCGACGCCGGAGGGATGGGGGAGGTCTATCTGGCTGAGCACGACTTGCTCCAGCGCCCCTGCGCCTTGAAGCTCCTCCGGCACGGCGGCACCGCAGCTGCCGGCCGCTTCGAGCGCGAGATGCGGGCCGCGGCATCACTTTCGCATCCGAACCTCGTCGCCATTTTCGATGGCGGCCACACCGTCGACGGCAGGCCGTTTTTCGCGATGGAATACCTCCCCGGCCTGTCGGTCGCCGATCTCGTCCGCGACGGTGGCCCGCTGCCGGCCGCGCGGGCGGTGTATCTCGGCCGCCAGGTGTGCGCGGCGCTTGCCGAGCTCGACCGGGCTGGGTTCATCCACCGCGACGTCAGCCCGGCGAACGTCTTCGTCTCCTGCCTCACCGGCGCCGGCGACGTGGCGAAGCTCCTCGACTTCGGTTCCGTCGGCGGCCCCGCGGCCGTCGCCGATCAGGCCCCAACGGCCGACGAGGGGATCGCCGGCACGCCGGAATACGTGGCGCCGGAGCAGGCCGTCGCCGGCGCACCGATCGACGGCCGGGCCGATCTCTACGCCCTCGGCGCCCTCCTCCATTTTATGGTCACGGGGGCTCCTCCCTTCCCCCGCGCCACCGCGGCCGACGCCCTCCGGGCCCACCTCGAAGCAACCCTGCCGCCGCTGAGCGACCGCGGCGCCGACGTTCCGGCCGACGTCGAGGCCATCATCCGCCGCTGCCTCGCCAAGCGCCCGGGCGACCGCTACGCCCATGCCCGCGCGCTGGCGGCAGCCCTGGCGGCGTGCGCCGCAGCCGCCGACTGGGACGCCCCCCGCGCCGAAGCGTGGTGGCGGGCCCGCAGCGACTCCCCCGCGCTCCCTTCCCCGGAGGCCCCGGGCTGAACTAGCCAGGCCCCCTTTCCCAGTCAATTTCCTGGAGCGTCGCACGATGGACATGCAGCGGTTGTTGCGGGCGAGCGTCCAGTTCAAGGCAAGCGATCTCCATGTCCAAGTGGGGAGCCCGCCGACGGTCCGCGTCGACGGCACGATGGTCGCCTTCAACGCCCCGCCGGTGACCGCCGAGGAGGTCCACGGGCTGATCGCCGAGGTCGCCACCGATCTCCACCTCGACCGGCTCGAGCGCGACCGGAGCTGCGATTTCGCCTACGCGATCCCTGACCTCGCCCGTTTCCGCATCAACGCCTTCTACGAGAAAGACAACCTCGCCTTCGTCGCCCGCACGATCCCGCCGCGGGTCAAGACGTTTGCCGATCTCTCCCTGCCGGCGGTCCTCCACGAGATCGCCGAGGAGCCGCGCGGGCTGGTGCTCGTGACGGGGACGACCGGGAGCGGCAAGAGCACGACGCTGGCGGCGATGGTCGACCACCTCAACCGCACCCGCCGCCTCCGGATCATCACGATCGAGGACCCGATCGAATTCTTCCACGAATCCCACAAGAGCCTCGTCGCCCAGCGCGAGCTCGGCCGCGACACGCCGAGCTTCACCGACTCGCTCCGCCGCGTCCTCCGCCAGGATCCCGACGTGATCCTCGTCGGCGAGCTCCGCGACGCCGAGACGATGCGGACGGCCCTCCAGGCGGCCGACACAGGCCACATCGTCTTCAGCACCGTCCACACCACGAATGCCTCGTTTACGATGCAGCGGATCGTGGCGATGTTCCCCCCCGACGAGCGCGAGCTTTTGCTCACGGAGCTGGCGACGAATCTCGTCGCCGTCGTCAGCCAGCGGCTGGCGACACACAAGCAGAAGGAGAAGGGGCGGATCCCGGTCGTCGAGATCATGCGGAACACCGCCGTGGTGAGCAAGGCGATCCTCGAGGGGCGGATCAAGAGCCTCCCGCAAGCAATCGCCAACCGCGACAACGGCATGCAGCTGTTTGACCAGCACCTGACGGAGCTCTACCACGCTGGCCAGATCACCGGCACCGAGGCCCTTCGCCTCTCCACAAACCCCGACGCGGTCGCCCTAGCGCTGCGCGGCATGAGTACGCTCGACACCCGCGGCGGGCTCGTCACCTGACGCCTCCCCGACCGCCTCGAAGCTTCCAGACTCCCCCGGCACGAGGTGCGGCATGATCCAGTCGATCGAACACTCAAGCCTGCTGCCGATCCTCTTCTGGCTGCTCCTGCTCCCGATCGCCATCTTCATCCTCATGCGCACCACCGCCTTCTGGACGGAGGAAGGGCCGGGGACGATCCTCGGCGCCGCGAAGACCGTGTTCGCGATCTGGCTCACCGTGTTCTTCGTCTACGACCTTTCCGGCTACGGCTTCGCACGGCTCATGCAGGATCCGCGTCTCGGGATCGCCTTCCCCCCCAACTACACCTATCTCACCTGGCTCCGCGAGCCGATGGGGCTGAAGTGGTTTGTCCTCGGCTACGTGCCGCTGATCCGCTATCTCCCCGTTCTGTTTGCCCTCTGCGCCGGCGGGGTCGTTCAGGTGCTGCTCTGGAAGATCCCCTTCCGGGTCGGGATGCTCGTCTTCTTGAGCCAGCTTTTTTTAAATATCTTCGCGATGGCGGTGCTCTCGCTCGTGTTTAGCTTCTTCGTCGGTGTCGACAAGGGAGTCGACGGGAAGGTGCCCAGAAGGGTTGCCGCGGCCAATCGCCGGGCTGCTGCCGCCGCGGCCGCCCCCGACGGCCTCCCCGGCCTCCAGCAGAAGATCGAAAAGCTTGGCGCCGACGAAGGCCCCGTTCTCCGCCGCCTTTTGTTGCGCTGGAAGGGGGTCAACGGCCTCCTCCAGCCGGCCTACGATCTCCTCGATCCCGTCACCAGCCACCTCCCTCTTCCGGCCCAGGATTGCTTGAACGGCGGGGGGTGGCTGCTCCTCGTCCCCGGCCTCATCGCCCTGGCCCGTTTCCGGCTCCGTGGCCGCCGGTCGACCCCGACCGAGGAGGAGCTGCGCTGACGCGGGGCGCCGGTGCTGTCGGCGGCGCTCGTGTTTGGGAACGGTGCTTCCGGCCCCAGCGGCAGGTCGGGGGCTGACTGGGGGAGATCCATCCGACCGGTCGGCTCGGCACTTGTTCGACCACCCCTCGTGCAGGGTTCCATACTCCCCGCTATGATGGCCCCGCACGACCCTGCCGATCGTCGGCCGGTTCGGTGGCCATGACCCGATCAATGCCCATCAAGGAGATCATGCAATGGCAAAGAAGACCAAGACCCTCACACCCACTATTGGGGCGCCAATCACACCGCTTGCTTTCAGCAACGATGTGTTTTTCGCTGTCGGTTTTTCCTGCACCGACCTCGTTGAACCGATCACCGAACCTGAGCTTAGTCCCATGCTGGTGGTCGGCACTTTTGTAGACGTTGCCGCACATCTGCATCCGGCTATACAAAACTACCTCGTCGTCACGGGCAAGTATGTTTCCGGTTTGAAACTCGTAGACAACAGCAACCGCACGTACGCCAATGACGACATTCATGCGGAAGCCATAAGCGGTAGGCTCTCGATCACGGTCAAGTCGGGGGGTAAGCAGACAAACAACCCGAAACCAAAAGCGACTTACAAAGTCTTGTGAATCGGATTCGCCGTGTTGCGCCGTAAATAGGCCGAATTATCAGCGCTCGGCCCGCTTCCGGTCGGCGACCACGAGGCTTGTGGTGGCCGCTCGTAGTTCGTCGAAATCAGTCAGGATTAATTTTTCCCACCGAATGGGCCCGGCTTTAGACGCTGCGCAAGCGGCGATCCATACTCTTCATTCTGAAGTCTCATTTCTGCTGAAGTGCCTCGAGCTCCGACTCGATCGTTGTTCGGAGCGCGGCTACTGCTGGAGACAAGCAGCCCCTCAATTCCTGCCGGCAAAGATCACTCGCTGACCGCAGTGATATTTGTGCCGTTTGTTTGTCGCCTGCCATTACGGCAGCCCGGCCATGGAGTAACAAGGCTTTGGCTCGCATTTCCCGGGCTTCGTCGCCGCTCACCTCGACAAGAAGTACGGCGGCCTTCTCGGCCGCTTGTTGTGCAACAGCAGAGTCGGTGCGAGCAATCGCCAGTTCCGCCGCGTCAATCAGAGTCTCGGCCAAAACCGTCT
>CAMBFA010000119.1 GCA_945865325.1 Candidatus Kuenenia stuttgartensis
AGCGTGGCGCAGTTGACCTCGACGAGATTCCCCCTCACCTGCTCGCGGCGGCGCTTGAGATCGTAGATCCGCCGCGCCAGGTGCGATTTCCCGGCGCCGGTGGGGCCGGTGAGGAGGATCGGCAAGGGGCTCGCCACGGCGACCCGTTCGATCCGCCCGATGAGGGCATTGAAGGCAAGACTGCGGGTGTCGATCCCCGACTTCAGGAACGACAGATCCTCGCGCTGCTCCAGCGCAAAGCGGGCGGCGATCGAATCGTAGCGGGAGAGGTCGAGATCGATCGTCCGCCACTGCCCGGCGTCGGCGCGTCCCCGTCGGGGAGGGGAGCACTGGAGGAGACGCCCGGGGAGATGCCGCGACTCGGCGAGGAGAAACAGGCAGATCTGCTGGACGTGCGTGCCGGTGGTGATATGAACGAGGTAGTCCTCTTCATCGGTCCGAAAGCGCATCGAGCGGGCGAAGCCATGGAGCGACGCGAACACCTCTTCAAAGTCCCACGGATCGGCAACACCGATCTCGTGGAGCGTGAGAGTTGTCTCCGGGGAGACGGTGCGGATGTCGCTGACCACGCCCGCGGCCAGATCCCGCTCCGCAGGAAGGTGGATCAGTTCGAGCCGATCGACGACGAGATCCTCGTGCTGGCACAAGCTGACCGTCGGCCGCCACCGCGACCAGCGGTCTTCTGTCTGCCCGGCGTCGAGCCGGCCGCCGAGGATGCCGAGAACGACGGTGGGGCGGCGAGAGTCCATAGATGTAAGGATAAACGACGATTTCTTAAGATCGAATCGTCTGGGAATGGGCCTTGGGCTGAAGTCCGTCGCGTGTGTCGTAAAGTCTATGATATTAATGATTTGTGGCTTTTTTTGAAAAATCGGCCATCAGAGGCACGGCACGTGCTCTGAGAGATCTCCGGTGGTCGCCAGTCGGTGGCGATCGACCCGTTCGGCAGCCGTTCGCTGCCGCGGGGCAGAGAATGCCCCGGTCAGCATCCCTTCGGAAGGCAGTCCCATGCACGAGATCATCGCCACCGGTGACGCGACCGGAATCCTCCCCACCGGCGCCGCAACGAAGCCGATCACCGTGATCGGTACGCCCGCGATCCGCGCGTCGTTCGACGCCATCTGCCTCCAGCAGTCGGTCAATTCCCGCCTCGCCCCCGGCGTCACCGACCTCATCCTGAATCCCGACGGCCACTGTGGCTACGGGGCACCGGTCGGCTGCGTGCTAGTCTCACCGACGCACGTCTATCCCGGGCCTGTCGGGGTCGACATCAAGTGCTCGATGAGCCTGCTGCAGTTCGATCTCCCGGAGGAGGCGATCGTCGACAAGACCGTCCGCAGGGCCCTGATCACGGCCGTTTGCGACCGGCTCCCCACCGGCGCCGGGCGCGGGCAGCGGCATGTAAAGAAGGGGCGCGAGGTGTCGACTGACAGCGGACGGCGGGTCCTCGTCGAAGGGGCCTCCGAGGAGGTCTGCACCGACCTCGGCATCCCGCCGGAGTGGGCGTCGCGCTGCGAGGATGCCCGCCACGACGGCCACGATGGCACGAGCGGCGCCCTCGGTGCCCGTCTCGAGCGGCATCTCGATCGGGGCAGCATCAACAACTTCCCTGCGAAGATCGCCCAGCTCGGCTCCTACGGCGGCGGTAACCATTTCGGCGAATGCGAGATCGTCCACGTGGCCGACAACGATCGGGCTCGCCGTGTCGCCGAGGTCTTCGGACTGCGCGACGGCAAGGTGGCGTTTCTCTCCCACTGCGGCTCGCGCGGCCTGGGGCACACGCTGGCCACGGGGCAGTTCCGCGACCTCCAGGAGCGCTTTGCCCGCTGGGATATTCCGCTTCCCGGCGGCGACAAGGAGCTCGTCTACGCGCCGCTGGGGACGCCCGAGGCTGACGCCTATCTCGACGACATGGCCCTCGGGGCCAATTTCGCCACCCTCAATCATCTCCTCATCAATGCCCTCGTCCTCGAGGCCTTTCGCGAGGTGTTTCCCGGCATCGAGGGGCAGCTCGTCTATTTCATCAGCCACAACATCGCCCGCCGCGAGGTGGTCGCCGGCCAGCCGACGTGGGTCCACCGCAAGGGGGCAACGCGCGCCTTCCCGGCCGGTCACCACGCCCTCGCCGGCACCCGCTACGTCGACACCGGCCATCCGATCCTGCTTCCGGGTAACCCCCAGGCCGGGTCGTGCGTGATGGTGGCTGATCCCGGAGCGGAGCGCTCCTGCTACAGCGTCAACCACGGTGCCGGCCGCAGGCTGGGGCGGAAGGCGGCGATCCGCTCTCTCGATCAGGCGGCCATCGATCGGTCGTTTGCCGAGCAGGACATCCTCTCCAACTGCCGGCAGTATCCCCGTGACGAGGCCCCGGAGGCCTACAAGGATTTCGACGAGGTCCTCAAAAGTGTGAAGCTGGCCGGATTGGCGAGTGAAGTGGCCCGGCTGCGGGCCCGGTTTGTCATCAAGGATGGAGACAAGGCCGATGACTGACCAGCAGCCGATCGAGGCCGGGGGGGCGATCCACGTCGATGGTGCCCAGGGAGAAGGGGGCGGTCAGGTTCTGCGGTCGTCGCTGGCGCTGTCGAGGATCACCGGCCGGCCGGTGATCATCGAGCGGATCCGGGCCGGGCGCGACAAGCCGGGGCTGATGCGCGCCCACCTCACGGCCGTCGAGGCGGCCGCGGCGATCAGTGGCGCGGCGGTGGAGGGAGCTGAAGTCGGCTCTGGGCGGATTGCCTTTACCCCCGGACAGATCCGCGCAGGCGCGCACGCCTTCAGCATCGGCACCGCCGGGAGCGGCACCCTCGTGCTGCAGACGATTCTCCCGGCGCTCCTTGTGGCCCCGGGGCCGTCGACCGTGACGATCGAGGGGGGCACACACAACCCCTGGGCGCCGACGTTCGACTTCCTCGACCGGGTCTACCTGCCGCTGGTGAGGAGGATGGGGCCGGCCGTCACCGCAACACTCCAGCGCCACGGTTTCTTTCCCGCCGGCGGCGGGCGGTTTCATGTCGCCGTGGAGCCGTGCGGCGGCCTTGCCGGCATCGATCTGCTCGAGCACGGCGCAGTGATCGCGCGGCGGGTGCGGGCGCTGGTGAGCAATCTCCCGGCGGGGATCGGTGAGCGCGAGGTCCGGCGGGTGATCGGACGGCTCTCCTGGGCTCCGGACTGCGGGCGGACCGACACCGTCGTCGCGCACGGGCCGGGGAATGTCGTTGAGGTGGAGATCGAGGCCACCGGTCTCACGGAGCGCTTCACGGCCTTCGGTCGCACCGGGACAAGCGCCGAGCGCGTCGCCGACGAGCTGGTCGGGGAGGTCCGCGACCATCTTGCACTTGGGGCCCCTGTCGGCTGTTACCTCGCCGATCAGCTCCTTCTGCCGCTGGGGATCTCGGCCTGGCTGCCGGCGGTCGGCGGGCGCCCGCGGGGAGGGGCCTTTCGCACCGGGCCGCTGTCGCGCCACGCCACGACCCACATCGACGTGCTGCGGCAGTTCCTCGGCGTGCGGATCGAGGTCGCTCCCGAGCCCGACGGCCGCGTCTGCCTGGTGCGCGTCAGCCCTCCGCTGTGATCGGTCGTGTTTTCACGTCTCGGCGTATTCCGCCAGCAGGCTCTCGATCCGCCCGAAGACATCGGCCATGAGAGTCGCATCGGGGAGAAGCGTGACGCGGAAGTGGTCGCGGTAGGAGACGTTGAAGCTCGACCCCGGGGCGACAAGGACATGCTTCCGCTCGAGGAGATCGAGGGCGAAGGCCTGATCCGAGAAACCGGCTCCGGCAGCCCCGAGTCTGTCGGTGCGGATCCGCACGAAGCCGTACATCGCCCCCTCCGGGGCTTGAAGCGCGAGGAACCGGCTCTTGCTCACCGCTTCGAGGAGCGCCGCACGGGTGGCGTGGAGCCGGCCACCGGGACGGGTGAGGTCGAAGATCGACTGATGGCCACCGAGCGCCGTCTGCACGGCGTACTGCCCCGGAACATTCGAGCAGAGGCGCAGCGACGCGAGGAGCTCGACCGCCTGGAGGTAGTCGCGGGCATGCTCACGCTCCCCCGACACGCTCATCCACCCGACCCGCAGCCCACAGGCCCGGTAGATCTTCGAGAGCCCGCCGAAGGAGAGGCAGAGCGTGTGCCGGGCGAGGGTCGCCATCGGCACAAACGACGCATCGCCGTAGAGCATCTCGTCGTAGATCTCGTCGGCGCACGCCACGAGATGGTGCTGCTCGGCGATCGCCGCGAGCCCGGTGAGGACCTCGCGCGAGTAGACGGCCCCGGTCGGATTGTTGGGATTGATCACAACGATCGCCCGCGTCCGTTCGGTGACGAGCTTCGCCACCTCGGCGGGATCGGGGACGAAGCCTTTCTCCGGCCGGCAGGGATAGTGGACCGCCTTGGCGCCGTGGATCACGACCGACGCTGTCCAAAGGGGGTAGTCGGGGCTGGGAACGAGGACCTCGTCGCCGGGGTTCAACAACGCCCGCATGGCGATCATGATCAGCTCAGAGACGCCGTTGCCGATGAACACCTCGTCGGCCGTGACATCCATCACGCCGCGCGTCTGCTGCTGCATGACGACCGCCTCGCGGGCCGGGAAGATCCCCTTCTGGTGCGAGTAGGGATCGGCCTGGTGGAGATTCTCCACGATCGCCCGGCGCATCGATTCGGGCATCCGAAAGCCGAAGGCGCCGGGGTTGCCGATATTCAGCTTGATGATCTCGTGCCCCGCCCGTTCGAGCTGCTCGGCCCGACGCGCCAGCGCCCCGCGGATCTCGTATTTGACGTCGTGGAGGTGCTCGGAGGCGCGGAGAGTGGGTAGGCTCATAGCGGGGGAGTGCCGTGGGGCAGGGATGGCGAAGGGGCCGTGGACGCTGGAAAGCCCTGCAAGCGTAGCATCACCGCCCAGTCGGCGGCAGGCGCCCGGATCGGCCCGGGGGCGCGTGATTCAGGGGCACAAGCGCCCGGCGTGACATTGTTCCTGGGATCTCGCCTCGGCTACCAGTGCCCCGAAATCCCAGGCGTGGGGAGGTTGCGATGGAATTCCTTTTCTTCGTTCTCGGTGGCATTTTTCTTCTTGGAGTCCTCCTCGCGCCGATCGTGACCTTGTTCGCGGTCTGGAGCCTCGCTCGTGAGCAGGAGGCCGGCTTTCGCCGCTTGACCCAGCGGCTTGATGACCTCGAAGACTTCCGCCGCCCGGCCGCCGCTCCCGCCCCGAGCGCCGCCGCACGCTCGGCTGATCTCCTTCCGCCTGCCATCGCCGCCGACAGGGGGGTGGCGGAAACGTCCCGCAAGCCGCCCCATCGACAGATCCCGGCTCCACGAACGACTGCAGAGACGTTCGACGAAAAACTCCGGCAGCCGCCGCCGCCTCTTCCGGACCGCGCGGGGACGACTCCGGCCGAACGGCTCGCCGCCAACGATCGATTCGCCAATGGGGGGCGTCCGGCGCCTCTCCCCCGCCAGCCATCGACCCCGCTTCCGCCGCGGCAGCCGAGCCCGTTCGAGCAGGCCGCGCAGGCGACGATCGGGAAAATCTGGAACTGGATCATCGTCGGCGAGGAGCATGTGCCGAAGGGGGTGTCGCCGGAGTTCGCCGTCGCCAGCCAGTGGCTCCTGCGAATCGGCGTGATCACGCTCCTCTTCGGGATCGGCTTCTTCCTCAAGTATTCGATCGACAAGGGCTTACTGAACCCGTCAGCCCGCGTCGGGCTGACCGTGATCACCGGCCTGGCGATGCTCGTCGGTGGCACCCGCCTCCTCGGCCGCCGCTACCACGCCCTCGGCCAGGGGCTGATGGGTGGGGGGCTGGCTGCCCTCTATTTTGCGGTCTTCGCCGCGCATCAGATGTTCGAACTGATCGGTGAGGTTCCAGCCTTCGCCCTGATGGTGCTCGTCACGGTTCTTGCCGGCGGGATCGCCGTCGCCTTCGACTCGATGCTCGTCGCCGTCCTCGGGATCATCGGCGGCTACGCCACGCCGTACATGCTTGAATCGACCCCGACGAGCCTCACGCCGCTGTTCACCTATCTCATCGTTCTCGGCTGCGGCGTCCTCGGGCTCTGCTTCCGGAAGAACTGGCCGCTGGTCAACTTGCTCGCCTTCGTCGGCACCTGGGGGCTCGTTATCCCGGCCATTCAACGGCCTGAGCTCTACACCCCGGACCAGTTCTGGGCCGTGTTTCCCTTCCTGATCGGCTACTTCCTCCTCTTCTCGACCGCGACGTTCCTCTTCAAGATCGTCCGCGGGGTGAAGTCCGATCTCTTCGACCTCATCGCGCTGATCCTCAATGCCGCGGTCTTCTTCACCGTCGGCAGTGGGATGATCGACCGGGCGTACGGGGAGGCCTACGGCCGTCAGCCGGTCGCGCTGCTTGCCATAGCGATGGCCGCCTTCTACGCCGCCCATGTCTGGATCGTGCTCCAACGCCGCTTGATCGACCGCGAGCTCATCGTCTCCTTCCTCGGCCTGGCGTCGTTCTTCGTCACGATCACGATGCCGCTGCTCCTCTCCCAGCAGTGGGTGACCGCGAGCTGGGCGATCCAGGCGGTGATCATGCTGTGGATGGCCCAACGGCTCGGAAGCCGGTTCCTGCGGCTCGCCGCCAGCGTCGTCTTGGGGCTCGTCCTCTGCCGGTTCTTCGTCCTCGATCTCGGCAGAACATTCCGCCCCGGCAGCGTGGTCGATGACCTGCCGTTGGGCGAGTTCGCCGTCACCCTCCTCGGCCGGCTCATCTCCTTCGGGATCCCGATCGCCAGTCTTGGCATTGCTGCCTGGTTCTTCCGGCGGGCGGCCGCCGCCGAAGCGACCGGCGCGGCCGAGCGCGAGCTGCCGATCGCGCCGGGCAACGACATCGGGGCTGTTCCATTCCCCTCGCTGGTCGAGGTCGCGGTGGCGGGAATCGTCGCCATGGCGGTTGTCTACTTCCACCTCGAGGTCGACCGGACCATCGGCTACATCCACATGCCGCTCCGCCTGCCGATGCTCACGATCCTGTGGATCGGCGCGGCGATGTTCCTCTTCAGCCGCATCCGCGTCTGGGGAGAACAGATCGGGGCTCCCCTCTTTGTCGCCGCCGTCGCTGCCGTCATCCTCAAGCTCTGCCTGTGGGATCTGCGGTCGTGGGGGCTCCAGCCGGATTTCGTCTACGCCGGCGCCTGGTCCGGCCACGAGGCGCTCATGCGGCTGGTCGATTTTGGGGCGGTGACTGGTTTCCTCGTGGCGATCACCGCCCTGGCCACCACCCGCAAGCCCCTGGCCACCCTCCAGCAGGCGTCGGCTGTTGCCGCGGTCGCCACGCTCCTCTCCTGGAGCACCCTCGAGGTCAATTCGTACCTCGCGACCTTCGCCCCTGGCCTCCGGGCGGGGGGCGTGTCGATCACCTGGGCCCTGTTCGCCCTGGCCTTCCTCGTGGTCGGCATCCGGCACCGACTCTCTGCCCTCCGCTACTGCGGCCTCGCCCTGTTTGGAATCGTGGCGGTCAAGGTGTTCACCAGCGACCTCGACAGCCTCGATTCCTTCTACCGGATCGTCGCCTTCCTGATTCTGGGGGTCCTCCTCCTCCTCGGCTCCTTCCTCTACCTCCGCTTCCGCGAGACGTTTGCGGTTGAGCCGGCGCCGTCAGCTGGAGAAGGCTCCGATCCAACCACCGACGATCACCACGATCAGGAGAACGACGCATGACCGGCCATTTCCCTCGCCTCCGCCTCCTCGTCGTGGTCCTCGCCGCCGTCGGCCTGCACCACGTCCATGCCGCCCCGATCGATCAGCTCCGCTATCGGCGTCCGATCGCCGTTGAGGCCTCCGCCGGCGAGGAGCTCGTCGCCGTCGGACTCGATGCGGAGGTGGCGGCGGTGACCGAAACCGGCTTTACCGACCTCCGCGTCATCGACGGCGCCGGGCACGAGGTGTCGCGGATTCTCCGTCGGGCGAGCGTCGTGAAGATGCGGAGCGTGAGGCGATCGTTTCCTGCTCAGCAACCGCGGCTGAAGCCGCTTCCCGGCGGCGGCCTCGAGATCGAGCTCACGATCGACCCCGAGAAGCACCCCGTTTCGATCGACGGCTTCCGGATCGAGACACCGCTGCGCAACTTCGAGCAGGCTGTCCAGGTGCAGCGGCTCGACGAGGCCGGCGCCTGGAAGCCGATCGGCGACGACACCCTCCTCTTCGACTATTCGCAATACATGGATACGCGCCAACTCGACGTCTCGTGGCCGAAGGCGCAGCGGGCCCCCGCTGGCGGCACCTGGAGAATCACCGTCGACGAGCCGACGATCGAGCAGCAGTCGACGCTCTCCGAGGTCGTTCGGACCCTCGAGGGAAGTGCGGAGACGAGTCGGAAGGAGAAGACGATCGTCGAGCGTCAGCCGTTCCGGATCGACTCGATCCAGGCCTGGCACGTCGACGACGCGGCCGAGGTCAAAGCTGCCGACGGCCTCGAGATGCCGATCGCGGCGTTTCGCGTTGAGGAGGAGCCGAAGGAGAAGCGGACGCGGGTGCGGGTGGCAAGCGATCGGCAACCGATCACCGCCCTGAGGCTCTCGGTTGCCGACCGCAATTTCGGCCGGCCTGCCCGGGTGGAAGCTCCGCAGCAGGCAACCAGGAATCGCGAAGTCGGCGCACGTCCACCGCAGATCCTCGGGGCGGCCCGTGTCCACCGCATCGATCTCCGCGGCATCAGTTCCGAGGCGCTGGCCATCACGATCCCGGAGTCTCGCTACGCCGACTATGAGATCGTGATCGACAACGCCGACAGCCCACCGCTCGACATTACCGGCGTGACGGCGGTCGGCCCGGCCTACGAGGTGGTGTTTCTCGCTCGGCCGGGGAAGGCCTACCGGCTGGCCTATGGCGCCGGAAGCACCGAGGATGGTCCCTTTGCGGCGCCGCAGTACGACACGGTGGCGATCGACGCCGCCCTCACCGCCGGGAAGGTGCCCCTCGAGGGAGCGCTCGGCGCGGCCGACGAGGTCGCCGTCGAGCCGGTCGAGCGGCCATGGCTCGCCCGGCTGTTCGGCAATCCCTGGCTGATCGGCGGGACGATTCTCTTCCTCGCTGTGCTCCTCGGGTTCTCGCTGTTCGCGGCGGCCAAGCGGCTCGACACAAAGGAGTAGGTCAGACGGTCTGCCGGAAGGCCGGGAGGACGGCGAAGTCGAAGACGACGACGCGCTCGAGGCAGGGGACGACGATCGCCTTGACGCGCTCGTGCTCCGGGTGGGGGAGGTAGGTGTCGCGGGCGGCGGGGCTGTCAAAAGTCATGATGAAGCCGTGGGTGAAGCCGTCGTCGAGCCCCTCGGGGCTGTCGTAGGCGCCGTGGATCATGTCGAGGAGCCCGGGGATCCTCCCCACCATCCCCCGCATCTCGGCGAAGCAGTGGTCGATCTGGGTCGGGGTGATCCCCGGCTTGAAGACGAAGACGCCGAAATGCTTGATCTGCGACATGAGACCTCCCTGGAAACTCCCCCGACCAGACGATGACCGGGGCCGATTTTTCCCAGATCATACTGCCGGCGGGGGCGGCCATCCGACGCCTGGTTCCATCAACCGGCGAATGCCGGCTGCCCGGTCGCCTCGAGGACCGCCAGCCACAGATCGCCGTCGGGGGCGACTTGGTTGCGGTGACTGACGGCCAGCGGCATCGGAATATGGACGAACCGGCCCCGGTAGCGCCCCACAACGAGCTCCGTTCTGCCCGCCATCGCCGCATGGACGGCGTTTTGGGCGAGCCGGAGGCAGTAGACGCTGTCGTAGGGATTGGCGCGCACGCTCCGCACGGCGTAGCTCGGGTCGATGTACTTCAGATTCAGCTCGATGCCGGCGGCGGCGAAGTGGTCGGTGATCCTCGTCTGGAGGAAGCGGCCGATGTCGAGGAGCTTGCGGTTGCCCGAGGCGTCGACCGCGCCGTCGGCCGTGGGCATCAGTTCCTGCCCCGCCCCCTCCGCCGCCACGATCACGGCATGCCCGCGCGTCTTCACCCGCTCGAGGAGATGCTCGAGCAGCCCGCCGGGGCCATCGAGGCGGAAGGGGACCTCTGGGATCAGCACGACGTTGGCGTCGGATTGGGCGAGCGCCGCGTAGCAGGCGATGAAGCCGGAGTGCCGCCCCATGAGCTTCACCAGGCCGACGCCGTTGGGAGAAGCCTTGGCCTCGACATGCGCCCCTTGGATCGCCTTCGCCGCTTCGCCAAACGCCGTCTGGAAGCCGAAACTCTGGTCGATGTAGGGGATGTCGTTGTCGATCGTCTTTGGCACGCCGACGACGGCGATCCGCAGGCCGCGATCGGCGATGACGCGGGCGATCGCCATCGCGCCGCGGAGCGTGCCATCGCCGCCGACGACAAACAGGGCGCTGATGTTCATCCGCTCCAGGCAGTCGACGATCGCTTCTGGATCCTGCCCGCCGCGCGACGTGCCGAGGATCGTTCCGCCGTCCTCTTTGGCCATGCTCACGCTCGACGGGGCGAGGTCGAGAACGTCGTGGCCGTAGCGCGGGATGAAGCCCTGGTAGCCATTGCGGAAGCCGTGGATCCGCGTCACACCGTAGTGGAAGGTCATCTCCATGACGATCCCGCGGATGCAGTCGTTGATTCCCGGGCAGAGGCCACCGCAGGTGACGATCCCGACGCGGGTCTTGGCAGGATCGAAGAAGATCCGCTGCCGCGGCCCGGCCGGCTCGAAGCCGGGCAGGTCGGCGGCGGCGAGACCGGAGGCGGCCACGCTGCTGGCGGTGTCGTGGAACAGGACCCGGTCGGTCTCCTCAACGTAATGGACGCTCGTCCGCCGCGATTCGAGGAATGGCCGCAGCGGCGAATCGATTCGGCAGGGGCCGAGCGTCGGCACCGCCAGGGCCGCGGCGAGGTCTCCTTCGGGGGCCGGTGACATGGCGCTGGTCTCCGCGGGGGCTATCCGGTCGTCCGCATCCCGGCCGCGATCCCCTGGACGCACAGTCGGAGAAGACCGCGTGGCTCGTCCTCTCCCGGAGCGGCAGGTGGGGCGGCGCGGCGGCGGCGCATGAACTCGATCTGGATCAGATTCAATGGATCGACAAAGGGGTTGCGCATCTCGATCGACCGGCGAAACCATGGCGTCGTCGCCAGGAGCTCGCCGCCACCGACGATGTCGAGGATCCCCTGCCGGGCCCGGTCGCGTTCGGCCGCGATCCGTTGCCAGATCCGCCGGCGGATATCAGCGTCGTCGGTGAGCTCGGAGTAGCGCTGCGCGATCGCCATGTCGGCCTTGGCCAGCGCCAGGGTGGCGTTGTCGATCGTCGCCTGGAAGAAGGGCCACTGCCGGTACATGTCGTGGATCCGCTGCCAGCCGTGGCGATCGTCGTATTTGACTTCCGTCAGCGCTGTTCCCAGGCCGTACCAGGCGGGGATCATGCAGCGGCTCTGCGTCCAGGCGAACACCCAGGGAATCGCCCGCAGATCGTCGAGCGACCGGCCCGCGTCGCCGCGCCGCCGCGATGGCCGCGAGCCGATGGGGAGATTCTCGATCTCCTCGATCGGCGTTGTCTGCTCGAAGTAGCCGATAAAGCCAGGCTGATCGACGAGCTCCCGGTAGATCGAGTACGACCGCGCTGCCATCTTCTCCAGCAGCTCGGTCCACTCTGGCCTGGGGGTCGTCCGCCGGGTCGTGGAGGCGATGAGCGTCGCCCAGGTGACCTGTTCGAGGTGCCGCCCGGCAATCTGGGGGTCGTCATAGCGCTCCGCGAGTACCTCCCCCTGCTCGGTGAGCCGGAGGCTGCCGTCGAGCGATTCCGAGGGGAGCGAGAGGATTCCGCGCGCTGCCGGGCCACCGCCGCGGCCGAGCGAGCCGCCGCGGCCATGGAAGAAGGTGATCTTCACGCCTCTGACTGCGGCCGCTTCGTGGAGCCTTTCCTGCGCCGCCTGGAGGCCCCAACAGGCGGCCAGGTAGCCGCCATCTTTTGTGCTGTCGGAGTAGCCGACCATGACCATCTGCCGGTTGCCCCGGCCGGCCAGATGAGCGGCGTAGTCGGTCTGATCGAGGATCTGGGTGAGGGTTTCGTGGCCGTGGGCGAGGTCGTGGATCTTCTCGAGCAGCGGCACGATGGCGATGTCGGTCGCGGCCACTTCCTCGCCGCGGGCCAGCGCCCGCCCCTGGGCCCAGCGCCACAGCCAGAGCACGGAGAGGACGTCGGCTGGAGCTCTGGTGAGGCTGACGATCGCCCCCCCCAGGCACTCCGGGCCGAACCGGACAACGGCCCGGTGAAGCAGCTCAAACAGCGCCAGGGTGTCGATCGAGAGGGGGTCGAGGCTCTCTGGAGGAATTGCATCCGCGGTGCCGAGCGATGCCGAGAGCAGCGCCAGCCGCTTTTCGGCATCGGCCGCCTCGTACGCCCCCGCGCCACAGACGCCGGCGGCGGCGAGGATCTGCCCCATGATCCCCTCGTAGGCCCGGGCATCCTGGCGGACGTCGAGCTTGGTCATGTGGAGGCCGAAGGTGCGGACGAGATCGACCCAGCGGCGGGGGAGAGAGTCGTCGGGGAGGAGCCGGTCGGCCTCGAGGGCGGCGAGGAGAGCTTCGGCGTCGGCGACGAACGCGGTGTGCGATGGGTACGCCCCCGGCACCGGGCCGCCATCGAGCCGCAGCCTCCGCGAGGCTTCGAGCCGGAAGCCGATCATCCGGATCCAGCGTCGAAATGTCTCATGCGGGGCAAGGGTCTGCAGAACGTCGCCTAGCGCCTCGTGGGCGGCGGCAAGCGCGTCGAGTTTGGTCGCGAGAACGCGCGAGCCAGCGGTTAATTCGTCTGACACCGTGAGAAGATCGTGGAGCCTGGCGCACTGCTCAAGGTGGCGGTCGATCGCCTCCTCGCGGAGCCGGTGGAGCGTCTGGCTGGTGACGTCGGAGGTCACGTAGGGATTGCCGTCGCGGTCTCCCCCCATCCACGATCCGAAGGAGAGGAAGGCCGGCACGTCGTCGAGCTCCCCCGGATACCATTCGGCGAGGCCGCGGCGGAGCGATTCGTAGACCCCCGGCACCGCCTCCCACAGCCTCGGCATGAGCGACAGCCCGCGCTCGACCTCGTCGAGAACACTCGGCCGCATCGGCCGGAGAAAGGCGGTCTGCCAGAGAACCGCCAGCTCGCCGCGGACATCGGCCTCGATCCGGGAGCGTTCGCGGGGGAGGAGATCGGCCCGATCAAGCTCCTGGAGAGCGTGGCGCATCCGCCGCAGCTTCGAGCGGATCGAGCGCCGCTTCGCCTCGCTGGGGTGGGCGGTGAAGACGAGCTCCACCGAGAGCCGCTCGAGCGCGGCGGCGACGTCGGCGGCGCGGAAGCCGAGCGCCTTCAGCTCGCCGATCGCCGCAGCCGGGGATTCAGCCGGCGCTTCCGGGTGGCGATCGCGTTCCCGTTCCCGCAGCACCCGGACGCGCTGCCGGTCCTCGGCGATGTTGGCAAGATCGAAATAGATCGAGAATGCCTCGGCCACGAGCCGGGCCCGAACGACGTCGAGCCCCTCGATGCATTCGGCCAGCGCCGCCTCGGCCCCCTGCTTGCCGGCCCGGCGGTCGTGGGCGAGCGTTCGGATCCACTCCACGAGCCGGGCGACATCCTCCCCTGCCTGATCGACGATCACCTGTCCGAGAAGGGAATCGAGGAGCCGCACATCGCGGAGGAGGAGGTCATCGTCAGGCACGGGCTGGTTCCAACATTGGGGGAAGGAAACGGGCAGGGAGGGTTGAATGAA
>CAMBFA010000120.1 GCA_945865325.1 Candidatus Kuenenia stuttgartensis
TAGCCGAGCGGGTGGCGGCCGAGTTCGAAGGCGGGCCGGTAGATGTATTCCCGGTGGGGCTGGTTCGTGAACCGGACTACCGGGTTGCCGGCAAACTCATCGTCGCGGTCGAGGATCGTGGGGATGAAGACGGCGCATCCGGCGGCCACCAGCGCCCTCGGCAGCCGACTTGCCTCCCCGGCTCCCCCCCCTTCGCCGAGGAGCCCGGCGAAGGCCTCGGGGGTCCAGGCGGCGTCGCCGATGGCGACCACCCAGGCCCGCGGGTCGCGCAGCGGCGGGAGGAGAACGATCCCCTCGGCCGTGACGTCGTCGAGGGCCTCAAACGACACCCGCAGCACCGTCCAATCCTTCGTGGCGGCGATCTGGATTGGGGCTCCGGACGTGCCGCGGAGCAGGACCTCGCGCCCCGGGACGCGCGCGTCGACGACGCCGAGGATCTCGCGGAGCCGGTTGCGGCTCTCAGCACAGAACGCCTCACGGCCACCGGCGTCGGCCAGCGCGGCGGTCCATGCCGCGCGGCGGATCGCCTGCTGCTGGTCGGTCTTCCGCAGCAGGAAGCGGTCGATCCCCTCGATCATCACCTCGTCGAGCGGGCGTTGAGTCGTGAGTAACGCCGTGCCGGGGAGGGGGGGAATCTCTGCAGCACGCGTAGACGTGGGGGGGGCGAGGATGCCATGGAGCGCGATCCATGTCACCAAGCCCAACAGCCCCCGACAGGCCCATGTCGTACCCCGTCCGTGCCAGCAAACCATGATCGCCCCCTTTCCTGGTGGAGAAGGGGGCAGCATACCCACGACTGCGGAGCTCAGAAAGCCGCAGGGCCCACCGGATGGCCGGCGGGCCCTGCGTTGGACTTTATTTTTGGCCGGCGGAAGGCCATGGATGGCTTCCGCCGCGTGAAACTAAAACTGCCAGATCGCGTCGCAGCCACCGTACAGCTGACCGTACTCGTTGAAGTTCTTGCCGTAGGGGAGCGGGCCCTTGCCATGATCCGGGGCGTACCAGTCGTACCGCAGCTCTGGCCGCACGACGAAGTTGCGGTTGGGCTTCCAGTTCAGGCCCCACGACATCTCCCAGAAGTTGCCCTGGTAGCCGGTGTTGGACGGTCCGCCGAACATCGCGTTGCGGATCGGGCTGAAGACGCGGTAGCCGTTGTTGTCGCGGAACCACTCCAACCGCACGCCACCGACGAGCGTGTCGCTGAAGTTGTAGAACATGTACTGGTTGATGCCATACCAGGTCGCCGTGCCGGGTTGCTGGCCGAGGGTTTCCTTGACACCGATGGCGTTGAACTGCCAGCCGTTGTCGTTCTGGAAGACGTACGTCACCTTGTCATTGAGCTCGTTGACGTACACCGTGCTGAGGATCGACCGGTTGCCGATCGTCGCCGGGGCGATGAAGCCACCGATCTCGTTGCCGCTGGAGGTCGTCATCGTCAACGTCTGCGTCTCGTCGTCGCTCTTGATCGACGCACCACCGAGGAACGCGGCGTTGCTGTTGGCGCCCGCGTAGCCGGGGTTGGCGATCCCGAGGATGTTGATCGGGTCGCTGTAGTTGTCCCAGCCGTTGGTGATCCCGGCGAACACCGTGGTGTTGTCGGTGGCCTTCCAGGTGTCGAGGATGCCGGTGTGGGTAAACGGCTCGCCGTACTGCATCGTATAGGCGTGCGTGTAGAAGAAGTTACCGATCGCTGGCACGACTTCGTAGCCGATGGGCGTGTAGAAGTGTCCGAACTTCACCGCATGGTCGCCGTAGCCGACCTCGCCATACAACTGCGGCATCGCCAGCCCGTAGTACTTGCTCGAGTTCCAGCTGCCGAATCCGGCCGGCGACTGGTTGTAGAGGTTGCCGTCGAGGCCGCGGGCGGTGGTGAAGATCGAATCGCCACCGTAGAGGAGGTCGACACGACCGCCCCAGTCGGCCCCGCCGTCCTCCAGATCGAGGACCTTCTCGTTGACGAGATAGAGCTGATTGACCTGGCCCATCCAGTTGCGGTCGTTGAACGTGATCGGGCCGTTGAACGGCGAGCCCCAGTTGTTGCCGCCGATGCCGGCGTCGATCCAGCCGTAGGTGGCGATGCCGCGCTCCTTGAGAAACTCCGTCTCGAGGTAGCGGGTCGGGCCCTCGTCGACCTCCTGGGCCGACTCCTGCGGCGGCAGGCCGCGCAGCTGGTAGGCGTCTTCTTGGGGCACATTGGCCGCCACGGGGGGAAGGCCGCTGGTCGTCTGACCAAGGGCGGTGGAAGCCATCAGCGTGGCGGCAGCGGTCAGGCCCGCTCCAAGGAGGGGCAGCTTCGTCCAGTTGAACTTCATGAGAGTTTCAGCTCCAGGTGGGGATGTTGCGGTTGGCCGTGTCCAAACGGTGGCCCGCCAGTCCATCCGGAATCCCCCCTGCGACCGGCCCGCCAAGTACCAGACGCAGATTCGGCAATTCCGACACAGAGGTATCGTCTGGCCTTGACCCGGAAAACCGGGTGGACCGTGCCCTCCCGCAAGGTTTTCCTGACCGGCAGCCGGCGTGGGAAGCTGTGCCGGTTGTGTTGCCCGCGAGGGCACCGGTGGCAGATTTTGCGGCCGCCGGTGGCAGACTTTACGGGCGCCGGGGCGGGCGCGCACCTAGGGCGTGGTGGAACGGCCTTCCGAGGGCGGCTCACGCCCCGGTGAAAGCTCCCCGAGGCCTCAAGCCTCGACGCCAAACGCCCCTTCGAGGAGGGCCGCGACGAAGCGTTCGGGGGAGAAGGGCTCGAGGTCGTCGGCCCCTTCCCCGAGCCCGACAAACTTCACCGGGAGGCCGAATTGCTCCGTGACCGGCACGATCACGCCGCCGCGGGCCGAGCCGTCGAGCTTGGAAAGAACGATCCCGGTGCAGCCGGCGGCCTCCTTGAAGCCCTTGGCCTGCGAGAGGGCATTCTGGCCGGCGGTGGCATCGATGACGAGGAGTACCTCATGGGGCGCTTCCGGGACGAGCTTCGCGACCACGCGGCGGATCTTGGAGAGCTCCTGCATGAGGTTTGACTGCGTCTGGAGGCGGCCGGCGGTATCGACGATGCAGACGTCGGCGCCCACCTCGACCCCCCGCGCGACCGCCTTGTGGGCGACGCTGGCCGGATCGCTCCCCTGCGGGCCGCGGACGATCTCGGCGCCGAGCCGGTCGGCCCACATCGTGAGTTGCTCGACGGCCGCCGCTCGGAAGGTGTCGCCGGCCCCAAGAACAACTTTCTTTCCTTCGCGGGTGAAGATCCGCGCGAGCTTCGCGATCGACGTCGTCTTCCCCGAGCCGTTGACGCCGGTGACGAGGATCACGGTTAGCCCGGAGGCGGCCATGGTGATTCCCGCTTCGGTGTTCCGCAGGCGGGCGAGGAGTTGGGTGCGGATCGAGTCGAGCACGACCTCGGGATCGACGACCCGGGCCCGGAGGCGCTCGCGGACGTCGGCGACGATGGCCTCTGCGGCGGCCGGCCCCATGTCGGTGCGGACAAGGATCCCACGGAGCTCCTCGAGGAAGTCCTCGTCGACGAGCCTCCCCTCCCGCTTGAACAGGTCGCGGACGTCGGTCCGCAGCACCTGGGCCGTCTTCGCCAGCCCGGCCTTGAGGCGGTCGAGGAGGCCGCGAGGCTTCTCGGCGGCGCCCGTCGCGCCCGCCGGCTCCTTGGTCGCCTGGTCCTTCGGATCCTTGCGGCCGAAGCTGAAGATGCCCATCGATCGTCTCCCTGGTCGTCGGTGGTGGGGCGGATCCGCCGCTCGGCGGGGATCAGGCCCCGGCCTGGTCGGCGATGATCCGGCCGAGGATCCCCGCCACGAAGTTCCCCGACCCTTCCCCGCCGTAACGCTTGGCCAGTTCGATCGCCTCGTCGGCGGCGGCCGCGGGGGGGGTGTCGGTGTGGAGGATCTCATGGGCCGCAAGTCGAAGGATGCCCCGGTCGGTGGCGGCCATCCGGGCCACGCGCCAGTGCTCGGCGCGGGCATCGATGTGGGCATCGAGCTCGTCGCGGCGCTTCTGCACGCCACGCACCAGAGAGAGCGCGAAGGGAACGAGCGGGCCGCCATGGAGTCTGCCGCTGACGAAAGTCTGGAGATCGTCGGGGGCCACGTCGGGATTGAGGTCGAGCTGGTAGAGGGCCTGGAGGGCAATCTCCCGGGCCCGGCTGCGGCGCTGCGTGGTCATCGGGTCTTCCCTCCGGTGGCGGTGGCGATCTGGTGGAGGAGCGAGATCATCTCGATCGCTGCCGCGGCACACTCCTCCCCCTTGTTGGAATGCGCCGCCACCCGCTCGTCGCCACCAGCCCGGGCCAGGGCCTGCTCGATCGACTGACAGGTGAGGACACCAAACAGCACGGGGGTGCCCCGGGCCCGTCCGATGGCCTCGATCCCCTGGGCAACGGCCGCGGCGATGTGCTGATCGTGCGTCGTCTCGCCGCGGATGATCGCGCCGAGGCAGATCACCGCGGCGTATTCCCCCGTGGCGGCGAGCCGATCGGCGACGACGGGGAGCTCGAAGGCCCCCGGCACCCTGGCCACGTCGAGCCGCGAGCGATCGAGGCCGGCCGCCGCAAGCGTCCGCGCCGCGCCGGCGAGCATCCGCTCGGTGACGGCTGCGTTGTATCGCGAGACGACGATCGCCACGCGGATCCCCGCAGGGAGGCAGGCCGGATCTCCCTCGAACAGCCGGCCGTGATCGAAGACGGTCGGCGTCTCCTGTCGCTCCTGCTGCTTCACGATTTCAGCCCTTGGAGGAACTCGGCGTTCGTCTTCGTTTTCGAGAGCCGGTTGATGAGGAGCTCCATCGCGTCGGCGGGATTCATGTCGCCGAGAACGCGCCGCAGCACGCAGGTGCGCCGGTGGGTCTCGGCGTCCATCAGCATCTCTTCGCGCCGGGTGCCGGAGCGGTTGATGTCGATCGCCGGGTAGACCCGCTTGTCGACGAGCCGACGGTCGAGAACGATCTCGAGGTTTCCCGTCCCCTTGAACTCCTCAAAGATCACCTCGTCCATCTTGCTGCCGGTGTCGACCAGGGCGGTAGCGATGATTGTCAGCGAGCCCCCTTCCTCGACCTTGCGGGCGCTGCCGAAGAAACGCTTCGGTCGCTGCAGTGCCCCCGAATCGATGCCGCCGGAGAGGATCTTGCCCGAGTTGGGCACCTCGGCGTTCCAGGCCCGCGCCAGCCGCGTGATCGAGTCGAGGAAGATGATGACGTCGCGCCCGTATTCCACCAGACGCTTCGCCTTCTCGATCACCATCTCGGCCACCTGGATGTGCCGCGCGGCGTTCTCGTCGAAGGTCGAGCTGATCACCTCGCACGACGGCCCCCTCACCTGCCGCTCCATGTCGGTGACCTCCTCCGGGCGCTCGTCGATGAGGAGCATGAAGACATAGGCCTCGGGATAGTTGGCCAACACCGACTTGGCCATCTTCTGGAGGAGGATCGTCTTCCCGGCCCGCGGCGGGCTGACGATCAGGCCGCGCTGCCCGAAGCCGATCGGTACGACGAGATCGACGACGCGCATCGCGATCTCTTCAGGGGTCGTCTCCACGACGATCCGCCGGTCGGGATGGAGGGGCGTCAGATCGTCGAAGAACATGCGAGTTGAAAGCTTGGCGGGATCTTCCCCATTGATCGCCTCCACACGCAGCAGCGCGAAGTAGCGTTCACTTTCCTTCGGGGGACGGATCTGCCCGGCGACGCTCGCGCCATTGCGGAGGCCGAAGCGCCGGATCTGGCTGGGGCTGACGTAGATGTCGTCAGGGCAGGAAAGGTAGTGGTAGTCGGGGCTGCGGAGGAAACCGAAGCCGTCGGGGAGGATTTCGAGCGTCCCCTCACCGAACATCAGGCCGTTGAGCTTCACCCGCTCTTTGAGAATCCGGAAGACGAGGTCGTGCTTCTTGGCCCCGGTGATGTCGCCGATCTGCTCCTGGCGCGCCAGTTCGATCAGCTCCTGCATCGACATCTTCTGCAGGGCGGTGATGTGGGTGTCGGTTTTTTTCAGCGACTCGTAGCGGTCGACCGCATCCTCACCCTCGAGTTTCACCTCCGCCGCGATCTCCTCGGCGATCGACATCGGCGCGTCGTCGAGGTCGTCGTCGGAAGGGAAGGAGGGATCGGTGGGCATGGGGCACCTCGGGACGGCCGCTGGCCGGCACCCTGACAAGGAGCCGATGCGACCGGAAGGGTGGGGCGAGGAGGATAGGCGGGAGTCCGCACGGACCGCGGGGGGGTGGAGCGATCGTCGGGACGGGTGACGGGAGTGACTGGCGGGGGGAGCGATCGGCAGGGATGAAACGGAAAGCCGCACGAGATGCAGCCCGACCCATTCCCCCCCATGCAGCGGAAAAACGGTCGCTCCGGAAGCTCTGGTGGTCAGGAAGGTGACCGCCGGGAGAGCTCATGCCAGAGTCGATCGATCTGCTCTCGAGTATACGCGGGATCCCGGGAGGTATCCACGGTGGACGTTTTTCCTGTGGGGAAGATCCGCGGGGATTGCTCGTTCCAGGAGGCTTCGCGAGCCTCGATCTGGGGGGCGGAGAAGCGGGGAGCGATGCGGGCGTGGCGGATGTCGTCGGGACACTCGAGGACGACGAGATGATCGCAGCGGTCGAGCCAGCCACCGCGGACAAGGAGCGGCACATCGAGAACCACGACCTGTCCGGCGCCCCCTCTTTGCTCCTCCCCGCCGATCCCGGCGAGGATGTCTTCGATCCGGTCGTGGACCCGCGGATGGATGATCGCCTCGAGGTCGGCCAGCGCCTCCCGGTGGGCAGCGGTGGGGCCGAACACGATCCCCGCCAGCGTCTTTCGGTCGATCCTCGCCGCGTCGGGTGTGGGGCTCCCCGTGAAAAGCCCCGGGCCGAACCGTTCGAGAAGCGCCCGGCGCGTGTCCGCTTCGAGGAGGACCTCGTGGGCGATCCGGTCGGCATCGACGACGCGGGCGCCATGCTCCGCCAGGAGCTTCGCCACCGTCGATTTCCCCGCGCCGATCCGGCCGATGATCCCGATGAGCATCACGCTGCCCTGCCTCCTTCGCTCTCCCCTGCCCTGCCCCGGGCCCGGGTTCACTTCTCGCATGCGGCCCAGGTCGCCCCCTCGTGCACCGTGACCTCGAGCGGAACCTCGAGCGTCATGGCCCCCTTCATCTCCGCGACGAGGAGGGGGCGAACGATCCCGATCTCGCCGGCCGGAGCCTCGAGGAGGAGCTCGTCGTGGATCTGGAGGACGATCGCAGCGGCAAGCCCTTCGGCGGCGAGCCGGCGCTGGACGCGGAGCATCGCCAGCTTGATGAGATCGGCCGCCGATCCCTGCACGACCGTGTTCACCGCCGTCCGCTCCGGAAGCGTGAGGCTGAAGACACCGGCAGACGTCCGGCGGCCGGCCCGGTCGCGGACCTTCTCGATCGCCCGCCGGCGGCCGAGCATCGTCGACACCGACCCGTCGCGGCGGCAGCGATCGAGGCAGTCGTCGATGAAGGCCTCGGCGCCGGAGAAGGTGTGGAAGTACGCCGCGATGAAGGTGGCGGCCTCGGCCTGCGGGATCCCCAGCCCCTTGGCCAGGCCGAAGGCACTCTGTCCGTAGAGAATCCCGAAATTGACCGCCTTGGCCGCCCGGCGCATCTCGCTGGTCACGCCGTCGGCCGTCACGCCGAACACCGCAGCGGCGGTGCTTGAATGGATGTCCTCGCCCGAGGCGAAAGCCCTCCGCATCGCCGCATCGCCGGAGAGATGCGCGAGGATCCGCAGCTCGATCTGCGAGTAGTCGGCCGCGACGAACCGATTTGCCGGATCACGGGGAACAAACGCGGCGCGGATCTGCTGACCCTCTTCGGTGCGGACAGGGATGTTTTGGAGGTTCGGATCGCTCGAGGAGAGCCGACCGGTGGCAGCGACCGTCTGGTTGAAGGTCGTGTGGATGCACCCCGTCGACGGCTCGACCAGCAGCGGCAGCGCATCGACGTAGGTGCTCTTGAGCTTGGCGAACTTGCGGTGCTCGAGGAGCAGCCGCGGGAGGGGATGGCGCGGGGCGAGCTCCTCGAGCACCTCGGCATCGGTGCTCGGGCCGGTCTTCGTCCGCTTCACGACCGGCAGACCGAGCTCGTCGAAGAGCACGGCGCGGACCTGGATCGGCGAGGCGATGGCGAAGGGGTGCCCGGCCAGGCAGTGGATCTCCCCCTCGAGCGCTGCAAGGCGCTCGGTGTAGCGCGCGGAGAGCCGCTCCAGCAGCGACGCGTCGATCCGCATCCCGTGGTATTCCATCGCGGCGAGGATCGAGGCGAGGGGGATCTCGACGTCCTTGAAGAGCGCGCCGAGCCCCTGCTCCTCCAGCCGCGCGGCGAGGAGGGGAACGAGATCGGTCGTGGCCCGGCAAGCGGCCACGGCGTCGGCGGCATTGGCGGGGCTCTCGAGGCGGGTCTGGCGGACCTCCTTCTCGACGGCGTCGAGATCGTCGCCCGAGCCGATCGAGTCGAGATCGGCCTGGGCCCCGAGGGAGTGGTTGCGCTGGCCCGCATCGAGGAGATAACCGGCCAAGAGGGTGTCAAACGCCCCTCCGGCGAATCCGAATCCGGCGACGCCCAGCGCCAGCTCCTGCCGCTTCAGATCGTGGGCAGCCTTCGGTGTGGCGGGATCGGCAAGGAAAGCCGCCAGCGCCCCCCGGCCGGGCCCGCTCCCGGTCAGGAGTGCCGCCGGCACCCAGGCCGCGCGCGCTCCCGACACGATGCCGATCCCCAGCGGCGCCGTTAGCCGTGTCGCCCCGGGGGGCAGGGCCACGGCGAGCGTCACGCTCCCCATCGATCGTAAGCCTTCCACGAGCCCGGCGAGGGCCGCGTCGTCGGCCGGAGTCTCGAAGGTCGGGAGAACGCTGGCTGCCGATGGCTCGTCGTCATCCCCGAGAAGCAGCCGCCCCTGACGATCGTCGGGCTTGGCCGGCTTGGCAGACGTCTTCTTGGCCGGGGCTGCTTTCGGCGGCGCCGGCTCGGATGCCAGGCGGGCGGTCTTGACGAGGCTCTGGAATCCGAGCCCCTCGAGGAAGGCCGACAGGGCTTCGGCATCGGGGCGATGGAGCCGTGCGGCGTCCCAGGGGATGTCGATCGGGACGTTCGAATCCAACCGCACCAGCTCGCGGGCGGCGCGGGCGGTGTCGGCGTGGAGACGGAGGTTTTCCTGTTTCTTCGCCCCCTTCACCTCGGCGGTGCGGGCGAGGATCGAATCGAGATCACCGAACTGCTGGAGGAGCTCGGTGGCCGACTTCGGCCCGATGGAGGGGACGCCGGGGACGTTGTCGGCCGCGTCGCCGACGAGGGACAGCCAATCGACCACTTGATCGGGGCGCACCCCCCAGTCGGCGCGGAGCTCGTCTGGCCCCAGCGGGGAGTTGGTGCGCAGGTTGAGGAGCTTCACCCGGTCGGAGAGGAGTTGCCGAGCGTCCTTGTCGGAGGTGGCGAGTGTCACGCTCCCACCGCGCGCGGTGACGGCGGCGGTGAGCGTGGCGAGGATGTCGTCGGCCTCGAAGCCGGAAAGCTCCAGGCAGGGGATCCCCATCGTGGCGCAGAGTTGGCGGACGAGGGGAATCTGCGGCACGAGATCCCCCGGCATCTCGGCCCGCGTCCCCTTGTAGGCCGCATGGCGGATGTGGCGGAAGGTGGGGCCGGGGGCGTCCATGGCGCAGAACAGATAATCGGGCTTCCGCTTCTCGATGATCCCGAGGAGGTCCTTTGTGAATCCGTAGACGGCCTGGACCGGAGTCCCGGTCGGGCTCGACATCTCGGGAAGGGCGTGAAAGAGCTGATAGACGCGCGACAGCGTGTCGATCACCCACACCGTCTTTCCGGTGAGATCGGGGGAGGCGTTTTCGCTGTTGGCCTCCCGCTCTGGAATGGTGGAGGACTGGGGATCGACAGGTGGGCTGGGTGACGTCATGGGGCTTGGGTGTGAAAGCAGGGAAACCGGACCGAGCATACACGCGGCAACCGGGATTCCTTCTCATCCAATTCTGACAATCCACCACCGACCGGTGGGGCGTAAAGCAGGTAGAAAACCGCAGACGGGCGGTCCCGATCAAGAATCCCTCGACGAGAATCCCCCCAACAAGGAGCCCACCCTTCAACCCCATCGACGTCCGCCGGGCCGCTGGTGATTCCCCGTTCCCCACGCTGGAGACGCTCACCATGTTGATGACCGATGAGACCTCGTCAGCCGTTGCTTTCCGGGCCGCGGCCCATCCGCTCTGGGAGAGCCTGAAGACCTTCGATTTTGCTGCCGCCGCCGGCTCCCCGGGGTGCGATCTGCCCATCCGCTCCTTCTCGCGGCGGCTGGCCGGGGAGCAGGGCTGGTCGCCGGCCTTCACCGCCCGCGTGCTCGAGGAGTATCGGCGCTTCCTCTTTCTGACGGCGGTCGCCGGAGAAGCGGTCTGCCCGTCGGAGGAAGTCGACGCCGCCTGGCACCTCCATCTGATCTTCACCCGCTCCTACTGGGATGGGCTCTGCGGGAAGGTGCTCGGCCGGCCCCTTCACCACAACGCCTCCGCCGGCGGTCCGGCCGAGGGGGCGAAGCACCGCGGGATGTACCGCCGCACACTGCGGGCCTATCGGGAGTGGTTCGGCGGCGACCCTCCGGCCGATATCTGGCCGCCGGTGTGGCGGCGCTTCGACCCGCGATCGCGCCACCGCACGATCGATCTCCGCGACCACTGGATCATCCGCAGGCCGGGATGGTGGCGACGAGGCCGCGCCGGGCGGATGACGCTGGCAACGGTGCCGGTGGTTGCTGCGGTGCCGCTGGTGGCCGACGGGCTCGGGCCCCTCGACTGGAAGGGGCCGGAGTTTCTCCTCCTCTACGGCCTGCTGTGGCTCGCCTGCCTCGTCGGCACGCTCATCTACCGCTCGATCCAGTGCAACGTGACGGTGAACGACGACCGCGAGCTCACCGCTGAGGAAGTGGCCTGCCTCGCCCATGGGCCGAAGTCGGCGATCCGGGCGACGATCGCCGGGATGCTTGAGGGGGGCGAGCTGACGAGCGAATCCTGTAGCGGGTTGACCTCGAGCACCACAAACTTCCTCCTCCAGTCGGTCGCCACCGACGCGCCGCTCGACGGGGCGATCGCCGCGGCGATCCGTGAGGCCTGTACCCCCGAGGCCAGGAGCCTTGCCGCCGTCGAGGGGGATAGCGGTGTGGAGCACGCCGTGGAGCAGGTGCGCAACTGCCTCCGGGCGGACGGTTGGCTGCTCGACGAGGAGCAACGTTCGAAGCTCAGGATGGTCCCCGTCGGCGCCTTCTCCTGTCTCCTCCTCCTCGGGGTGGTCAAGGTCGCGGTCGGGCTGGAGCGTCACAAGCCAGTCGAGTTCCTTGTCGTCGCGTCGATCGCCACGCTCGCGGCGATGATCTGGGCTGCGATGGCACCGCGGCAGAGCTTGGCTGCGCGGCATCTCCTCGCGAACCTCCGGGCGCAGCACCGAGACCGGCTGGCGGATTCGGCGCCCGACCTCGTCCTCCTCGCCGGGCTCTTTGGCGCGGTGGCCCTGACCGGCTCCGAACTCGCGACCTACAAGAAGGTGTGGCGTTCGAGCGCGGCCCAGGGGGATGGTGGCGGGTGCGGCAGCGGATGTGGCGGAGGCGTTGGTGGCAGCGGATGTGGCGGTGGTGGAGACGGCGGTGGTGGAGACGGCGGCGGTGGCGGCTGCGGCGGTGGCGGCTGCGGCGGTTGCGGCGGGGACTGAAGGGGGCGCCCTCGGGGCACCCGCCAGCCCTGTCGCTTGGTATGATCGGTCGTCATGGGGAGAGACTGCCTGGCACCGACGATCCGACCGGCCGCTGGGGCGATCCGTTCCCGCTGGTCTTGGAACGTGGATTGGAAGAGGATCGCCGCGACGCTGGCCACGATCCTCGGATGGGGCGTCGTCATCCCGGCTGCCATCCCCGCCGCCGACTTTGAAACCGGGGCCGGTGATGTGCTCCTGCGGCGCTGTCTCGAGTGCCACGGGGCGAGCGATCCCTCGGGGGGGCTCGATCTCTCCCGGGCCGAGGGCCTGCTGGCCGGCGGCGACTCCGGGGCGGTCATCATGCCGGGGAATCCCGCCGCCAGCCCCCTCCTCGCCCGCGTGCTCGCTGGCGAGATGCCCCCGCCGAAAAACGGCGTCGACCAACAGCTCACCGCGGCCGAGATCGATGGCCTCCAGGAATGGATCGCCGCGGGCGCCGTCTGGCCGGAGGGAAGGGTCCTCGATCGGTTCGAACGGACGACCGACGCGCGTGGCGGCCGCGACTGGTGGGCGTTCGAGCCGCTCCGCGCCGAGCCACCACCGACCGTGGCGGGCGTCAGCCACCCCATCGATGCTTTCGTCCGCGACCGGCTCGCCCGCGAAGGGATCGCCCCGGCCGCCGCGGCCGACAGGCGTGTGCTCCTTCGCCGGCTGGCCTTTGATCTTGTCGGCTTGCCGCCGACGGCTGAAGAGCTCGATGCCTTCGCCGCCGACCCCGCGCCGGACGCCTATGAAAAGCAGGTTGATCGACTCCTCGCCTCCCCCCACTTCGGCGAGCGGCAGGCGCGGCATTGGCTCGATGTCGCCCGCTTCGCTGAAACGAATGGCTACGAACGCGACGCCGAGAAGCCCCATGCCTGGCGCTACCGCGACTGGGTCGTGAAGGCCTTCAACGACGACATGCCCTTTGACCGCTTTGTCCTCGAGCAGCTTGCCGGCGACGAGCTCCCCGATCGCACCGAAGCGACGGCGATCGCCACCGGCTTTCTGCGCCTCGGCACCTGGGACGACGAGCCGAACGACGCCGAAGATTATCAATACGACCGGCTCGAAGACCTCGTGCATGTCACGAGCACGGCGTTCCTCGGGCTGACGGTGAAGTGCGCCCGCTGCCATGATCACAAGTTTGATTCGATCACACAGGCTGATTACTACAGGCTCGCTGCCGCCTTCTGGCCCGGGCCGGTGCACAATGGCCGGGCCAAGGCCCTCGGCGGGCCGTCGGCCGAGCAGCTCGGCTTCGATGTTCTCGGCTGGACCGACCTCGGCCCGGAGGCGGCGCCGATTCACGCTCTGAAAAAGGGGGATCGCCATCGACCGCTGGCCGAAGTGAAGGCAGGGGCGCCGTCGTTTGTCGGGACGCTTGCCGGTGACTTTCCCCCCCCGCCGGCCGATTCCCGCACCACGCTCCGCCGCACCCACCTAGCCCGCTGGATCACCGATCCCCAAAACCCGCTCACACCGCGCGTGATCGTCAACCGGGTCTGGCAGCACCACTTCGGCCAAGGGCTGTGCAAAAACCCCGACAACGTCGGCTTCAATGGCCCGCGGCCCGAATACCGCGA
>CAMBFA010000121.1 GCA_945865325.1 Candidatus Kuenenia stuttgartensis
AAACCCGCTCATGCACCACCTCCTCGACTCCCGCCCCGAAGCGGTGCGGCGGGCGATCGATCAGGCAGCGGAGGTCGGCTTCGAGATGGTGATCCTCTCCTTCGGCTCGGGCTTCGATGCCGAGAACGAGTCGGCCGACCACCTCGCCCTCTTCAAGGCCCTTGCCGACCACGCCCGCACGCGTGGCATCGATCTTGGCGCCTATTCTCTCCTCTCGAGCCGGCAGATCGGCGGCGGGAACGACGTCGTCCCTGCCCCTGGCGAGAAAACGACCTTCGGACACGCCCCGGCCCTGACGAGTGCGTGGGGCCTCGACTACTTCCGCAAACTCGAGAAGCTCTACGACACGACCGGATTCACCGTCCTCGAACACGACGGCTCCTATCCCGGCGATTGGGACGTCACGCCCCGGCCGCCGCTCCAGCGCGGCCTCGACGACTCCCAATGGGCGCAGTGGCGGATCATCCGCGATTGGTATCGATGGTGCCGGGAGCGCGGCGTCTATCTCAACGTCCCCGATCACTACTTCCTCGCCGGCTCGAACAAATGCGGGATGGGCTACCGGGAGACGAACTGGTCGCTTCCCCGGGCCGAGCAGGTGATCCACACCCGCCAGAACATTTTCGACGGCACCTGGGAGCGGACGCCATCCATGGGATGGATGTTCGTGCCGCTGGCGCAATACCACGGCGGCGGCGCGGCGGCGACGATCGAACCGCTCGCCGACCATCTCGACCACTACCGGCGGATGATGGAATCAAATCTCGCCCTTGGGGTACAGGCCTGCTACCGGGGCCCGCGGCTGTACGACACCGACGCGACGCGCGAAATGGTCCGGGGGCAGGTCGCCTGGTATAAGGCCCACCGCGACATCCTCGAAAGCGACGTCCTCCACCTACGGCGTGCCGACGGCCGCGACTGGGACGGCATGCTCCATGTCAATCCGCGGCTCGAAAAGCGCGCGTTGCTCGTCGTCTTTAATCCGCTCGATGAGCCGATCGAGCGGACGGTCCCTGTGCCGCTCTATTACGCCGGTCTCGAAGGCTCGTGCCTGGCAAGCCGGGGCGGCGCGGAAGCCGAACGCGTGCCGCTCGATCGCTTCAGCCGCGCCGAGGTGACACTCACGATCCCCGCTGGGGGAATGTCGTGGGTGGTGTTCCGAGCGGAGTGAGCCCGATGCCGAGGATCACTCGCCGCACTGCGGACAGGGGCCGGCGAAGCGAAACGATTTGACGGGGCGAAGATGACCACAGGCCCGGCAGGCCTGCCCCTCCCCCTTCCAGGCATGGACGACAACGTCGACCACGACGAGGATCGCGTACAGGCCCCCGAGAATACCGACAGGTATCAGCCACGCCTCGCCGCCGCCATCGGGCCCTCCTTGCAGGTTCACCCACACGGAGGCAGCGACCATCGCCACCATCATCAGGCCGAAGACGAGGGGGCGGGCCGCACGCATGATTCCGACTCCGGCGACATCCGGGCGATTGACCGACGCCCCTCTTCCAGAGGATTGTTGACCAGCCCCAGGAACACTGTCTATCGTAAATAGGATGTCAATCGCGCCCAAACGCCTCACCGCTGCCGAATACCTCGCCATCGAGGCCCGCGCCGAGGTGCGGCATGAATACTTCGACGGGGAGCTGTCCGCCATGGGGGGCGGCACCCTGTGGCACAACCTCATCAAGGACAACCTCGCCCACGCCATCCGAAAGCGTCTGGAAGGGCGGGAGTGTTACGTTATCACCAGCGATCAGCGGGTGAAGGTCGATGCCACCGGGCTCTACACCTATCCCGATGTCGTCGTCTTTTGTGAGCCTCCGGTGTTCGAGGATGCCGTCCACCACACGCTCGTCAACCCCCGACTGATCGTCGAGGTCCTGTCCGACTCGACCGAGAAATATGATCGCGGAGCGAAGTTCGGCCACTATCGCCGCCTTGAAAGCGTTCAGGAGTATCTCGTGGTCTCTCAGGACCGGATTTCCGCAGAGCTGTTCTCGCGGCAACCGGCCAGCGGGGCTGCCGCGGGCACCCATCCTTGGCTACTCCGCGCTTTCAGCGACCCCGCCGGCACGATTGGGTTCGATTCCCTCAGCGTCGAGGTAACGCTCGCGGAAATCTATGCCGGCGTGCCGCTGCCAGGGCCCAGCAACGCTGGCAACGAACGGCGGCATTGAACCCCGCGGGGACAAACAGCGCACCACACGGCCGGGGTCGCGGTGGTTTCGATCGCAGCGCCGCCGCGATCTCCGCACCCGAGTGCGTCACGCGAGTCACCGCTCGGGCGGTAGTCCTTCGGTCACCATTCGCCGCAGATCCTTGTAGTCGGTCTTCCCCGTCCCCAGAACGGGGATGGTCGCGAGCTGACGAACCTCGTCGAGGCGCATCACGCCCCGCAAGCCATCTTCGAAGAGGATCTGGCTCGCCTCCCGGAGCGTGAGCGGAAAGGTCGTGAACAGCGCGATCTGCCGCCCCCCCGGCGTCTCGATCCCCTCCACCGCCACCTTCGGGCCGGTCTCATCGGCGGGGTAGCGCTTCGAGAATGGCTCCTCGAGCGCCGGCAACGAGATCATCTCCCCGCCCGCCTTGAGAAACCGCTTCAGCCGTCCCTTGAAGGTGAGCCAGTTGTCGGCGTCGGCGACAACGAGGTCGCCGGTCCGGTACCACTGCTTCCCCTCCAACGCCCCAAACGGCGAGGGGCCGTCGTGGTTGAGATAGCCGGAGAAGATCGACGGCCCCGATGCCAGGAGCATTCCCGTCTCACCCGCCGCCACCGGCTCTCCGGTATCGACATCGACGATGCGGATGGCGACATTCCGCACCGGCCGACCGATGCAGCCACGGCGCCGATCGCCAAGCCGGTTGGCCGCCACCACCGGCGAGCATTCGGTGATCCCGTAGCCCTCGAGGATCACGGCGTTCGGGGCGATGCGTGCGGTCTGATCGAAGACCGCGTCGGGGCACTTCTCGGCACCGGCCATGATCCGCTGCAGGCTGTCGAGATCCCCCTCCCGGCTGACAGCGAGGATGTAGGAGAGGAACGTCGGCGTCGTGAACAGGAGCGTCGGCTTGTAGGCCCGGATCGCCTGCACGAGGCCGCGGGCGTCGGTCGGGTCGGCATGGCGGATGCTGCGGATCCCGGTGAGATGCGGGAGGAGGATGTTGCCGGTCAGCCCGAAGCTATGGAACGGCGGGAGAAAACCGAGGAGCGAATCGCCCGCCGTCGCCGACATGATCTCGAGCGCGTCGGCAATGTTCGTGGTCAGGTTTCTGTGCGTGAGGGGGACCGTCTTCGGAGCGCTTTCCGAACCAGACGTGAACAGAAACACCGCCGGCTCGTCGGGGGCCTGTTTCGGCAGCGAGCGGAGGATGCCGCCGGGATTGAGGATCGTGCTGAGGAGGGTGGCAAGCTGCTCCCACCTCCCCATGCTTCCCCGGATCGTCTCGAGGAATTCGTAGTCGGCTCCCGGTGCCTCGATGCCGAGACGATCGACGAGCTTTTTCGCGGTGACGATTCGTTTCGTGTCCGTCACCTTGACGCCGTGGACGAGGTTCGCCGGGCCGGTCGTCCAGTTCATCATCACCGGCGTTTTCCCCGCCATGTGGAGCGCGAAGAAGACGATGTCAGCCGCGACGCTCGCCGGCAGCATCACGCCGACATGCTTCTCTGGCCAGGCGGCAAAACGTCGGGACATCAGGATCGCTGCCACGAGCAACCGCCGCGAGGGGAGCATCCCGGACATCCGGTCGACCACCGCGGCCTCCGTCGGCGCGACCAGCGCCCGGCGCACGAAGGCCTCGGCGACGGTGCCGGCAAGGACGGCCGGGGGAGCCGAGGACCGTGGCGGCGTGAACCACATCGCCGGAACCGGGATCGGCTCCTGTTTGCCGTCGCTGGCAAGCTTGCCATCAGCGAGGGCCCACAACTCGCCGAGCGTGTTAACAACAGAGGGATTGTGGAAGCCGAACCGCTGCTCGATCTTGAGCGTAGCATCCATCCGGTCGAGGCTGTCCATCCCGAGGGCTTCGAGCGTCGTGTCGAATGTCAACTCGCTCGCTTCGAGTTCGCGGCCGAGCTGACCTTGGACGACGTCGTTGACGAGCCGGATCGTCTTCGGGTCGATGGCACTGGGGTCGATCGCCGGGAGCGCGGCGCCGGCGGCGAAGTGCGCCGTGCTCGGGCCGAAGAGATAGCTGAAGCGCACGAACGCGGGCTGCTGCGGGCCATCGACGTTGTACCAGCCCTCCAGAAAGGCATTCGTCTCCTCGCGCGACTTTTTGGGGAGCGTTCCGCGGGGAAGAACCTCGGCGTGGATCGTCACCTTCCGCCGCGGCAGGAAGACCAGCAGCGCCGCAAGCACCCAGCCGAGATTGCGGAGGGCCGTCGATACGAGGTTCGGCGGCGCCCCGGTGGCCGCGCAACTGAAACTGCTCCCCCACAGGCCGCGCGTCCTCACGAGAACGACGTTGAGCTCGGGGCAGCGGGCCAAGATCTCGTGGACGGCACGGGCCGACCCCACCACCTCGGCGTTGCCGCGCTGCAGGCGCCCGGACGGGTAGATAAGGAAGTTGTTCCCCTGGCGGATGCTGTCGACGACGGCCTCGATCATCCCGAGCGTCTTGGCCTGGGCGTCGCGGCTCTGGGCAGAGAGATCGGGCACTTCGAAGGCGTCGACCATCGCCATCAATGGCCGCAGGGGGAGGAGCCGGTAGGTGCCACTGAAGACCAGCGGCCGCAGCGATCGCCCGAGACGGAGATGGGAGAGGACCAGCGGCGGATCGACATAGGCGGGATGGTTGGGGAGGATGAGCGTCGGGCCGTCGAGAGCCTCGAGTGCCTCGGCCCCCTCCACAGTGACCCGGTAGCGGAGCCTGAGCAGGATCGCCGTGATCGTCAAGAAGAGCCTGTTGAGCATGAGTTTCACTGGTGACTTCCACCTCCCTTCGATAATTCCCTGGGCGACTTCCGCCGGAAGCTGTCACGCGGCTGCCCTGCCCGCCCCGTCACGTCCCCCCACGGTACCGGTCTGGTAGGATCGTTCGCCATGGTTGTTTCCGTCAAACAGCTCGAAAAACAGTACGGCCCTCATCGGGCCCTCGGGGGGGTGAGCCTCGACGTCGAGCCGGCCACGCTGTTCGGCCTCCTCGGCCAAAACGGCGCGGGAAAAACGACGCTCATCAAGATCCTCCTCGGCCTCGTTGCCCCGACGGCCGGAGAGGCTGTCCTCCTCGGCCAGCCGGTCGGCACCTTCTCCGCCCGCCGCGAGGTCGGCTATCTGCCCGAGGACCACCGCCTCCCCGAGTACCACACGAGCACGAGCCTCCTCGACCTCTACGGCGCCCTCCAGGGGATCCCCCGCCGCCAGCGCCGTCGCCGCGCCGCCGAGCTCCTCGATCTCCTCGGCCTCGCCGGCCGGGAAAAGCTCCGCATCCGCGGCTACTCCAAGGGGATGAAGCAACGGCTGGGGCTGGCCCAGGCCCTCCTCCACAGTCCCCGGGTCCTGTTCCTCGACGAGCCGACCGACGGCGTCGATCCGGTGGGGCGGAAGGAGATCCGTGATCTCCTCCTCGAGGAACGCCGCCGCGGCGTGACGGTGTTCATCAACAGCCATCTCCTCGGCGAAGTCGAGCAGCTCTGCGACCGGGTGGCGATCCTGCGGAAGGGGGAACTCATGGTCACCGGCACCGTCGCCGATCTGACGCGGCAGAAGGCGAGCTGGCTGGTCGCCTTCGATCGTGGGGTGCCGGTATCGTTCCGCTTCCCCGGCGCGACGATCGAAACGGTCGAGGGGGGAAGCCAACTCCGGGTCAGCCTCGACCCAATCGAAGGCCCGGGCCCCAACGAGGCCGCCGAGGGAGCGGAGGCGATCGACCCCTTTCTGGCCGCGGCCAGCGCCGCGGGGCTACGGCTGCGGCACCTCGAACGGGAACGGGCGACGCTCGAGGATCTGTACCTCGCCATCGCCAGCGGCGGAGGGGCACCGTGAACGATCCCGATCACTTTTCCCGTGAGGACGCTGCCGCGGCCGAACGCATCACCGTGCGGCCGATGGTGCTGCGGACGTTTGCCGCCATCCTCCGGGATACGTGGCGCGAGTTCCTCGACGCCAAGGTTCTCTATCTCCTCCTGTTGGCGATCGCGCTCCTCTTCGGCGCGGCGCTGACCGGGCGGATCGAGCCGCAGCCGGGGGGCCGGCAGTATCTCGACATCGCCGCCCGGGCGCTGGCCGCCGATCTCGACGGCATCGACATCGCCACGCAATCGATGGGGGATGTCGCTGGCCGGCTCAACGGCTCGGTGTATGCGATCAGCGCCGCCGAGCCACTCGAAGCCGATCTCCCCGCAGGCCACTGGAAAGCGACGCTGACGCGGACGTTCGTCCCGCTGGTCGGGGCGCCGGAATCGGGGGAGGATATCACGGCCCGGTTCGGGAGGATCGCCGATGGCCAGCTGTGGACGATCACGGAAATCCGTGAGACCGGCACGGAGTGGGCCCGGAAGATCGGTTCGCAGACGTGGGAGATGACCGTCGCCCCGGGACGCGACCTGCGGCTCCTCTGGCCCCACCGCTTCACCCTCTTCGGCGACAGCGTCGAGCTGGCCGGCACGAAGGGAGCGCCGCTGGGGCTCGAGGTTCTGATCCTCCAAAAACTCCTTGCCACGGGCCTGGGGGGCACGATCCTCCTCCTGGTCAGCGTGGCGGTGACGGCCGCCTTCGTGCCGAACATGGTCCGAAAGGGGACACTCGAGCTCCTCCTTGTCCGTCCGATCCCCCGCTGGCAACTGCTCGTCTTTAAGTATGTCGGGGCCCTGCTCCTCGTCGCCGGCCTCCTCGGGATCCTCGTCCTCGCCGTCTGGCTGATCACCGGGATCCTCGCCGACGTCTGGTCGCCGGGGGTTCTCCTGGCGCTCCCGAGCCTGCTCGTCTTCTTCGCGCTCCTCCTCGCGGTGAGCGTTCTGACGGGGGTCATCACCCGGAGCGTGATCTCGGCGATGCTCGTCACCGTTGCCTACTGGGCGATCCTGTTCATCGCCGGCCAGATGAACAACGTCGCCGTCGAGAGCCGGATCCGCGAGGCGAACGTCGGCAAGATGCGCCCCACGAGCATCGCCGAGGCGATCCGCGGCCGCCAGCCGCGCCGCGAGGAGGGGCTCCAGCCAGGCCGCAGGCCCTTCTACCAGACGACCATCGGCCGGATCACCGAGGGAGTCTACGCCGTCCTCCCCCACACCGAGGATCTCGACAATCTCGTCGACCGCCAACTGATGCGCGATTTCGCCGTTGCCGGGCCGTTCCGGGCGCTGATGGAGAGCGCCTCGTTCTCCTGGGAGAAGGGGCTCGGGCTGACGTTCCTCCACACCTTCGCCTACCTCGCCATCGCCTGCACGATCTTCTCCCGCCGCGATCCTTGAGCCACTCGTGCCCCGGTCCCGCCCCTCCGGCTGCGATGCCCTGACAGCCCTACCCCGATGGCCACCTCGTCGCTCCACACACTTCCCGCCCTCGTCCTTGCCAAGCTCGTCCGCGAAGGGGCGATTTCGAGTGAGGAGCTTGTCCGCCACCACCTCGCGCGGATCGAGGCGATGAATCCGTCGCTCTCGGCCTTCGTGACCGTCTTCGACGACGCGGTGAAGGGAGCGCGGCGGAAGGACCGGGAGCGGCTCCGCCACCGCGACAGCCTTCCGCCGTTCCATGGCGTGCCGATCGGCATCAAAGATCTGAATGTCGTTCGCTTTACGCGAACCCGCTTCGGCTCGCGCGGCATGCCGGCGATCGTGCTCCCCTGCGACGATGCCAACGTCCGTCCGCTGCGGCGGGCCGGCTTCGTGATCCTCGGCAAGCTCTCGACGAGCGAGCTGGGGGCCATGCCGGTCACCGAGCCCGACATCCATCCACCGACCCGCAACCCCTGGAGCCCCACCCACACCGCCGGCGGTTCCAGTGGCGGATCGGGGGCGGCGGTGGCGGCGGGGATGCTGCCGATCGCACAGGGCTCCGACGGCGCCGGATCGATCCGCATCCCGTCGGCCTTCTGCGGCCTCTACGGCCTCAAGCCCTCGCGCGGCCGGATCGTGAATCAATTCCGCCTCCCCGATCGGCGGATCCTCTACACCTCAGGGCCGATGGCCCGGACCGTCTCCGATGCCGCCGCCCTCCTCGACGTCATGGCTGGCATCGACACCGGCCGGACGCATTGGGCACCACCTCCCGCGCGGCCGTTTGCCGCTCGTCACGCGACGCCGAAGCCGCTGCGGATCAAGGTCGTCGAATCGATCGGGATGGTGCCGACCGACCCGGACATCCTCCTGGTGCTGCGGCACACGGCGCGAATCCTCGAGCGGCTCGGGCACTCTGTCGAGGAGGCCCGGCTGCCGGAGAGCGGGCTCGACGAGTTTCTCCCCATCTGGCAGCGGCTCATCGGCGGGATCCCGCTGATGCGCTGGTCGCGGGCCCAGCCGGTAACCGCTTGGCTGCGTGAGGGGGCGAAGGGACTGAAGCGCCGGGAGGTCGACGTGCTCGAGGACCGGCTCGTCGACCGGTTCGCGCCGAAGTTCGGCACGGCCGACCTCTGGCTCACCCCCACCGTCGCCGTCGGGCCGCCACCGATCGGGGCCTGGGCCGGGCTGCCACCGGCCGACGCCTTCGCCCGGGCGGCGACCCTCGCCGCGTTCACCGCCGTCGTCAACCTCGTCGGCCTCCCGGCGGCAAGCATCCCGGCCGGGATCTCCCCCCACGGCCTACCGATCGGCGTGCAACTCATCGGCGGCATGTTTCGCGAGTCAGACGTGCTCTCGGTCTCGTGGGATCTCGAGGAGGCGATTGCCTGGCGGCAGCTCGCCCCAGGCTGAGTCGCGTTGGCCCCTCTTGAGGCACAGGCCTTCCTGCTGTGGCCGGATTCCCCGTCAGCGGGTATTTTAATTCTCTTCTTTAGGCTTCTCTCGGGGAACCTGCCTGGAATCGTCCCGCGGGGGATCGTCAGTGCAGGCACGAGGGCTGGCTCCAGCGAACACGCGAGGGATCACGTGGCAGGATGCAGGCGGATGGTAGCGGCAGGGATGCCGGCGACGGTGTCGGGCACCTCGGGCCGGAGGCCGGGAGCCGACAGGCCCGTCAACCGATCGGTCGGGCGCCTGGCATGGAACCAGGGCGCGAGCTTGGTAGCGCTGGCGAGTTTCTCGTGGGCCGCGTGGTTGGCCATCTCCACGGCTGGCGCGGCCGGTTTTCCTCCCAGCGAGCAGGTGCTGCCGGCAACGACCCGGGCCTGGGCCAGTGCCCCCGACGCCGCAGCCCTCCGCGAACGCTTCGACCGCTCCGCCCTGGGGAGGCTGTTCGACGAGCCGGCGATGCAGAAGTTTTACGACGCCCTCGACGAACAGCGTTCGAGCATCGCTGGCGATCGGATGGGTTTCGGGATCACACCGCAGGAGCTCTCAGGAGTCAGTGGCGGCGAATCGGCAGTGGCGGCGGTCGAGCAGGCCGACGGAACCCTCGCCGGGCTCCTGTTGGTTGACACCACCGGCCATGACGACGACGTCCCCGCGACCCTCGAAACGGTCTTCCAGCGACTCGCCGACCGAGGGGCGAAGAAGCTCGCCGCCCCTGAAGGGATCTCGGCCTTCGAACTGCCGCCGCTCCCCCCGCGGGAAGGTCAGCCGCCGGCCACGGAGCCGGCCCCCCCGCGCCGGCTCGCCTATGCGTCAAAGCCCGGAGCGATCGTCGCCGGCACCAGCGCCGAGGTAGTCGCCGCCCTGCTCCCCGCGCTCGCCAAGGGGCGTCAGGACTCGCTGGGATCGCTTGAGCCCTTCCGCGAAGTGCTGCGGAAATGTTCTGAAACGGTTCCGGAGGGCGCGGCAACGGGGCGCTGGTTCATCGATCCGCTCGGCTTCGCCCAGGCCCAGCAGAAGAGCCGCCCCGCACCGAAGAAGGCCTCAAAGCGGAAGCCGACCGACTACGTCGAGATGGCCCGCCGCAACGGCTTTGATTGCATCAAGGGAGCCGGGGGGATCGTGTTTTATGGCGTGGGAGACGTCGACCTCCGCCACAATACGCTCATCTACGCTCCGCCGACGGTGGCCGGCGGAAAACAACGCTACGAAAAGGCGGCCCAGATCCTCGAGTTCCCCAATGCGTCATCGCTCACCCCAGCGCCGTGGGTGCCGGGGGATGCCGCCAGCTGGCTCGGCCTCCACTGGGATCTCCCCAAGGTCTTTCGGGCGCTGGAGTCACTCGTCGACGACGTTGTCGGTGAGCCGGGGGTGTTCGACGACGTGATCTCGAGCCTGAAAGAAGATCCCGACGGCCCGCAGATCGACGTCGAGAACGACCTGATCCGCCATCTCGGCAGCGCCGTGATGATCACCGGTGACCATGTCTTCCCCTTCGGTCCCGACTGCGAGCGGATGCTGATCGCGATCGCCGCCGACGATCCGGAAACGGTTGCCGCGACGATTGCCCGGAGCATGGCGACCGAAGCGAAGACCCGGAAGATCGATTTCGGCGGCCATGTGATCTGGGAGACGGTTCCCGACGAGCCCGGCAAGGCCACCCGCGGCGCGACGCGCGTCCGGGCCCGCGAAGACCAGGATGACGACCGGCCCCGCGGGGCCCTTGGGGGAGATCCGGATGCGGCCGCCTTCCCCAATGCCGCCGTCGCGGTCGCCCACGGCCAGATTCTGATTGCCTCCCATCTCGACTTTCTCCAGAAGGTCCTCGAAGGGAAGGCCCCGCCGTTTGCCCAGGAAGCCGACTACAACGAGGCCGTCGAGCAGCTCAAGGGGCTGCTGCCTGGGGATGTCGCCTTGCGCACGTTTGCGCGCACCGAGCAAATGGTGCAACCGACCTACGAGCTCCTGCGGACCGGCTTGGGACCCGAGAACAAAAGCCTCGCCGGCCGGCTTGCCAACGCCCTTCTGATCGCCCGCGACGACCCGGGGGCGGGCCTAGCGGGAAAGAAGTCGAAGGAACCGCGGAAGCCACGCCTCGACGGGACGACGCTGCCGGAGTTTGACGTCATCCGCCACTACTTCGGTACGGCGGGAATGACGATGCAGACGGTGCCGGAGGGATGGATGTTCGTTGGGGCCTCGCTCTGGAAGGGGGCGGGAAACCCCGCTGCCACAGCCGAGCCTGCTGTCGAGCCCACCGCCGAGCCCACCGCCGAGCCTGCTGTCGAGCCTGCTGTCGAGCCTGCTGTCGAGCCTGCTGCCGAGCCTGCTGCCGAGCCTGCTGCCGAGGCTCCCCCGGAGCCAGTCGACGTTGGGGCCGAGTGAGGAAGGAACGGGCCGGGGGCGTGTGAGCTGCGCCCGCCGGTAAACAGGAGCGATTGAAACGCGGAAGCACCGTCATGTCCCCCGCGACGGCCGCCACCGCCGACGTCATCGTCCTCGGAACCGGCGGGATGGGGAGCGCGGCCTGTGCGCATCTGGCCGCGCGGGGCGCGACGGTGATCGGGCTCGATCGATTCCCCCTCGCCCATGATCGGGGCAGCTCCCACGGCCAAACACGGCTCATCCGCCAGGCCTACTTCGAGCATCCCGACTACGTGCCCTTGCTCCTCGAGGCCTATCGGCTGTGGCGCAAGCTCGAGGAGGTGACGGGAACGAGGCTCCTGGTCGAGTCGGGGCTGCTGCTGGCCGGCCCCGAAAACGGCGAGGCGGTCGCCGGCGCCCTCCACGCCGCCGCCATCCATCGCCTCCCGGTCGAGCGGCTCACGGCGGGCGCAGCGCGGCAACGCTGGCCGGCCTTCGCGCTCGACGACGATTTTCTCGCCGTCTGGGAGCCGGCGGCCGGCTACCTCCTGGTGGAGGAATGTGTCCGGGCCCACGCCAACGTCGGCAAGCGCCACGGGGCCCGCTTCGAGGCGGGCGTCGCCATCCACCGCTGGCACGCCGGGGCCAGGGGCGTCGCGGTCGACACCGACCAGGGCACGTTCCACGCCGATCGCCTCGTGATCACCCCCGGAGCCTGGGCGGCCGAGCTCCTCAAGCTCCCTTCGGTGCCGCTTGTGGTGCTCAAGAAAACGCTCTGCTGGTTTCGCCCCCCGGCGGAGCACCGCGCCACGTTCGTGGTCGGGCCCGAGCCGGGGACCGGCCTCCCCTGCTTCGCCTTCGACACCCCCGCGGGCTTTTATTACGGCTTTCCGGCGATTGATGACCGCGGCGTGAAAATCGCCGAGCACACCGGCGGCACCCCCGTCGCCGATCCGCTGGCTCTCGACCGCTCGCTCGATCGGGCCGAGGCAGCGCGCGTGGCCGCGGTGGCGCGGGCCCGACTGCCGGCTCTCGGCAGCGACCTCATCCACCATGCTGCCTGCCTCTACACGATGACCCCCGACGCCCACTTCCTCATCGGTCTCCATCCGCAGCACGCCCGCGTGGCGATCGCGGCCGGTTTTTCGGGGCATGGCTTCAAGTTCGCAAGCGTCGTCGGCGCCATCCTCGCCGACCTCGCCCTCGATGGCTCGACGTCACAGCCGATTGGTTTCCTCGACCCGAGCCGATTCGCCGGGTAGCGGGCGCTCGCGGCCCACGGCCCGGAAAAGCGTATCATCGCGGCGATCCCCTCCCCTTCCGCCGGAGACGCTCCCGTGACCTGCCTGCGTGCCGCCTGCTTCGTGCTCTTCGCCTGGATATTGATCACCGGCGCCGCCGCCGCTCAGCTCCCGCGCACCCACGAGATCGGCGTCGACGACTATTTCACCCTCGGTACCGTTTCGGCGCTTGCGGTGTCGCCCGACGGCGCGAGCGTCGCCTACATCGAGCAGCGCTGGGAAGGGGCGGACGACACGCGGAATGCCGATCTGTGGGTCGTCGACGTGGCCACGAAGGCCCGGCAGAGGCTGACGTTTGACCGGGCCGAGGAGGCTGCCCCACAGTGGAGCCCGGACAGCCGGTTTGTTTACTTCACGGCCAACGTCCGCCGCCACGGTGACGATGCCCCGCCCCACGACGGTAAGTCGCAGGTGTGGCGGATCGCGCCGGACGGCTCGGGGCTGATGGCCGTGACACGCGTCAAGGAAGGGATCGGTCGCGCCGAGCTCTCCGCCGACGGCCGGGCCCTCTACTACACCGTCGTTACCGAGGGGACCGACGACGAGTGGAAGGATCTGCGGACCCGCCACAAGGAGATTGAATATGGCCATGGCGTGACGAAGTTCACGCAGGTGTGGCGCCTCGATCTGGAGAGCTGGAGAGCGGAGAAGCTCATCGACGAAAAGCGCGTCGTGACGGCGCTGCGCGTCGCGCCCGACCAAGCGCGGATCGCGATGGTGACGACTCCCGACGA
>CAMBFA010000122.1 GCA_945865325.1 Candidatus Kuenenia stuttgartensis
GCTCCCGACGGCCGGGTCGGCTATGCCAGCCCCGGAGGCGGGAGCGACGCGACGACCTCGATCGGCACGCTCGTGATGGCGATCGCCCGCCGCAAGGAGATGCCGCAATTTGTCAAAGCGGCCGACGCCATCAAGCAGGCCAGTCAGGGCGCGCGGAGCGATGGCGGGTATCCCAACTACACCCGCTATTACCGCGCTCAGGCGCTGTTCCAGGCCGACGTCGATGCCTGGAAAGCATGGAACAGCCACGTTGTCAGCGAAATCAAGGCCCAGCGTCGCCCCGACGGTGGGCTCGTGGCGGGGGCCAACGGCATGGATGGTGGCGAGTTTGCCGGCACGTCGCTCTCGCTTCTCGCCCTCGCCGTCAATTTCCGGTTTCTCCCCATCTACGAGCGTTGAGCAGCCGGCCGCTCCTGCCAGGAATCTTCCCATGCCCTGTTCTGTCGGTTGTCTCGGGTGGCTTTCTCTGCCGAGCGTCGCAACGACCGGGATGGTGTGGGGATCGATCGCCGTTGCCGTCGCGCTGGCAGGGGGAGGGGCCCGTGCGGCTCGGGGAGCCGACGTCGACGGGGGCGCGACCCTCAGCCTGCCGGGGGGCACGCTTCCCGGTCGGCTCGTTGCGGCGTTTCCCCCTGCCGAGGGGGACAGCCCGACGATCCGCTGGCAGTCTCCCGCCTTCGCCGGACCGTTCGAGTTCCCGCTCGATCGGGTCGGCGGGATCTCCTTCGATCGCCAGCCCGGAGCGTTGGCAGCTTCGCTTGGGGAGCGTTGGCAGCTCGAATTGGCCGACGGCGATCTCGTCGTCGGCCGCCTCGTTTCAATCGACGAATCTACGGTCGTGATGTCGATCGGGCCAGCCGAAGCGCCTGTTCGCATCACGGTGGCGCGGGAGTCGGTGCGGCGGATTTCCACCGGAGGAGCACCGTCGACGTATGTCTGGAACGGCGGGCTCGACCACTGCCAGACATCGGCCGCGAGCCACTGGCGGACGCGGGCCGGCGGGCTTGCCAGCACGACCTCAGGCGCCATGCTCCGCATCGACGGTGGCGAAGGGGACCGGATCCGATACGACCTTTCTCTTGGCTGGGACGAGCCGCCGCGCGTGCGCCTCGGCTGTGGCGAGTTCCGCTCGAAGTCGGACGTCGGCGGCGACGTCGGCCCCGTCAACGTCGGCCCCGTCAACGCCGCCTACCGGATCGAGCTGACTGCGGAGGGGCTGATCGTCGTCCGCGACGAGGCCCGCCCGGATGGAACCGGGATGGCCGATCTGGCGTCGTGTGGAGCACTGCCTGAGAAAGGGCTGACGCTCTCCGTTTTTATCGATCGGCAGGCGGGCCGGATCGTCGTCGTGCGGCCTGGGGAGAGCGTTCCACTCTGCGATCTGTCGGTCGAGCCTTTTCCCCTCGCTCCGGCGAGAGGCTCCACCGACGCGATGATCGGACTCCAGCTCGATGTCCTGTCGGGCGCGGTGGTGCTCGAAAGGCTCAGAATCTCTCCGTGGAACGGAGGCGAAACGCTGCCCGATGAGGATCGGCCGGCTGCGGTGGAGCTCAACGACGGCCGAGTGATCGCGGGGAATGTGACGGGACTGTCCGACGACGGGCGGGCCCTTGTGGTGGTCCCAGGAGAAGCAGCTGGATTCTCACCACAAAACGTGCTTCTCGACTCGGTGGCGGCGATCCGATTCCCCGCCGCGGCCGCCCCGACGGCCGGCGAGGAAAGCCCGTCGTCCCGCCGCGTGCGGGTCAGCGATCGCTTTGGCTCGAGCCTGACTGGAGAGCTCGTCGGCGTCGCGGAAGGGAACGTCACGATCAAGCATGCGGCGATCACAGCGCCGGTGAGCCTGCCGATCGGATTCCTCGAGGGGATCGGGGCGATCGCGTTGGCCGCCGAAGATCCTGTCCTTCCCGGCCGTGTCGGCCGGCTCGAGTTGAAAGACACGACGCACGACGGCTGTCTGGTGCCCGTCCCCGCCGAGGGGGTCGCAGCCGGCTGGGGAGCGATCGGCTGGCTGCCACGTGGGAGCCTGATTGCGGCACCCTTCGCGCCGGCAGCCGACGGGAGCGCTCCGCAAACAACGATCCGCTACGACGAATCGTCACCCAACGACAGCGACGACCAGAACGGCTGGATCGGGGTGACCATCGGCAAGGTCGACGGCAAGGCGACGATCACAGAAGTGATCCCGGGGGGGCCATTCAGCCAATCGTTCGGTTGGGGCGGCGCCCCGGTTCACCTCCGCGCCGGTGCCCCCCGGGGGGACGGCGTGTTTGTCGCCACCGAGGGATTGCCGATCGAGGACGTCATGTGTCTCGTCCAGGGGCGGGCCGGCACCAGGGTGCAACTCCAAGTCTCGGAGGGGACAATCTGGACCAACCGCAGTCTGGACCTCGAGCGCGCGTTGCATCCGATCTGGGGACGGGATCGGCAGCGGCTCCGCGAGGTTTTCAAGGCCCAGGAGCGGTTGCTTGCCCGCGCGAAGCGCAAGGAGGCCGGCGACACGGAACAAAAGAGCTTCCAATCCGTCGTGGTTCTCGAGACGGGGGAGGCTGTCGATGGGGATGTCGAGTCGATCGACGAGGGGGGCGTCCGACTCCTGCGGGAGGGGGCCGAACCGGTGACGATTCCCGCCAGCGCCGTGAAGGCCGTGGAGCTCGTGCCGAAAACCGGCGTGCTGATCTCGCCGGATAAGTTCCGTAGTCTGACGACGCTCCCGCGCTCGCAGCGATTGCTCCCTCCGACGCATCTTGTCCGCTCGATGCAGGGGGATTACCTGCGCGGCCGGCTCGAGAGCATGGATGGGGAAAATCTGCGGATTGCTGTCGATGCCGATCCGCGCGGCAAGCCGCTCTCGATCCCGCGTCAGGACGTGGCGCGGGTGATCTGGCTCCACCCCGAATCCCTCGACCCCACCTGGCAGCCGGAAGCGCTTCGATCCTCACCGGGGCTGCCGGTCGAAGCGGTGACGCTCTCCGTCGGACGGCTGCGGATGGCGGCGACCGGCATCGAGGGGAACGTTCTTGTCGGCTCTCACGCGATCTTCGGGCCCAGCCGCATCGATCTCAACTCGATCGATCGGCTCCTCATCGGCGGGGTCCTCGAGGAAACGCCGAAGCGGCTTCCCTACGCCCAGTGGCAATTGCAGCCGGCGGCCGAGCCGCGGAATCTCCCCAAGAAGCGGCTATCGAAGCCCTGACGAAAAGCCTCGCGGGCCGGCCTCACTCCGGCCGGCGTCGATCCATCGGCCGCGCCGCGTCGGCCTCGAAGTCGGTGATCAGGAATCGCCCCCCATCCTTGCGGAGATCGACCGTGAGATCGATGAGTGCCGAGACCGGTCCGCTGGCCCCGCCAGCGCCGCGGGCGTCGCCCCGGGTGTGGATGAGCATTTCAGCCCGGGCCAGGCGGGCAGCCGCCGGCCCCCGAAGCGTGACATCGAGGCGCGTGATCCGCACCTCCTCAGGGCGAAACTCCCGCAGGGCCAGCTCCGCTTCGGATCGCAGCGGCGCTAGCGTTGGGTCGAGGGCGGCGAGGATCGCTTCCGTGTCCCCCGTCTCGGCGGCGTGTGCCAGCCTCGGAAAGAGGATCTCGATCTGCTCCCGATCGGTGACCACGAGCCAGTCGGCAAGCAGGCAGCCGACGCCGCCGACGAGCGCGGCGGCCATCGCCACGAGGAACGCCCGCTGAGCGGCCTGCGACCAGAGGAGGAGGGAAACGGCCGCGACGACAGCGCAGCCGAGCGCCCACGGCCAAGCATCGTGAAATGGCATCATGATCTCGGCTCCCCGCGGGCGCTCCTACTTCAAGATCATTGTAGCGGGCGAAGAAAAGGGGCCCTCAAGGGCATCGTCAGCAACCTGGGAGCCGGCTGCGGTGAGAGCCGCTCCAGGGCTATCAGGGGATGCGGGGGGGGGGTGGTGGTGGACGCACACCGCTATCCAATTGTCGAAGTGTTCTTCACGGGCTAGCCTTGAGAGCGTTTTGGGGGAAGAAAGACGAATTCTTCCGGGGTGAAATCATCGTTTGATGGTGGCCAGTCTGGATTGGCTCGCCTATGAATGGTGGTTGTTGCCCAAGAGACGAGGCGGCGGCGAACTTCTAACCACATGGAAAGCAGGTGAAGCGATGATCGAAGGCTTGTTTTTGTTGGGGTCGGCCATGCCCGACCTCTCCTTGGTTCAATACAACTCGGTGGACAACATCTTCTCGATGACGGTCGCGACGATGGGAGCGGCCGCCTTGTTCTTGTACATGTCCCGGTCGCACGTTGACCCGGAATACCGGCCAGCTTTGCTGGTGTCGGGGATCGTGGTTTCGATTGCCTGCTACCACTACTTCATGATTCGCCACAGCTGGCAAGACGCCTACTCGCTGGTGGACGGTGGATACAAGGGAACCGGCGCTGCCTTTAACGACTTCTATCGCTATGCCGACTGGATCCTGACGGTGCCGCTGCTGATGGTCGAACTTGTGGCCGTACTTCGGCTGCCGGCGGCCAAGGCGACGAGTCTGTTGACTCGCCTGGTGATCGCGGCGGCCGCGATGATCGCACTCGGCTATCCGGGCGAGGTGATCGCTGATCCGAGTCGGCATACTGAGCGGGTCATTTGGGGAGGTCTCTCGTCGATTCCATTCTTCTACATTCTCTATGTGCTCTGGACGGAACTGACGAATTCTCTCGAAACCCAGCCACCCGCGGCCCGCAGGCTTCTTGAAATCGCCCGGCTGGTGATTGTGATCACGTGGGCGGTCTACCCGATCGCGTATGCCCTCGGTGGCACGCCAGACGCTCTAGCTGCGAAAGCCGGGACGGCGAGTGCCGCCAGTGGCGTCGTGGGTGCGAATGGTATCGTCGGGCTGCAGATTGGATACGCGATTGCTGACATGACCGCCAAGGCGGGCTTCGGCGTGCTGATCTATCTCATCGCTAAATCCAAGAGTTCGAAGACTGCTTCGGCTTAAGCGTAAGTCACCGCCTGAGCGTCAGGACCCTCTGCGGAAGAAAAGTGTTTCCATGCACGCGGCCTCGGTAATCGTGCTCTGTTGGGCGATGATCGGGGCCGCGTGCTTTTTTTCTCAGGCCATGGTCGGCATCACCGCCGGCGTTTTGGCGATTCTCGTCGCGGTGATCGGCTTGCCGCACGGCGCGGCCGACCATCGCTTTGCTCGGCCGCGGCTCGAACCGCATCTGGGGATGGCGTGGTTACCGGTGTTCTTGGCCGGTTACTTGGCAGTTGCCCTGGTGGTCGTGTGCGGCTGGTATGTGGCCCCGGCCGCCACCGTTGTCGGATTTTTTCTCGCTTCGGCTTGGCACTTTGGTCAGGAAGAGCCAGGGTTTCCGATCGGTCCACGGGGCCTGCGAGCAGTGTTCCAATTCGCCCGGGGAGGGCTCGTCATCTGGACTCCGCTGGTGTTTCGAGGCCGGGATGTCGCCACAATCCTCGGCCTCGTGGCGCCGGGGGGCTCGGGCCCGGCCATCCAGCATGCCACCGGCCTGCTGACGGCTTGCTCGTGGATCATGCTGCCGCTCGCGGTGGTCGCCTGGATGCTCCAGGGCGCGGAGGCTAGCGCGCGCTCCGGGCGGAGTCGGCGGGTCTTGGTCGCCGACAACGCGTTGGTCGCTTCGCTGGTGCTGCTCTTCGCCGTCGCGAGTCCACTGGTGAGCTTCCCGATTTATTTCTGCGGCTGGCATTCGGCACGGGGCCTCAAGCGACTCCGTCGGGAGCTTGGCGAAAGCTGGACGGAATTAGCCCGCAGCCTCGCCCCCCTGACCGTGGGGGCGATCGCTCTGGTCGGGCTGGCGGCGTGGCTCATGCTCGGCGGAGCGGACTGGAATGGCACGCTCATCCGGGCGACCTTTGTCGGCTTGAGTGCTGTGGCCGTGCCGCATCTGCTCCTGCACGGCCTCGCCCCGCTGTGCGAGCCCTCGGCCCGGCGCCGGACCCAGTCGCTGCACATGAAGCCCCGCATGAACCAGCGGAGCCCCGTATGACAGCGGCTCCGGAGTTCGACTATTGTGTCGTGGGCGGCGGTCTTCAAGGCTGTCTTTTGGCTCATGCCCTGGCCTGGCACAGGCCAGAGGCGACGGTGCTGCTTCTCGAACGGGCCGACGAACTGTGCGGCAATCACACTTGGTCGTTTCACGAGACAGACATCGCCGAGGAGGCGAGAAGCTGGTTCGACCCGCTGGTTACCCACCGTTGGCCCGGCTATCGCGTCCGGTTTCCGGCGCTGTCGCGGCGGGTTGCAATCGCTTACGCGACAATGACGTCTGACCGACTCCGCGAGGCGACGCTGTCGCTCTCTGGCGGAGCGGGGGGGCCGTCTCGCCCCGGCCGGTTTGTTGTTCGCACAGGCGAGTCGTGCGAGATCCTCTCGATGAACGCGGTGAGAATCGGCGGGACCGCCGATGTTTCCTGCCGCGCTGTCCTCGACTGTCGTGGTCGGGCGGAGGGAAGGTCGCCGGGCGGATCCGGCTATCAATCCTTCATCGGACATGAGTATCAGACTGCGCGGCTTTGGCCGGCAGCGGAACCGACGGTCATGGATGTCCCGCTCGACCAAGCCGCGGGTTTTGAGTTTCTCTACGAACTTCCGCTCGGTCCTGATCGCGTCCTCCTGGAATACACCCGGTTCCACGAGGAGCCGGCCTGTGACCCATCGCGGGCCGCCGCACTGATCTCGGCTCGGCTGGCCGAGGCCGATGCGGGATCGGCGACGCTGATCAGAACGGAGCGAGGGTGCCTTCCGATGCCCTTTACAGCCGCAGCCAGGGGCGAGGGGCTGTCGCCGGCCGGCGGTTATGCCGGCGGCGGGTACCACGCCGCCACGGGATACTCCATGCCGCTGGCCGTTCGCTTCGCAGAGATCGTCGCCCAGGCCTGCCCTGATCGGATCGCCGCGGAGGTCGCCTCCGCGGCCGCGGAGGACCGGCTGCGGCGAGGATTCGCCCGCTTTCTGAACCGGCTGTTGTTTTGCCTGGTCAAGCCCGCACACCGCTGGAAGATCTTCCAGCGGTTCTATCGTGTCCTGCCGGAAGCGCGAATCGCCCGGTTTTATGCCCATCGATTCACGTTTACCGATGCGGCTCGGATCATCATCGGCTTGCCACCCATTGGCCTGGCGCCGATTCGTTTCGCCAGGTCGTTTGTCTCAATCCCGGGTCCGCTACCGACATGACTCACAATCTCCTTGGCTTCGCCGGCGCGACGCACCAGACCGCCCGCACGAGGCACGGCTGGTCCAAGGCCCTCCAACTCGCCCCCGACCTCTATCCCGGCGTGGGCGGCAAGCGGCTTCGGGGCACCCTGCTCGAGCAGGCCTACGCGTTCGCTGGCGGCCGTGGCGCGGCTCCCGCGATCATCGTTGATGCGGTCGAGCTCATGCACGCCGGTTCGCTCGTGATCGACGACTTCGAAGACGACTCGCTCACCCGCCGCGGCCAGCCCGCGCTCCACCAGGTGATCGGGCCGGCCCGGGCCGTCAACGCTGGCAACTGGATGTACTTCCGCGCCTTGGAGCTGGCGGCAGCCGCCTTCGACGATCCCGCCCGGTCGGCGGCGCTCGTGGGGAGGTTTATCGCGGTGGTACGGCAGTGTCACGAGGGGCAGGCGATCGATCTGGCCACGCGGATCGACGAGGTCACGCCGCGGCAGGCCCGGGTCACGGCGCTGGTGATCTCACGGTGGAAAACCGGCCGCCTCGCGTCACTGGCCGCCTGGTGTGGAGCCAAAGCCGCTGCTGGAGACCCGCAGACGCTGCAGGCCGTTGCCGCCTTTGGCTGCCGGATGGGGATCTGCCTGCAGATGAAAAACGACATCGATGAGCTCTGCGAACTGGTCGACGGATCAGATCGCTGCGACGATCTCCGCAACCGTCGCGTCACCTGGCCCTGGGCTTGGGCCGCGAGCGAGCTGCCGGTTCGGGAGTTCGCAGCTTGGCAGCACCGGCTGTGGCAAGCGGAAGAGCAGCGGGCAAAATTCCGTTCGCTGGCCAAGGACTTGCTCGACGCCACCCACCGCCGGGCGGTGGCTGAGATCAACGCCCGGCTCGACCGGGCGGTCGACAGGCTCACCGCCGCGGCGGACGGGTCTCCTGCAGCCAGGCCGCTGGCCGCGATCTGCGACGCCCTGCGGGTGACCAACGAGCCGTCGAAGATGGAGGCTCTGCCGTGAGCTTTGCGACAGTTCCCGGACGGCGTCCGCCTCGGTCATTCAGCAGCCCGCACCGGCGAGCGGCCGTCATCGGGAGCGGCTTTGGCGGCCTCGCCGCTGCCATCCGTCTGCAGTCGATGGGCCTTGAAACGGTCTGCTACGAGGCCCACGACCAGCCAGGAGGCCGGGCTGCCGTTTACGAGGATGGCGGCTACATCTTCGATGCCGGGCCAACCGTAATCACCGCCCCACACTGCCTGGAGGAGCTCTTCGAGCTCTCGGGTAGGCAGATGGCCGACTACGTCCGTCTGTTGCCGGTGACCCCACTCTACCGGCTCCAGTGGAGCGACGGCGTGGCTTTCGATTACGTCGCCGACGAGGCGGGGTTGATCGAACAGGTCCGGCGCGTAAGCCCCGCCGACGTGGAAGGCTACCTGCGCTTCGCCGACTACTCCCGGCAGGTGTTTGCCAAGGGATATGAGGAGCTCGGCGCGGTTCCCTTCCTCCACTTCACCGACATGATCCGAGCCGCCCCGCAGCTGGCCCGCCTGCGGGCCGACCGGAGCGTCTACGCGGCCGTGTCACGATTTGTCAAGGACGAGCACCTCCGGCAGGCGTTCAGCTTTCACCCCCTGCTCGTCGGCGGGAATCCACTGGAGACGAGCTCCATCTACACGCTCATCCACTGGATCGAGCGGAAATGGGGCGTGTTCTTTCCCGAGGGGGGCACCGGGGCACTGGTCCGCGGTCTCGTGCGGCTCTTCCAGGACCTCGGAGGAACGCTCCGACTTTCGGCTCCGGTCGATCGAGTCACGCTCGAGACTGCCGGCGACGCGACCAAACACATCATCCACGCCGCCGGCGGGCCGCCGGAGATGGTCGATGTCGTCGTCTCAAACGCCGACGTCCACCATACCTACGCCCGGCTCTACCGCGGGGTCGCCGCGGCCGGTCGCCGGCAGCGGCGGCTGGAGCGAATGACCTGGTCGATGTCGTTATTCGTGCTCTACTTCGGCACGAACCGTCGGTATCCGCACCTGGCCCACCACACGATCCTGTTCGCGTCGCGGTTTCAGGGGCTGTTGCGCGACATTTTCCACGGCCATAGCCTGCCCGCCGACTTCAGCCTTTATCTCCACGCCCCCACGATCACCGACCCGAGTATGGCCCCGGCTGGAGGTGAGTCGTTCTACGTGCTCAGCCCCGTGCCACACCTCGGCAACGCGGCGATCGACTGGGAGGCGGTGGCCACCGGCTATGGCGACGCCATTCTCGAGTCGCTCGAGCAGCACCTCCCGGGGTTGCGAAAGTCGATCGTGACCCGCCGGCACTGCACGCCCGCCGACTTCGCGGGGAGGTTCAACGCCCATCTCGGGTCCGCCTTTTCGGTAGCGCCGACGCTCACCCAGAGTGCCTACTTCCGCCCCCACAACCGCGACCCAGACATCCCCGGGCTGTACCTCGTCGGAGCGGGCACCCATCCGGGGGCCGGTGTGCCCGGCGTCGTCAACTCCGCCAAGGCCACCTGCGACACGATCGCGGCCGACTTCCATGTCGTCGCCAGTTAGCAGCCCGACAGCGGGGGAGTCGATCCGGCGGCACAGCCGCTCGTTCTCGTTTGCCAGCCGGCTGCTGCCCGCCGGCAAACGGGCCGATGTCGAGCGTCTCTACGCCTGGTGTCGATGGTGCGACGACGGCGTCGACACCGCTGCGTCGCCGCAGCAGGCGCGTGAGTTCGTCGAACGGGCCACGGAGGACGTTCGCCGAATCACCGGCGGAAAAAGCCCGGTCGCCGCCGAGAGCCGTTGGCTGGCGGAGCTCGTCGGCCGACACGACATCCCGCTCAAGGCGGCCCTGGCACTGCTCGATGGGATGCGGTCGGACCTGACGGCGGCGGCGGGCTTTCACGAGGACGACCTCCTCCGCTACTGCTTTCAGGTCGCTGGGGCGGTCGGGGTGCTCTTGTGTCCAATCCTCGGCCTCGCGGATCGCCGCCATCTCCCCCACGCCGCGGCGCTCGGCATGGGCATGCAGCTGACCAACATCGCCCGCGACGTCGCGGAAGACTGGCGGCGGTCTCGCTGCTACCTGCCGCTTGAGTGGACCGACGGGCTGCGCCCCGGCCACGGGCCGCCTGACGCACGGCGGGTACGGGGGGGAGTGAAAACAATTCTTGAAATCGCCGACGGCTACTATGCTGCCGGTGAGGCGGGCATCGGCGGGCTCGATTCCGATTCTCGACTGGCTGTCCGGACGGCAGCGAGGATTTATCAAGCGATCGGGACGAAGATCAGGAAGCGAAGCTTCGCGGTGCTCGACAAACGGGCCCGGGTTTCGACGCTGGGGAAGCTCCAGATCTTCGCCGTCGCGATGCTTCCACCTGCCGGCGGCCGCCGGCCGATGCAGCTTGGCGTGTCGGCCGATCGAGCTCTCGCCGCAGCGGGCCGGCTGTTAGCGGAGTATGGGATATCGGTTCAGGGTTAAAACGCTCACCCTTCGCCGTCGCGTTGCGACAGCAGGACGTGGGCTGATGGTTCAAGAGCTCGATACACAAACGTGGAGTCTTGTCATGAAGTGGGATGCTTGGAGCGTCGTCTTTACCGGTCTGTCGCTGACGGGCGTGACGTCGGTCGTTTTGTTTCTCCTGGTCGCCATCAATCCCAAAGACTCCGCGTACGGCTCAATGCCGCTGGTCTACGCCGCCGGCTCGGCCATCCTGGCGTTGGCCTTCAATCGGGCTTCCGCATGGGCGGCACGCCGGGCTGCTCGTCTCGTGCCGTGAATCGGCAGCCCGGGGCGAGCATCAAACAGATTGAACCCGCATTTCCCAGATGACCCCTCCCCGATCCACACGGGATTTGCGCATGACCCCTGTCAATCAGGGATTTCCTGCCAATTCCTGCTCTTCTGAGGGGGAACTCAATGGGTGACTGCCAAAAGTGTGATTTGCGTGTCAATTTCGACCGACCTGTGAGGCTGACGTTCGTGGGGAGCCAGGGAACCAGCGACGCTTGTCTGCTTGCGTATCGAGAGCTCCATTCTTCCTTCGAGAACGAGAACAAGTTGCTGATCTGCTTCAGTCGGCGCCAGTGTCGGCTGGCTGACTGGGCGAGCTTGAACACCATGGTGAGGCTGGCCTTCCTCGAGCCGCTACCCTTCGTGCGGCGATGCCCGGCCTTCGGCCGTGGCTCCCATGATGACGAGCAGGCACTGCTTCTTGTTGCCCTCGTCTTCAGTCGGCGCACGGAGACGTATCCCGTGCTCGCGGCTGCTCGACCTCGAGCGGACCGGTCCCCGTCATGATCGTTCGGGCCGGCAAATAGCCGTTGTGCACCACGGACTTCCGGCCTCTCTCAATGGTCCTATCGACGTGCTCCGCGAAAAACGCCTCCACTTCGCACTCCAAGGCGCTTTGCAGCATCTGCCGGGCGCCCTCGCGGACAGAGGCGTCCAGGGCGCTGCGGCTCTCGTCGGCGATCACCTGGCCCAGGGACTCACCCCGAGCCATCTCGATCGCCTCCTGCTGAGCTTGCCTCCTGGCACGCTTCCGATCTGGTGGAAAACTCGAACCGCGAACCGTAAAACCACGCACGGTGGCGGATCCTTTTGCCCCAACGTGGGGCGGCTGGTGGGGTAGAAGCCCCAGCAGGATACGCCGCCTTTTTTGCAGCGCTCACAAACACGACTTTCGGGTAGCACCCAGCGGCTTTTTGGGGTGGAGTGGTTTTTTTGCGGCAGAAAAAAATTCCTTGATTTAAAGCAAGAAACTTTTAAGCTCAGCATGGTGAAGTCCTCCGCGGTGAGAATCCGTGGATCGGCCGTTGAGCCGCTGCCTGCGGTCTGCAGGGCCTGCCAAGGCTTGTTTTGGCGGGTTTGCCCTTCTTAGGGCGTTCTTTCTTTCGACCATGCCTCCCGTGGAGGAGGCCTCTTGATGTTCATGCCGGCGCTGCCTGGTTCACCAGGCCGGGAGCCGAGGACGCTGGTGGGCCCCGGCTTGGGGCCGTTTGTGGTGCTTGTTGGATTTGGGGGGGCTCCTAAACCCGGGGCTCATTCCGTGGTCTAGCCCGTGGTCTAGCCCGTGGTCTGGGCTGAAGGTGCGCTTCGAGTGGCAAAGTTGCGGGAGCGCCTCGATTCGCGGTCGGTTGGGGGTCGTCGGTGGGGTTTGGTTTGTCGGTGAGCGGCACAGGTCTTTGGTATCGAAAATCGCTCCGCCAGTCGGAGCGGGCTTGATCAGGGGGAATGTCAATGCGTCTCAAGAGCTGGTTTCTGGGGCTCGTCCGTCGCTTTCGATTGGGGGGGTTTATCCCCCGTTTTCTCCGGCCGTTCCGATCCCGTTCGGCCTTTGCCACCCTCCGCGGTTGTTTCCGCCGCCGCCGGTATGGCGGGGCGGAAGCCGCGTCGGCGACGGGGAAGGGGGGGGCGAAGCATCGCGGTGTGATGCTTACGCGCGCGCAGAAGGTGCGGCGGCGAAAGTCGCATCATGCCCTCTGGTTTGCGCCGCAGATGGCGATGCTTGAAGCGCGAGCGATGCTCTCGGCCAGCGACGGCCGCACCTCGCAGACGTTTGCCTTTATCGACAATGCGCTTGGGGATGAGGCGGCGATCGTCGCCTCGCTCCCTTCCACGCCCGGCTTCCATTCGGTGGTGCTCGATGCCGGCCAAGATCAGCTCTCGCAGATCACAGAAGCGCTCCGCGGCCAAAGCGACGTTGCCGCCATCCATCTCTATTCGCACGGCTTCGCCGGCGGGTTGCAACTCGGCGGCACCCGGCTCGATGTGGGCTCCCTTTCCCTCCAGGCCAGCCAGATCAGCGGGTGGGCCAGCGCGCTCACGCCCGATGCCGACATCCTGCTCTATGGATGCGATGTCGCCGCGGGCGACGCCGGGGCTCTGTTTCTCACCGACATCGCGGCGCTGACTGGCGCCGACGTCGCCGCGTCGACCGATCCGACCGGCA
>CAMBFA010000123.1 GCA_945865325.1 Candidatus Kuenenia stuttgartensis
CCAGGCCTGAACAGGCCTGGCGCGGAACCGGCAACGCGATCCAGGCCAAAGGCCCTGGACGTACGAGCAGTCTGACGCCGGACAAACTATCCTGCGACACGTCTGCCCCCTCCCCACCGCTGGCACTGCCCCGGGATCGGGGCAGGGGCACCGGGGGAATTGCGATCAGGACCCGGTCGCCACCGACTCGATGTCGAGGAGCGTGCAGATGCGGTCGACGAGAACCTCCGCCTCGAACGGCTTTTGGAGAAACTCGTTGGCACCGGACGCTTTCAACTCCTCGATCTTGTCAGTCTCACACATGCCCGAAATGCAGATGATCCGCACTTCGTCCATCGTGGAATCACTCCGGACCCGCTGGCAAACTTCCTTGCCGTTGATGTCCGGGAGCATGACGTCGAGCACGATCAGGTCGGGACGGTAGTCCTTGACCATCATGCCGGCATCGAAGCCATTGTTGACACTCCGCGTCTCGAAGCGGCCGTCCCGCTCGAGGACGTCGGTGATCAGCTCGACGAGATCCTGGTCGTCGTCAACGACGAGAATCTTGCGCCGGCCGCTCTCGAGGGCATCGGTCGGAATCCCGTTGTCCCGCATGAACGTGAACAGCTGATCCCTGGGAATCCTCCGGAACCGGCTGCCCGGCACTCGGAAACCCTTGAGCTGCCCCGAGTCAAAACAACGGATGATCGTCTGCTGGCTGACCTTACAGATCTTGGCAGCTTCCCCGGTCGTGTAGACAGTCTTCTGCATGTGCTCTACCACCCTCTCCCTAGCCGTGGTGCAGCTAGTCGAAACGGCTTCCCGGGAAACGCCTTTTCCACAAAGGCCACCCTGGTCGCCTAGGCCTCCTTGTTGCCTGATCAACGCGTTGCCACATCAACGCGTGCCCAACCCCACCTCTGACCGGTGCCGCTGTCGGGAGACCGATCTACGAATCACCCGTTCCGGTCGACTGGGGAACCCCGAGGGACTCCCGGTCGGACGAACCGGGGCAGGGGGGGAAGATCGGGGGGAAATCCATTTCCCGCGACATCCTCCCTGCTTACCGTCCTTACCTGTCGCCAACTTTAACGCCATCTTGCGCATTGAGTCAATATCGATGCAGTCAGCGTAAACACTGTTTGCGCAACACCTTGGGCAAACAGCCCGAATCCTTTTTTCACTCCTCCAGCCCCCGATGGCCACCTCCTTTGCCGCTTTCTCCCACCTCGCCCATCGCCACGAAAAGTCATCCTTCGCGGTCGGAGCGCAAGGCTAGGCTCGGCGCACGTTCCCTGCAGCAGACGGGGGGAACCCCAGAGGGCATCAGCCGACCGCCGGGGGCACCACAACTTCGAGCAGTTCCACGGCGGGATGGCCACCGAGCGAGATCTCGGCGACGCGGCCGAACGTTGGCGGGGACAGTACCCCCGGCTTCGGCAATCCCCCGAACAATGACGCCAATCGGGGGCCGGGGCGGACCTCGAGGAGACTGACGTCGTGGACCTCCCGAAGAAGACCGGCGTTGATCAGCACCCGGCCGAGCGGAATCCTCCCCGCCCGGATCGCTGCCGCCGTCGTTCGATCGACATGGTCGAGGTTGATCCGCACGATCCCGTATTGAACGAGCGTGCCCTGCGGTGAGAGAAGGAGGATCTCCCGGGCGTACCAGGGGGACTGATCCGCCGTTGTGCCCATATCCAGGCCACGGGCGACGACGCGGAGGCCCAAGGGAGCCCCGTGATGCCCCTCCATTGCCACGGTCATGTGGCTGGTGTGATCGAGGAGCGTGCGGTCAGGCTCCGGCACCTCCGCCCGATCGACATTCCTGAAGGTCGCGAAGCCCGGGCCCGGTTCAGCGAACAAGCGGACGAGCTCCTCCGCCCGCATCACGGCATCCACGCTACCGGTCCCTGCTGAAGTGAGGGCCGCTACGCCAGGGAGCGATTGGATGAACAAACACAGGTTGCCTCCACCGGAGCCGGGGCAGGAAGGTCGACCACCGCCCCAGACGGTGAACCCGACAACCCTCCGGCCGCCGCAAGGGAAAGATTACGCTCCCGGATCGGAACGACGCAACCATCCCCCCTGCCCGGTGATCCTTCAGCCGACGAGTTGGGCCGCAGCCCCCTCGGGGACGGCGAGGTCGAGGAGAAACTCGAACACATCGCGAAGCCTTGGCTGCCGGCAGGTAGCCGCCGCGGCAAGGGCGCTTACGCGCTCGGCATCGACGATATTCGCGGCCCGGGCAAAGACATCGGCTGCGCTGTACAGCCGCCGGGCCTCAGCGATGACCTCGGCGGCGGAAGGGCCGCCGGGCTGTCGAGCCTCCTCGGCGAGGCGGGAGAGCCGCCGCAGTTCGTCGCCCGCGACCCGTTCCAGGGCGAGGGCCCACATCACCGTCGGTCGCCCTCCGAGGAGGTCGCCGGCAGCCTGCCGGGCGTTCTCGGGGTCACCGTGCCAGTCCTTCAGATCATTGAGCACTTGGAAGCCGACGCCCACATGCCGGGCATAGCGTTCGACCGCCCCAGCATTCCCAGGGAGAACGCCCGCCAGCCGGATCCCAATCGACAGCGCGACCTCGAACGCCGGCGAGGTCTTGAGGGCGTAGATCGACAGCGCCTCCGGTACCGAGAGCGGCGTGTCACGCCCGACGCGCCACCACAACTCGGCCCCCTGCCCGCGGGCCAGGCGCACATGGGCATCGGAGAGCATCGCCACGAGGTCGGCGCGGGCTGCTGCGTCGACCGTCGGGAGCGTGGCGATGATCCGGTAGCCGAGGCCGACGAGGTGGTCACCGGTATTCAGGGCGACTGGGATCCCAACTTCTTCGTGGAGGGCCGACCGGCCGTACCGCATGCCGTCGGCATCTTCGATGTCGTCGTGGATCAGCGAGGCTTTGTGAAACACCTCGACTGCCACCGCCGCGGCGCGGACAGGAACGCGGTTGGGGGGACAGGCCGCCTGCGGGGCGCCCGGTTCGGCCCCGGCGAGGGCTTCGAAGGAAGCCAGCGTGATGAACGGACGAAGGAACTTTCCTCCGCGACCGAGAAAGTCGGCCGCGAAGCGGGCCGTAGAAGTCAGCGGCTCCGGCCGCCCGTCCAGCCAGTCGAGGGCTTCGGGCACGCCGGCATCCGCCGCGACCAATCGGAGCGCTGCCGGCAGGAAGAGCTCGGCGGCCTCACGGAGGAGCGGAAGATGATCGGCGACCGGGGCCGTCTGACCCCCCGCCACCCCGAGGAGACCGAGGACCCACTCGGCGTCGAGCCCCGATCGAGCGGCCACTTCGGCACAGGCGGCACTGCCACCGCCCGCCGACGGGGCAAGGAGCGGCACGGCTGGGGGATCGAACGGGACCGCAGCGATGGGCAGGGCGAAAGCCGGCAGCATCGCGAAGGCCTTCTCGAGATGCTCCAGCCGCGCGACTCCGAGGATGCCGTCGTACTGGCCAGTGAGGAGGCCACCGATCCCGGCCACGGCCCGCGGGGTCGATTCCACCACCCACCCCTGCTCCCGCGCGGCTCCCCACAGGGTCCCGATCACGCACCCCGGGCCACAGACCTGCGGCGGGCGGGCGGCATCGGCCGCGAGGCGGGGGGCGACCGGGCAATCGGGGAGGAGAAGGAGACGCCGCCCGCTGGAACCCGCCGCAAGCCGGTCGCGCCAGTGCTCGGAAACGATCGTGACCATCATCCAGCCGACGTCGCCCGCCCCCGCCCCGGCCCGCTGACAGAGCAACTCGGCCTGCGCTCGCAATCCAGCCGCCGAACGAACCCCAGAGGGCATGCCCCCCGATCGCCACGACGCCACCAAGTCAGCGGCCATCGCCCGGAGCCGATAGCGGAGAGACTTCTCGCCGGGGCAGCTCATCGGTCTTCGGCCCCCGTCGGGCCGTGACCCGGGCAACGGATACCCGACCGTCGCTGGTCGGTCGACAGGGAACCCGGGAAGCTCAAGGGAGGGGACTTTGGGCACAGAAACAGCCACCTTTCCCAAAAAGTTGGGGGAGAGCAGCGGACCTGATCGGCCCCGCGTGCTGCGCTCCTCACCCCCAGTAAACCGGAAGGCAAGGCAGGCGTTAACCCTGTTTCCCCCCGAATCGGGCGCCGGCTGCCCGGCCGCCGGGGCCGATCATGGATGACATTTGCCCACCGTCACGGGGCGGCGTCGAAAAAGCGGGGGAGCAGGGCGTCGACCATGAGCAGCCCCCGGCGCGTGAGGACGGGGGCGGGGCGATCCCGCTCCAGGCAGCCTTCCTCTTCGAGGCTCCGCCACTGCGGGGCGAAGGCCTCGAGGGGATCGACGCCGAACTTGCCGCGCAGCCGCTCGACGTCGAGGGCCCCCTTCTTGAGGCCGAGGACGGTCTCCCGGATGAACAGCTCGCGGGCCGTAGGGACGAGCCCTCGGGCGATCGGCAACCGCCCCCCCTCAACCGCACCCAGATAGTCGTCCCAGTGGGGGGCGTTTTGGTAGTGCCGGCCGGAGAGATGACCGAAGCTCGCCACGCCGAGGGCGAGGAGATCGCTTCCCTCCCAGAGCATGTCGCGGTAGCGGAAATGGACCCGCGTGGGATCGCGGACGAGCGTGTAGCCGCTCGACACCGTGTACCCTGCCGCCACGAAGCGGTCGAACGCCCTTCCGACCCACTCCCGCTTGGTGCGCCAGTCGGCCACCGGCGTCGGTGCCCCGGTCTCCCGGGCATCATGGACAAACGTCGTGTTCAGAGGGAGCTCGAGTTGGTAGATCGTCAGACTGTCGGGCTCGAGGGCCAGCGTCCGCTCGATCGTCCGATCCCAGCTCTCCGATGTCTCGCCGACCATGCCCGAGATCAGATCGACGTTCGTGTTCGGAAACCCGGCATGCTTGATCCACTCCCAGCAGCGGAGGATCTCCGCGCTGAGATGGGCCCGGCCGTTGACTTCGAGGACGCCATCGTCGAAGTTCTCGACGCCGAGCGAAAGCCGCGTCACCCCCAACTCGCGGAGGGCTTTCACCTTCGGCTCCGAAAGCGTCCCCGGCTCGCATTCGAACGTCACCTCTTCGGCATCATTCCAACCGAAGCTCCGGTGGAGGCCGTCGACGAGCCTCTCGAGTTGCTTCACCGAGAGGAACGAGGGCGTGCCACCGCCGAAGTAGACGTAGCGGAGCTTGCGGCCGGCGACGGCGGGCTGTGCGGCGACGAGCTCCGCCTCGCGCGCCAGCCCCTGCGAATAGCGCTCGACGTCGCTGGCCGAGGTGTCGGTGTAGACGCGGAAATAGCAAAACTTGCACCGTTTCCGGCAGAACGGCACATGGAGATAGAGGCCCAAGCTCGCGCCGGTGGGGGGGGCGGCAAAAGCCTCGACGACCGCCGGGACCGCAGCGGTCGTCCAGGCGGAGAAGGGGGGGTAGTTGGCGATGAAGTAACTGCCCGGTTCGGTCGATTCGCTCATCGATGGATGGCCCTTCGCAGGCGGTGAACAGAGTGTCCGCCGCTGGATGTGGCGGCCGACCCCCCCGAAAACCTCGGCTTTTCGGGGGGCGTCCCAAGCGGAACAGGTGGAAAAAAAGGGAAACAGGCCATGGATGACTTTTCTCACGGACCGTGAGGAGCGTCAGGAGGGACCGCGGACAGCGAGGAGATCATCGAAGTCGCGGAGATGGTAGGCGATCTTGGCTGTGTCGAGGACGCGGCACAGGCCGCGCAGCGCGATCCCCATTCCGTCCGGCCCGCTCGTGCCACCGAACTGCCCGCCGCCACGGACATGGGGCTCGAGATCGAGAAACACGCCGGGGATGCCCCGGCGATCGAGCCGCTTAGTGAGGGCGGGGAGGAACGACTTGAGATCGGTGAGGATCCGTTCGTGGCCCCCGACCCCGCGGTCGGCGGGAACGAAGTTCAACAGCCCCCCTTCGTCGACATGCCGGCCGCGGGCGCTGCCGGCCACCTTGCGATAATCCTTGATATGCACCCAACCGAGGCCCGGCTTCATCGCTTCCCACTGCCGGAAGATCTCGGTGGGGGAGAATCCCTGAACGACGAGATTGGCGGCATCGAAGACGAGGACGAGGCCAGGGTGATTGACCCGGCGATGGATCTCGGCGAGGAGATGGCCGTCGCGGCCGACGAGATTCGCCTCGACCTCGAGGCCGAAGGTGAGATCGGAGCGGTGGCAGGCCTCGGCGATCCGGCCAATCCGGTCGACGGCCTCCTCCAGATACTCCTCGGGCCGCGCCCCCTTGGGAGGATAAAACGAGAACCCGCGGATCAGCTTTGTCTCGAAGGCATGGGCCAGTTCGCACGCCCGGGCGACATCCTTGGCGAGGTACGTCTTGAACGGGACGTAGGCGTTCTTCGTGCCGTCGTCGACGTCGTCGAGCTTGATCTTGCCGATCGGCGAGGCGATCGAGGCGACGTTGAGCCCGTAGCGATCCTCGAGGTGCCGGATCTTCTGGATCTCCGTCACCGTCAGCTTCATGACGTTCTTCACCCCCTTGCCGACATCGATGAACCGCAGCGAGTAATACTCAAGTCCGATCGCCGAGAGCGCCGTGAACTGCTCGACGGCCGTCAGCTCGAAGGCCGATTCGTCGGCGAGGGCCGAGAGGAGAACGGGGCAGGCTTGGGCCATGGCGGGGATTCCCGGGGGAGGGGGGCGATCAAGGAAGCCTGTCGACGGCGGAGGTCGGCCGCAGCGCCCAGGCCGAGCCCGCTGGCATCAGACCGACGGGGGGAGATCGGCTCCGGAGGGATGCGAGACGACGATCCGCGACGAGATCCCCCCGCGGGGTGTGAAGTGGGCCACGAGGGTCATCCGCCGCGGCGCGACGACCGCCACGAGGTCGTCGAGGATGCAGTTGGTGACGTTCTCGTAGAAGATCCCTTCGTTGCGAAACGCCTGGAGATACACTTTGAGGCTCTTGAGCTCCACACACACCTTGTCAGGGATGTAGCGAAAGGTGAGCGTGCCGAAGTCTGGCTGCCCAGTCTTCGGGCAGACCGACGTGAACTCCGGACAGATGATCTCGATGAGGTAGTCGCGACCCGGGAAGCGGTTCTCGAAAACCTCGAGTTGGGAGCGGGAAGGGGAGACGTGCGTGGGTGTTGTCATAGGGAGAGAGTGTGCCATGAACGTGCCGCTTCCGAAAGCGGTCCTGCCGTCCCCCCCACACGTTTCCCCGGGGAGGATGGTCGTCCTCCTCTCGGGAGGCCTCGATTCGGCGACGGTGGCGGCCTGGGCCCGGGCCCGGGGCTTTGAGGTGATCGGGCTGTCGATCGACTACGGGCAGCGTCACCGCTGCGAGCTCGACGCCGCAAAGGCCCTCGCCTCCCATCTCGGCCTGACTGACCACATCGTGCTCCGGGTCGATCTGGCGGCGTTTGGCGGCAGCGCCCTGACCGACGCCGCGATCCCCGTCCCCCGCGACCGCCCTGACGAAGCCCTGGCGGCCGAGATTCCCACCACCTATGTCCCCGCCCGCAACACCGTCTTCCTCGCCCTTGCCCTGGCCCTCGCCGAGGCCCGGGGGGCGACGGCGATCGGCGTCGGGGTCAATGCGATCGATTACAGCGGCTATCCCGACTGCCGTCCGGAGTTCCTCGACGCCTTCCGGCACCTCGCGACGCTCGCCACGAAGGCGGGAGTCGAGGGGCATGCCCCCGAGATCGTAGCGCCACTGGTCGACCTCACGAAGGCCGAGATCGTTGCCCTCGGGGTCGAGCTCGGCCTCGATCAGGGGCTGACAACGAGCTGCTACGACCCCGATCCAGCGGGGCATCCCTGCGGCCACTGCGATTCCTGCCGGCTCCGCGCTGCCGGCTTCGCGGCCGCAGGCGTCGACGATCCGCGCGTGGCGGGGAGCTGACCGAAAAAGTGCGGATCGCGGAGCTCTACGCGTCGCTGCAGGGAGAAGGGCTGCTCGCCGGCACGCCGAGCACCTTCGTGCGAACCAGCGGCTGCAATCTCCGCTGCCACTGGTGCGACACTCCCTTCACCTCCTGGAAGCCGGTCGGGGAGGAGTGGTCGATCGAGCGTGTCCGCACGGCCGTCGCCGCCCTTGATCTCCCGCATGTCGTCCTCACCGGCGGCGAGCCGCTGCTCCCCTCCGACGCAGCCGATCTCTGTGCGAGCTTGCGGGAAGGGGGGCGACACCTGACGATCGAGACAGCCGGCACGATCCTGCCACCAGCGGCCGGCGCCGAGACCCTCGCCGACCTCCTCTCGATCAGCCCCAAGCTCGCCTCCTCCGCGCCTCCGCCCGACACTCCTGCCGGCTGGCACGCCCGCCACGCCGCGGCCCGGCGCTGCGACGACATCCTCGTGGCCATGCTCCGCGCACCGCGCTGGCAGCTGAAGTTTGTCGTCGGGTCGCGGGCCGATCTCGACGAGGTGCTCGCCTGGCTCGACGACCTCGAAGCCGTCCTCGGCCCGGGGAAGCTGCCGCGGGGAAGGGTGTTTGTGATGCCGCAGGGAACCGCGCCGACAGCCCTGCAAGCAACGACCGCCTGGCTCGCTGCGGCCTGTGCCAGCGAAGGGCTCCGCCTCGCCCCCCGCCACCACATCGCCTGGTATGGCAACCGCCGCGGTACGTGACTCAGGAGTCGCTTGCTCGATGTCGCCGGAGGCGGTGCCGCCGGACACCCGGGCCGCGGGCCGTGAGCCGCTTGAACAGTTCACTTCAAGGGATCGTGGATCACCAAGCCGGGGATTTTTACGAAGTTTGCATCGTGAGTCCAAAGCTCGGTCGCTCCGCCATCGAGGGCGCAGAGGGCGATCTGGAGATCGAAGATCCGCGGGCCTTTGACAGAAAGATCGGCGGCTGTTTGCAGCAGTCGCGTTGCAAAGGAGGGGCCGGGGCGGAGGACGACGATCCCTGCCTCTTCAAGCGCCGCCAGAAATGCGGCGGCATCCTCTGCCGACGATGGCCGGCCATTCGCCGCCGGATGCGTGACGACGCTGAAAAACTCGGCGATGCTGGGAAGCGTGATCGCGCACCCTCCAGCCAAACCACAGGCGGCCTCGATGGCGGACCGGGCCGAGCGGTGCTCGGGCGTTCCCGCGCGATGCGCGTAGATGAGCAGGTTGGTGTCGATGGCGATCATCGCTGCTGCTGGAGCCAATCGTGCATGGCAGCCCGATCAGCCACGTCGACGCCGGCAGGAAGTCCGCCGGGAACGGTCACCCAACGGATGGCGACGGGCTTCGCCCCGCCCGCCGCAGCGGTCGAGCGACCCAGTTCGGCCCGGAGTCCGCGCTCGATGAGTGCCCGCAGGGGCTGTCGCAGTTCAGCCGCCCGCTGCTTGGCTGCGATGAACAAGTCATCGGGGAGATCGACGGTCGTTTTCATACGGGAAAGCATATTCCCGTATTTATGGCTCGTCAATCGAAATCAAGACCCCAACCTTGTCGCCGGGGGCGTCAGGCCACCGGGGAGGTGCTTTCCGCTCCCCGCCGTTGCCACATGGCCCGCTTCCGACGCCAGGCCATCCATGCCGTCGAACTGCCGGCCATCAGGGCCATCGCCCACGTTGAGGGCTCGGGGACGATCGCCAACTGGCCGGAGGCAGGATTGAAGACGAGGTACTGCGCGTTGGAGGTGTCGGGGGTGTACCAGTTGCCGTTGGCGTTGTGCTGGGACGTCATCCCCGAACAGCGCTGCTCCCCGCCGCCGCCCTCACCGACGTAAACCCGCCCCCCGCCGTACCAGTGAAATAAAACAGACTGAACATCGTGCCGTTGTCAAACAGCGGGCTGTCGATGAACGACAGCACGAGTTCGCCGCCGTAAGTGAGGCTACTGGGGGTGGTGATCCGCATCTGGTCGTAAGCGGTGCCGGCGACACCGGCGGCCGACCCTGAGCCGATGACCTGCATGAACGTCGTGCTCCCCGCTTGGAGGTCAAGTGCCGCGGCGGCAAGCGCGCCGGGGCTGTTGCCGGGAGAGAGAACTCCGCCCGATTGCACGGTGGCAAGTGCCCCCAGCGTGCCGCTGCCGCCGAGCGTGCGGCCGCTGCCGACGATGACAGCCGAATTGGCAAGGCTGCCGTTGACGAGGAGCGTGCCCGCCGACACGGTCGTCGCACCGGAGTAGGTATTCGCCCCCGAAAGGGTCAGCGCTCCCGATCCCTGCTTCACGACGGCGCCGTTACCGCTCAAGATGCCAGAGTAGGTCGAGGCATCGGAGCGGTTGAAGACAAGTGTGCCGTTGTTGGCTAGGTCGCCCGTGCCGCCGAGGAGCACGCCGCTGGTCGTGCCGTTGCCGATCTGGAGCGTGCCCCCGGCGTTGAGGTTGATCGTACCGAGAGAGCCCCGGGTAAGATCGCCTCCCACGCTCACGAGGCCGCCGGTCATGGTGAGCACGCCAGTGCCGGTGCCACCCACGACAAGATTGCCACGGTTGGCCCAGGTGCCGCTCGAGACCGTCGCGGTGCCGCTGCCGCCGTTGCTTTGGCCGAGAGTCCCGTTCACGTTCGAGACGTGGCCCCCCGCCACATTGAGCGTGCCACGGCCAGCTCTTCCCACAACAAGGTTCGCGCTGCTGGCCCAAGTGCCCCCGGAGACCGGCGCTGTGCCAGAGCCGGTGGCAACGGTACCAAGAGTAGCGCCGGTGTTGGAGGCGGAACCACCGGACAGGCTGAACTCGCCTCTGCCGGCATTGCCGACGATGAGGGCCCCGCCGTTGGCCCAGGTGCCACTGGAGACCGTCGCAAAGCCGCTGTTGATATTGCCCTGGGCGTTCGAGACATTGCCGCCGGCGACGTTGAGCGTGCCGTTACCGGAGACGACAAGCCCAACTGTTCCAGAATTAATCTGGAGCAACCCCGCTGAGACATCGGTGGTCATCAGCAACTGGATCGGTGCGTTGAGGCTGGTGGTTTGGGTCAGATTCAGGGTGCCGGAGTTCGTTAGCGAGAGCCTGCCGGTGCTATCGATTGATTGGTTGATCGTGAGGGCACCGGTTTGATTGAATTGCAACGTCCCGTTGGTGATCGCTACTCCGGAGACGGTGGCGCCGTCGTTGAGGCGAAGCGTCGCCCCCGACGAGATCGTTCCCCCTGTCCAATCCGTCGCCGCCTGGCCGGTGCCGTAGACCGCCGTGCCGCTCGTCAAATCCTGGGCCGCGGCCGGCCCGACAACCGTCGCCATGACCGCCGCAGCGAGGAGCACAAAGGCCGGCACGCGACCGCGCGGGCCCGATGTCCTGGCCATCCCTCGCGTGAACTGGATCGCGGACTCGATGCCAGCGCTGATCCTGCTGTTGCCTGTCATGAATGGCATCTCTCGGCTCCTCCGGTCGAAATGGCGCGCCCTCGCACGAATGCGCAATCGATCGAGCGCATTGCGCAAGACAGATTGCGCAATCAGGAGCAAGCCCGGGCGGCTGGGCCGGCCCCGCGCCCTCCGGGCCAGGCGCGGCCCGAAGGCCGATCGGCGCCTCCGCTGCAACGAGGCCGACAGAGAACGCGCGGACAGGCCACAGAGAAGGGGCTATCAGTCGAGCCGATGCCGCATCCGCAAGGCTCTCCCCACCAGCCGGCTAAAGCCGCGCGGCGGGCCGGCAACGGGGAGGCCCCGAATCGGCCAGCTTCAGCGGCTGGCACCCGGTTCGCGTCCCTCCCCGCCGGCGGGTGGCCACGGCAGGAGCGACGTGAGACTCGTCGCTTCGGTCGACATCGCATCCCATTGCAGCAGACCGGCGGGGGGAATCACATCGCGGTCGGGGTATCCCGCGGACGTCGGGCGGCGGAAGCGGTGCGTGGTGCGGGTGGCGGCATCGATCACCCACACCTCCGCGATCCCGTGCCGGGCGTAGAGAGGCACTTTGACTCCCAAGTCGTAAGCCAAGCTCGTTTCAGCGACCTCGACCACCAACAACACGTCGCCCGGACCGGGATGAGTTGCGGCGTAGCAGTCGACGCGCGGCAGCAGAATCGCGATGTCGGGCTGGGGCTCGCTCGCGTCATCGAGGAAGACGGGATTCTGCACCGAAACGATCGCCCGATCTCCCACACTCGCTGCCATCCATCGAGCCAGCGCCCGCACGATCGCCGCGTGAAGACTGCCGATCGGTGACATGTCGAGGACCTCCCCGCTGACGAGTTCCACCCGGTCGTCGGGCCCGAGAATGCCCGAATCGACCATCCGATGGTAATGGTCCACGGTCAAACGGTGCCGCGTGAGCAGATCGCCGGGCATGGTGACCATTGGACTCCCTCCGCCAGATCGGGCCGTGGTGCCCGGCCCGCCGTCACTTGATCAATCAAGCATACTCACCCCCCAAACGAAACGCTCTCACGTCGCCGCCGGGGCACCGGGGCCGTGGGGCTTGCCCGGGGCATGGCCGCGGGGCCCGAAGGCGAGGACAGTCGCGGCGCCGGCCGCCACAACCATCAGCCCGGCCAGGAAGATCGGCCGGACCGTTTCCGGAGCGGTTTCTGCCAGGGCGAGGGTGGTGAAGGTGTTGATGACCGGAGCGCACCCGAAGACCACCGGCATGACGGTGAACGGCTTGCCGCCATTGGCGAAGGCGAGGATCGTGCCGAGGGCGCCGAGAGCGCCGAGTGAGCCTGCACCGAGGCTCCAGAGTAGCCCGGTGGTGTCCCACGTTCCCTTGTCGCCGGTTGGCCCCAGGAGCGCCAGCGGCACGAGGACAGCGATCAGGAAGTAGGAGACGCCAATGCAGATCAGCGGCCGCAGCCGGCTCCCTCCCATGGCTGTTTGCCCCTTGTGGAGCACCGGGCCGTAAGCGCCCCAGGTGAGCATCGCCATCGCCGCGGCAAGAAGCACACCCAAAAACTTTTCGGCGCGCTGCTCGACCTTCGGCACGAGCGTGGATGCGGCGGGCTTCTCAGCGGCCGGCGCGTCGGCACCGGCCGTGTCGGCAGCGGTCGCCGTGGCGACCGCCTTCGGAGCGGAGTGGGGGGCGGCCGACTTGAAGATCAGCACGGTGGCGGCGCCGGTGATGACGAGGATCAGCCCGGCGAGGAACGGTGCTTTGAGCTGTCCGAACGATTTCGTCATCGTTGCATTCAAAAGCGTGTTGACGACCGGAGCGCCACCGAAGACCAGCGGCATGACAT
>CAMBFA010000124.1 GCA_945865325.1 Candidatus Kuenenia stuttgartensis
ATCGTGATCCTCGCCCTCCTCGGCGTCATCGGAATGGGAACGATCGCCGGAGGCGCCTGGATGACCCTCGGCCGGCGGCCTGATCTGGTCGGCGCGACCGCCACGATCCAAAAGGGGCTGCTGGCCGGGTCGATGCGCGGGGCGGAAGGGAAGAAGGCGGTCGCCGAGGTGATCCGCAACGCCGATCAGATGACCAAGGCCGAGCTCGAGACCGCCCGCAAGGCCCTCGACGAGGAATGGAAGCAGTGCCGCGACGTGGCGATCGACGCCTTCTTGGCCGCCCCGGAATCAGACCGGCCGCGCCTTGCCGACGAAGGGATCGACCGGACGATCGCCTACCGGAAGCTCCGCTTCGGCCTCTCGCCGCAGGCACACGAAGAGAAAGGCCGCCGCCAGAAGCCGCCGAAGGACGCCGACCGCCGCAAGCTCTTTAACCGCTACGCCGAGGCCCTCCAGGCCCAATCGAAGAAGCGGGGCGTCGATCTCCCGGAATGGCAGTGAATCCACGACGACGAATGTGACGGGTAGACTGCGAGCTTCGTCCGGTCCCCCAGCAGGAGCGATGCGCCCCCGTGAGTGAGTCTTCCCGCGGTCAACATCACCACTACGCGTGGTGGCTGATCATGTGTCTGTGCGGCGTCGACTACTTCAGTACCCTCGGCTACCAACCGTCGATCGCCTTCGAAGGGGCCGGCACCCTTGCCCCCCTCGCGACGCTGGTCCTCGTCCTCGTAACACTCTTCGGGGCCTACCCCGTCTACAGCTACGTCGCCGGCCAGACCCCCGACGGCGTCGGCTCGATCGGGATGATCGAGCGGCTCGTGAGTGGCTGGAAGGGAAAAATCGGGGTCCTCGTGCTGATCGGCTTTGCCGCCACCGACTTCGTGATCACGAAAACGCTCTCCGCCGCCGACGCCGCCGCGCACCTCATCAGCAATTCGATCTTCGCAGGGAGCGCCCCGCCCTGGGCCCACAATCAGATCGTCATAGCGGCGGTGCTCCTCCTGCTCCTCGGGGCGATGTTCCTCAAGGGCTACTCCGAGGTTGTGGGCATCGCCACGGTCCTCGTCATCGTCTTTCTCGGGCTGTCGTTCTTGATCATCGCCAGCGGGCTGTGGCACCTCCTCACCCACCCGGCCCTCTTCCAGCAGTGGTTTGCGGAGATCGCCTCGGGCACCTACCACCTCCACGAGGCGCCGCTCGAGGGCCACGGCCTGTGGGTGGCCCTGGGGATCTCGCTGTTGATCTTCCCCAAGCTCGCCCTCGGCCTCTCCGGCTTCGAAACCGGCGTGCTCCTGATCCACCTTGTCCGCGGCAGTGATGAAAACCCAGACGACGAACAGGCACGGATCGCCAACACGCGCCGGCTCATGCTCACCGCCGCCCTGATCATGTCGTTTTTCCTCATCGGCTCCTCGCTCGTCACCGGCACCAACACGATCATCCCGGCCGACGAGCTGCGGATGGAGAAGGACGACGCCGGCGAGATCACCTTCAAAGGAAAGGCCCTCGACCGGGCACTCGCCTACGTCGCCCATGGCGAGAGCCCACTCAACATCAGCCCGCTCTTCGGCCCGATCTTCGGTACCGTCTACGACATCTCCACGATCCTCATCCTCTGGTTCGCCGGGGCCTCGGCGATGGCCGGCCTCCTCAACATGGTGCCGCGCTACCTGCCGCGCTACGGCATGGCGCCGGAGTGGGCGTCGGCCTACCGCCCCCTCGTGATCGCCTTTACCGTCATCAATCTCCTCGTGACGTGGGCCTTCAAGGCCGATGTCACCGCGCAGGGGGGCGCCTACGCCACCGGCGTGCTCGTCCTCATGACCAGCGCCTGCATCGCGTCGCTGGTACACATGCAGCACGAGGCCTCGGCGGGGGCTGATCACCACCTCCTCAAGCGCATCGCCTTCGCCCTGATCACGCTCGTCTTCATCTACACGACGATCACGAACATCTCCGAGCGACCCGATGGGATCATCATCGCCTCGATGTTCATCGCGTCGGTGCTCGTGATCTCGATCGTGTCGCGCGTGTGGCGGAGCCAGGAATTGCGTCACAAGGAGTTCCGCTTCGCCGACGACTCCGCGCGGATGCTGTGGACCGACATCTGCGCCGAGGGGGCCTTCCGTGTCCTCGTGCCGCACCGTCCCGGTCACCGCTCGCTCGACGAGAAGGAGGCGGAGATCCGCCAGCGCCACCGGATCCCCGCCGAGGTGCCGATCGTGTTCCTCGAGGTCCATTACGGTGACACCAGCGAGTTCGCCAACGCCCCGATCCTCTCCGCCAAGCAGGAGGGGGAGCGGTTCGTGATCGTCGCCCGCGACGTCGTCAGCGTGTCGCACACGATCGCCCAGATCGCCATCGAGATGTGCAAGTTGGGCAGGCCGCTCGACGTCGTCTTCGGCTGGAGCCAGGGGAGCAGCCTCAAGCTCGCGCTCGAGTTCCTCCTCTTCGGCCAAGGGGACGTGCCAAACGTTGTCTACGACCTCGTCGAGAAGGCCGTGCCCGACACGGGGCGGCGACCGACGGTCCTGGTGGGTTGAGCGGCGGTGCGCTGCCAAGGCACCGTCTCACCGCACCGGCTTCACCCCCCAGGCCTCATCGAAGAAATCGGCGGCGACGATTCCCCCCGGGTCGCGGCCATCGGGGGGCACGGCGAGATCGATCACCGCCCAGTCGGGGAGGCGGCGATTTTGGAGGGCGTTGTTGACGTCGTGCTCCTCGCGGAAGGTGAAGCCGGAATTCAGCACGAGATACCGCTGATAGGCGTCGGAAGGGGAGAGCGGATTGGGGTGGATGAGCACCGGGACCTGGCCAGCCCCGGGAAAGCGGCGTTCGCCCGCAGTACCCGGACCGAGCACGACCCCCTCAGGCGTCCAGCGCAGCGGCAATCCCGGCAGGGCGCGGGCGATGAGCGGATTGGAAGACTCGTCGCCGAAGAGCACGAGGTGCTTCGTGCGGAGGATCTCGTCGCTGACATCCCTTGCCTCCACGACCGGCAGCTCGCCGCGGTAGAGGTCGTGCCAGCGCCGCTTCAAATGGGCAAACTCCTCCGCCACAAAGTGATCGACCGCCGGCGAGAGGCCGGGCCCGACCGGCGGCACAACGACAAACGGCGCATCAAAGGCCTCGTCGATCGGGCCGGTCAGCCCGGGACGCTTGCGCCTCGTCGGAAGCGAGGTAACGTCGACGATGCCCCACGCACCGTCGGGAGCGAGCCCCGCGCGGGCGAGGACGACGGCACCGGTGTCGCCCTCCGGGTGGCTCACCTCGAAAGCGATCGGGGTGCCGTCGATCTCGATCTTGCACGGCGCGGGAATGTCGCCCAGGTGCACGGCGGTGATGTTGGCCGTCTCGACATGGAGCGTCGATCCCTTCGCAGAGCGCGTCGCGTCGATCCGCGCCGGCGCACAGTGCTCGCCGAGCCCCAGCGGCTCGACCCACCAGGCGCCACCATCGGCGAGCGTCGTGCCGGCCCAGTGGACGGTGTCGGGGGATCGGGGCCGGCCGGCAGCGATGGCGGGCCTGAGGAAGGCGGCGATTGCCGCGCGCGAGGGATCGTCGTAGCGGTGCTCCATCCCGGCGCCGATTTGGTGCGGGATCTGGCGCCCCTCGGCAGCCAGCGTCGCCACCATGATCTCGCTGGCGGCCCGCTGGCCGTCTTTCTCGCCGGAGTAGGCGATCACCGGGAGATTGAGCAGATTGCGGGCCACCGGCGGCACGTCGGTGAGGAGCCACAGCCGCGACTCCCACGGGGGCACGTCGCCCGGATCGATGCCGATGAAGCGCGAGGTGTCGACGAAGCCGGCGCCGCCATGAACCGCGCAGAACCGATCGGTGCGCCGGGCGCCGATCTCCCACGCCCCCGCTCCTCCCATCGAGAAGCCGGCAAGGACGACCCGATCACGGTCGACGGGGATGACGCGATCGAGGGCGTCGAGGGCCTCGATGACGTCGACCGCTCCGGGCCCCTTCCAGCCGTTGCAGTAGCGCCCGAAGGGATGGAGGACGATGGCGTCGTGGGGAAAAAACTCGCCGGTCTTGCGTGCCTTTTGCCAGAGGAAGTGGAGATCGGTGTCGCGCTCGCCGCGGCCATGGAGCCAGATCCAAACCGGCACCGGCTGGGAGCGGTCGAGCCCCTCCGGCACCACGATCCCAAAGGGCTGCGACGATCCGTCGATCCGCGACCGGTAGGCCAGCGGCACGAATCCCCCCTCGCGCCAGCTTGGTTGTCCAGCGGCGAGTCCGTCGAGCCGACGCTCGGCCTCGTCGAGGGCCCAGGTCGCCCGCTCCAGATGCTGCGAATCCCACCACTCGCCGCATTCCAGGGCATACGCCACCGCCTTGGGAAACACGTCGATCTCCGCCCGCAGCCCGTCGTCGGCGAAGGGAGTCAGGGCAATCCGCTCTTGCAGAGCTGCGAGCCGCTGGGGCACCTGCTCCCAGGCGGCGCGTTGTCCGTCGTCGAGCTGGGCGACGAGGTCGGCGATTGGGGGGGCCGGAGGGGGAAGGCGGCGCTCGATCGCGTCGGCTCCCGTGGCGGCGGCCGTCGCCATGACCGAAAGGAGGAGAAGCCCCAGGCGGGGGGCGAGCGGGGCACGGGGGGGAGGGATGATCATGGAGGCCTCGGGGCGTGCGTGACGGCGGGGATCACCGCCGGGATGGGAGTCGGGAACGCTCTGGCCGCAGGACGCTTGCGTGCCCACTCCCCCCCCGTGAGAATTGTGACGCGGTCGTGGCGGAGAGACAATTCCGCACCCGTCGGGCCGGGGCGGCCGGCCCGACAACCTGGCCCATGGTCCGACGACAGCCCCACGAAGGAGTGTGCTCGCATGCCGGTCGACGAGATCCTCTTGGATGCCGAGGGGCGGATGGAGAAGGCGGTCGACGTGTTCCGTCACCAGCTCACCGGTATCCGCACCGGACGGGCCAACCCCGGGCTCGTCGATTCGCTGCGGGTGGAGGTCTACGGCTCGCCGACGCCGATCAAGGCCCTCGCCAGCGTCGGCGCCCCTGAACCGAACCAGATCGTCGTCCGCCCCTTCGACCCCGGCACGATCAAGGACATCGAGAAGGCGATCCGGGCCTCCGACCTCGGCTTCAACCCGCAGAGCGACGGCCGGGTGATCCGGATCACGATCCCCGCCCTGTCGACCGACGTCCGCAAGAAGATGTCGTCGCGCATCAGGGAGCTCGCCGAGGAGGCGAAGGTGGCGATCCGCAACGTCCGCCGCGATGCCAACAAGGCGGCCGACACCGAGAAGACCGACGGCACCCTGACAGAGGACGACTGCGACTCCACCAAGGAGGAGGTGCAGGAGCTCACGAAGACCTACGAGGCGAAGGTCGCGGATCTGGCGCGGGTCAAGGAAGCGGAAGTGATGGACGGATGAGCCCCTCCGGGCCTGTCGTCGAGAGTGGGGTCGATTTTTCAGGGCCCGGGCACCCGGCACGCATGATCGGATCGCCACCTGTGGAAGCGGCGGTGCAGGCCACGGGGGTCGTGAAGCGCTACGGGCAGCGCACCGTGCTCGACCGCGTTTCGCTGACTGTGAAACCGGGGATCACCGGGCTCGTGGGGCCCAACGGCGCCGGCAAGAGCACGCTCGTGAAGGCGATCCTCGGGCTGGTGCGCCTCGCCGAGGGGAGCGTGCGCGTGTTCGGGATCGACCCGCACCGCGAGCCGCGCGCCGTGCGCCGGTTTGTCGGCGTCGTCCCGGAGGACGAATGCGCCGTACCGGGGCTGTCGGGGGTGGAGATGGTCCGCTACGCCGCCCGTCTCTCGGGGATCCCTGGGATCGAGTCACTCCGCCGGGCACACGAGGTGCTCGATTGGTGCAATGCCGGCCAAGAGCGCTACCGGCCGGTGGAAACCCTCTCGGTGGGGATGCGGCAGAAGATCTCTTTTGCTGCGGCCATCGTCCACGACCCCCGGCTGGTGATCCTTGACGAACCGACCAACGGCCTCGATCCGATCGAACGGCGGGCGATGCTCGGCCGGCTCACCACCCTCGCCCGCGAGCACGGCAAGACGATCCTGATCTCGACCCATGTCCTCCCTGACGTCCAAGCGATCTGCGATTCGGTCATCGTTCTCGCCGCCGGCCGCGTCCGGCTGACGGGATCGATCCACGCGCTGACGCACCCGCCGACCCCGGAGGAGCGGCTCGAGGTGGCCGGCCCGGTCGACGAGCTCGTCCGCCGCCTCGTGGCCCGCGGGATCCCCGCCCGCCGCGCTCACGCTGCCGACTTCTTCCCCACTGCGGCCGGTTCCGCAGCTCGATTTTCCGCCGCCGTCGGGACGATGGCGTTGGAGGATGGCGCGCAGGAAGGGGTGGTTCTCCTCCAACTCTCCACCCCGGACGCCCTCGCCGGAATGTGGGCGGAGATAAGCGATCTGGGGATCCGTGTCCGATCGCTGACGGCGGCCTGCCGTCCCTTCGAGGAGGTGTTTCTCGAGGCCCTCCAGGCCCCCCCACTGGAGTCCCTCCATGCCGCTCCATGACGTCGGCTACCGCCCTTGGCAGGGCCGGCGCTCCGGCTCGCTCGCCGCGATCTTCGTCATCGCCACGACCGGCCTCACCCTGGCGTGGACAAGCCGCTGGCTGCGCCGCGCCGTCTTCTTTGCCTGGAGCCCGGCGCTGGTCTTTGCCGGCAGTTTCTTCGTCTTCGAGCAGGCGATCGACGAAGGGCGACTCGACTCGATCCGTGAATCGGCCCGCCTTGGCCGAAATGTCGACGGCGTGGGGATCCTCGGGCGGGTGATTGCCGGGGCGCTCGGCCCGGTCGACGACCCGGCCGATCGGCATCTCGGCCCTGAGGAGCGGGCCAACAAGGCGCGCCGCATGGTCTGGGCGCGGCTGATGCTCGCCTTCATGCGCTCCCCCCAGGCGATCCTCCTGGCGATCGTGGTGGGGCTGGTGGCGCCGACGCTGGTGTCGCGCGATCTGCGCGTCAAGGCCTGGTTGATCTACTTCACGCGCCCCGTGGGGAAGTTTGAGTACCTCGCCGGGAAATTGCTCATCCTCGGCCTCCTCGTCGCCTCGATCACGATGCTCCCGGCCTTGAGCCTGTGGGTGGCGGGGGTAGCGGTGAGCCCGAGCCTGTGGGTGGCGGTGACGACCTGGGATCTCCCCCTGCGGATCATCGTGGCCAGCCTCGCCCTGGCGATCCCCACGGTGCTGATGGCGCTGGCCTATTCGTCGGTCACCGCCGAGAGCCGGATCGCGAGCTTTGCGTGGTTTGCCACCTGGGCCGCCTGCTGGATCGCCCACACGTCGCTCTCCACCGCCGACATGGTGCGGCAGGTGAGCGACGATTCGGTCGCCTCCCAACCGTCGGTTCCGGGGCAGTTCTCGGTCGAGGAGGGAGCGGTGCCGCCGCGCCGGGCGAATGTCCCCCCTCGAGCGCCGGCGGAGGATCTCGGCGAGACCATCGTCAACTTCATCGAGGGACTCGAGGGACGCGGGCCGGGCGACGGCCGACGGCCCAACGCGCGATCGGTTCGCTGGTTCTCCCGGGTCACTGGGGTCGACGCCACCATCGATCGCTGGGCCTGGCTCTCCCCCTATCATGCCCTCGGGGTAATCCAGGCCTGGGTGTTTGGCATTGAGCACCGCTGGGAGGCGATCCTCCCCCCGCTGCTGTCGCTTGGAAGCGTGTCGGTCGTCTCGGCCGTCGTGCTCTGGTGGCGCGTCGACGCCCCCGCCCGTGCCTGACGCCCCCCGCAAGCAGTCCCCCGCACCAGAGCCCCCATGATCTCCCTGTCCCACGTCACGAAGCTCTACGGCTCCGTCATCGGCGTCAACGATGTCACGGTCGACTTGGGCGCGGGCGCCTACGGCCTGCTCGGCCCCAACGGCGCCGGCAAGACGACGTTCCTCGGTCTCGTCACCGGCCAGCTTCGCCCCTCCATCGGCGTGGTCCGGGTCTTCGGCGAGCGCCCCTTCTGCAACGCCCGGGTGCTGCGGCGGATCGGCTACTGCCCGGCATCCGATCTCACCGAGCGCTCCGCGACGCCGCGGGAGTGGGTCCGCTACCTCGTGCAGCTGTCGGGCTTCACACCGGCCGCGGCCCGGCGGCTGGCCGAAGAAACCCTCGAACAGGTGGGGCTCGGCGAGGCGGCCGGGCGCCCCCTCTCGACGCTCTCCAAGGGGATGCGGCAACGGGCCAAGCTCGCCGGGGCCATGGCCCACGATCCCGATCTCCTCGTTCTCGACGAACCGTTCGACGGCCTCGATCCGGTGGCCCGCCATGAGCTCGTGACGCTCGTGCGGACCTGGGCGCGGTCGCGCAGCCTCCTCGTCGCCAGCCATCTCCTCCACGAGGTGGAGGCCCTCCAAGCGGGGCTGGCGGTGATCCTCGGCGGTCGGCTGGTCGCCAGCGGCAGCGTCCATGAGATCAACCAACTCATCGACACCCTCCCTTCGGAGGTGCGTGTCGTCTCGACAGCGCCCCGCAGGCTCGCGGAGCTGGCCTGCCGCTGCCCCGAGGCGGAGGCGGTGCGGTTTGTCGGTGCCGACGCCTTCATCGTCGACACCCGGGCCCCGCGGCTGCTGGCGGATCGGGTCGTCGAGGCGGCCAACGCCGAGGGGATTCTGATCCGCGAGCTCGTGCCGGGAGACCGGTCGCTCGAGGGGATCTTCGGCCGGCTCGTGCAGGTGCACCGTGGGGTCGCACCATGACCGGCCAGACACCCCCACCGGCCAGGGCAGCGGACCAATCGGCTCCCCTTCCTATCCTGGCTCCCCTTCCTACCCTGGCTCCCCTTCCTACCCTGGCTCCCCTTCCTGCCCTGGCGGCCATCGTGGCGGTGGCCAGCTTCCAGATCAATCGCCTCCTCACCCCTCCGCGGCTCGCCCTGGCGGCGATCGGGGCCGCCTTCCCCACCGCCGTGCTCCTGGCGGCAACGAAGGCCCGGGGCGGTGCCCTCGACACCGACCTGGGGGCGATCCTCCTCTACTTCCTGGTGCCGGAGGCGGTCTGCATGCTGGGGCTGCTGGTGACGATCTGCCCGGTGGTTGCCGACGAGCTCGAGCGCGGCACCTGGGTGCACATCGCCGTCAGGCCCGGGGGCCGGCGGGCGCTCCTCCTGGGTACCTGGCTCGCCGCCGTGCTCTGGACCGGGGTCGTGGCGCTGGTGGGCCTTCTCCTCGCTGTGTTGGCTGGGGTGATCGAGAATGGCTTGATCCTGCTCGGCCCCTTCTCAGTGCTCGTCTGCCTGTCGTGCATCGGCCGCGCGGCGCTTTTTTCACTCCCGGCGGTGATCATTCCCAAGCGGGCGCTCGTGGCCAGTGTCGGCGTGGCCCTCGTCGTGGAGTATCTCGCCGGGCTGATCCCGGCCGTGGTCAACCAGCTCACCGTCTCCCTCCGCCTGCGGACACTCCTGGTGCGCTTCATGGACTGGCGCCGGAACATGCCGATCCAGCTCCAGCTGCTCGTCGACGACCGCCCACCGTGGGCCCAGGTCGCCGCGGTGCTGATCCTCGCGGTGGTGTTTCTCACCATCGCCGTGGCGATCCTCGAATGGCGCCAGTTCCCCCCGAGCGAGGAGAGCTGACATGATCGAAGTCGTGGATCTGGTCAAGCATTACCGCGCCTCGTCGGGGGGGATCGTCCGGGCCGTCGACGGGGTCTCGTTCGTGGTCAATCCCGGCGAGATGGTCGGGCTCCTCGGTGCCAACGGGGCCGGCAAGACGACCACCCTGCGGATGCTCGCCACGCTCCTCAGCCCGACCTCCGGCACGGCCCGCGTCGGCGGCTGTGATGTCGCCATCGACCCGGTCGGGGCCCGCCGTCGGCTCGGCTACGTCTCGGCCACCACCGGCGTCCCCGATCGGCTCTCGGCCCGCGAGATCCTCCGCTCCTTCGGCGCCCTCCACGGCCTCCGCGGCTACGCGCTCGAAGCCCGGGTCGACCGGCTCATCGACGTCCTCGACCTCGGCAAGTGCGCCGATCGCCCCGCCGGCCGGCTTTCCTCCGGGCAGCGGCAGCGCGTCAGCGTCGGCCGGGCCCTCGTCCACGATCCGCCGAGCTTGGTCCTCGACGAACCGACCAACGCCCTCGATGTCCTCGGGGCCCGCGACCTGCTCGCCTTCCTCGCCGATCTCCGCAGCAGCGGACGGGCGATCCTCCTCTCCTCCCACCGCCTCCACGAGATCGAGAATCGCTGCGACCGGTTCGTCGTCATCCATGGCGGCCGGGTGGTGGCGAAGGGGACGCGCGAGGCATTCGTGGGGGAGGCCGGCGGTCTCGAGGAGGCGTTCTTCGCGGCGATCGCGGGGGCTCGCGCCGAATGACCCCCCCCTCCGCCATCCCCGACGCCGCCGTGAACACGTCCCTCGAAGCGGCGGTGTCGATCGCCCGCCGCGACCTGCTGGAGTTCGTCCGCGACCGGAGGACGCTGTTTGTCACGCTCCTCCTCCCGATGGTCACCTACCCGCTGGTCGCCCTCTCCAGCGCCCTCGGGCTGCGGACCGCCGTCAGCGATCTTGAGGCCCGCGCCGCGCCAACGCCCCTGACGGTGGCGATGAGCGGCCCCGAGGCCGGGGCACTCGCCCGGCGGATCGATGGCGTGGTGCAGCGGGGGAAGCCGGTGAACACGGGCGAAATCTCCTGGCCCTCCATGATGTCGTTCCTCCATGGTGATCCGGAGACGGCCATCGCCGCCGTCGAGGATGGCGCGGCGGATGTGTGGATCGATGCCCCGGAGGGGATCGTGTCGGCCCTCGATGCCGAAGGGACGGTCGACCTCGACGTCCGCTTCCCCTCGCGGCGCCCCAGCGGGCGCTCGCGAGAGCAGTTTGAGGGGGTGATCCGCGGCGTCGCCGAGGCGATCCGCACCAGCCGGGTGAACCGGGCCGGATTGCCCGACAGCGTCCTCCAGCCAATCCGCCTCCGCGTGCTCGGGGAGACAGCCGGGGGGCCGGCGGTGGCCACCGAGACGATCCTCCCGGCGCTGACCGCGTCGATCCTCGTCCTCCTCTCGGTCCTGACGATGACCGGCGCCTTTTACCCGGCCATCGACGCGATCGCCGGCGAGAAGGAGCGCGGGACGATTGAAACACTCCTCATGGCCCCCTGCAGCACCGGCAGCATCGTGTTCGGGAAGTTCCTCGCTGTCTACGCCGTCACTCTGGCGACGCTCGCCGCCAACTGCCTCTCGATCGCCCTCACCGGGGCCGTCGGCCTGCGCTTCCTCCCCGCCGTGCAGCTGCCGGCGCTCGGCGCCGGAGCGGCGGTAACGGTGATCGCGTTCGTCGGCCTGGCAGCGCTCGCCGCCGCCACCTGCCTGGCGGTGACGACGGCATCGAAGAGTGGCAAGGAGGCCCAGAACACGCTCACGCCGGTGATCCTCCTCGTGGCGGCGCTCTCCGGGATGGCGCTGGTGCCCGGATTCCGCGGCGATGGCGCCTTGGCGCTGGTGCCGTTCATGGGGCAGGTGATGGTAGCCCGCGACACCCTCACCGGCACGCCCGATCCCGACGGGGGAGGGATCATCTCCGCGCTCCTCCCGCTCCTTCTCACGCTCCTCTCCTCGGCCCTGTTGACCGCGCTGCTCCTGCGTGGCACCGCGATCTTGCTCACCGACGAGGAGATCCTCTTTCGCGGCCCCGATGCCGCCGGCGGCCTCCTCGCCCGGCCGGCCCCGCGCGTCGTCCCCACGGTTCTCCAGGGGATCGTACCGATCGTGGCGGGGATGGCGGCGCTGTGGTATGTGCAAGCCTTCACCCCGGAGAATCTCCTCATGGGGATCCCGATCCATCAGGGGATCGCCGTCCTCCTGCCGCTGCTGGCGATGGTCGCCTGGCAGCGGGTCGACCTGCGGCAGACGCTCGGCCTCGTGCTGCCCCCCTCGGCGGGGCGGACGGCGGCGACGGTGCTCGGGGCAGCGAGTCTCGGGGCGGGATTGTTCATCCTCTCCGCGGCGTTCATGTTGGCGCTGCAGGGAACCGAGGTCTCGCCGGCGATCCGCAATCTCTCCGAGCGGCTCATCGGGCTCATCCAGCAGCATCCGTGGTGGGTCTCCTGGACGCTGATGGCTCTCCTCCCGCCGGTGGCCGAGGAGCTGCTTTTCAGGGGATGGCTCCTCTCGGCGCTCGCCGGCGAGCGGCCGAAACGGGGCCGGCTCGCAGCCGCCGTCGTCGTCCAGGCGGCCCTGTTCGCCGTGGCCCATGTTCTCCCCGAGCGGATGCCGGCGACGTTCTCCCTCGGCCTCGTGGCCGGGTGTCTGCGGGTCGCCACCGGGAGCCTCCTTCCCGCCGTCGTCCTCCATTCCGTCCACAACACGATGCCGCTGCTCCTCCTGGCGCTCGCCGGCGGCGGGGTCGACGGGAGCGTGCAGGAGCTCGCGACCGGGGCTTCGACAACGCTTCCCGCCGGCGCGCTCCCGGTGGCCCTGCTCTTGATGGCGATCGGCGCGGGCTTGGTGACGCTGGCGGCCCGCGGCGGCGGGCGCACGGCCACGGTCGTGGCCCTCGTTCTCGCCTCGGGCGGCGCGTGGGGGTCCGCGGCGGCCGACGGGGCCGAGACACTCCGCGTCGGCGTCGCGCCGGTGGGGGTGACGCTCCAGATCGTCGATGGCAAGGCAACAGGGCCATCGGTCGACATGTGGGACGACATGACGCTCCGGCTCGGCGTGACCACCGAGTACATCATCAAGGACTCGCTCGCCGAGGGGCTCGAGGCTTTACGACGGGGGGAGGCCGATCTGTTCCTCGGGCCGGTGGCGATGACGCGCGAGCGGGAGGCTGAGTTCGACTTCACCCACTCGGTGTTCCATTCGGGCTTGAGAATCGCGGTGCCGAAGACCGACGACGATCCCTATCTCGCTCCACTCTTGATCCTGTTCACGCGCGGGGCATGGCGGCTGCTGGCTGGGCTCATCCTCCTCACGGTGCTCGTGGGGCATGTGCTCTGGTGGTGCGAGCGCGGCGTCAACGAGAAGAGTTTTCCACGCGACTGG
>CAMBFA010000125.1 GCA_945865325.1 Candidatus Kuenenia stuttgartensis
AATCCGGATGGGGCCTGCCCGAGGCGAGCGTAGCGAGCTGAGGGCAGGCCCCATCCGGGCCGCGACTTGAAGAGGTGGGTCATCGAGGGTTTCTTGGAAGTGCTTACTCCCCAAGAAAGGAATACCTGCGATGACCCACCAAGACGAACATTCAGCGATGCGTAGCCTCGTGGAGCTTGCGATCGAGCATGGCACTGAAGCCATGGCCGCTACTTTCACCACCCTCATGAACCGAGACACGTTGATCGAGCGGGAGCAGGTGCTGAAAGCCGAGTCTCGTAGCGGGCCGATCGCCAAGGGTACGCAAACGGATTCAAACCCAAGACGATGAATACCCGCGTCGGGCAGCTCGAATTGCGGGTCCCACAGACCCGCGGCTACCGCGACGAGAACGATCGGCCGTTCTATCCGAAGGCTCTCGATCGGGGCGTTCGTAGTGAGAGGGCGATGATCTTTGCCATGGCCGAAATGTATGTGCAGGGCATCAGCACCAGGAAGGTGACGGCCGTCGTAGAGGAGCTCTGCGGTCTTGAGGTCACCTCGAACCAGGTGAGTCGGACCGCGGCCGAGCTCGACGAGCAGCTCAACGCCTGGCGGAACCGGCCGATCGGAGAGATCACCTACCTCGTCCTCGACGCCCGCTACGAGAAACTCCGTCACGATGGTGCGGTCAGGTCATGCGCCTTGCTCACGGCGATCGGAATCGGCCCCGACGGCAAGCGGAGCGTGCTCGGCTGCAGCGTCAAACTCTCCGAGGCCGAGCCACACTGGCGGAAGTTCCTTGAGTCGCTGCTGAAGCGTGGCATGCATGGATTGCGACTCGTCGTCAGCGACGATCACTCCGGGCTCAGGGCTGCCCGTCAGGCGACTCTGGCCGGGGTGCCGTGGCAGCGGTGTCAGTTTCACACGATCCGAAACGCCATGGCACATGTGACGAAGGTGGCTATGCGTTCGGAGATCGCTCGCGATCTCTGTCGCGTCTTCGATGCCGACGAGCCAGCCGAAGCCGAACGTCGCTATGATCTCAGCGAACTCAGGCTCCGGACCCACTGACGGTGCAAATAGACATGCGGAGCAACCAAACGGAGCCCAAGAGATGAGAACGCTCGCGAAAACACTCGCATGCATTGCCACCATGGCTAGCCTCGCAACCGCGCAAGACACGGCCTCCCAGTCAGGCGTCGTCGATCCAGTCGTCGCCGCTGAGAAAAGCGAGTCCGCAAAGCTCGAGGGAAACCGAGCCGGTGAGGAGCGCGATTTCGAGATCGCGCCCGGCGTGAAAATGACTTTCTGCTGGTGCCCACCGGGTGAGTTCCTCATGGGGAGCCCGCCATCCGAGAAGGGGAGGGAAAACAGAGAAGATCAGGCCAAAGTCACCTTCAGCAAGGGCTTTTGGATCTCACAAACCGAGGTGACCCAGGCGCAGTGGGCGGCGGTAATGGGAAGCAATCCACTGGATGGCATAGGCCCCTACGGCAAGCCTCATCCCGAAAAACACAGAGGTTCCAATCTCCCCATCGTGGGCGTCAGTTGGGAAGACGCCCAAGTGTTCATGGACAAGGTCAATGCCACGCTTGCGACCGAGGATGGCGGAAAGATGTCCTTGCCGACCGAAGCGCAGTACGAATACGCGGCGCGAGCGGGTGAGACAGGAATGTATCCCGGAGGCAGTCTTAATGAGGTGGCGTGGCACGATGGAAACAGCGGCGGTTATCCGAAACCGGTCGGCACCAAGAAGGCGAACGCCTGGGGCCTGCACGACATGAACGGGGGTGCCTGGGAGTGGGTTCAGGATTGCTACTCCCAGGAATTGCCGGGGGGGACGGATCCGATTGCGAAGGAAGTAGGTCTCGATCGGGTGATTCGGGGCGGCTGCTGGTTCAAGGAAGCCACCCGCTGCAGACTGGCGACCCGCAGCTATCGATGGCAGGGGGCTAGCCAATGCTTCAGTATCGGGGTCCGGATTGTCCGCAGGAGCTGGCCAGAAGAGTTTTCCAGGCCAGCCATCGACTCCGAGATCAATGGTGGCAACGTCTCGAAGATCACCTATCAGGGCCCATCCTCCGAGCAGTCAATCGAGCAAACCGGCCCGAGGCTCTGGATGAGCGGGGACCTAGTCTACAACGAGGTGAAACGGAATGAGTGGAACGTGCACCTCCAACGGGCCGCTGAAGTCGACGAGCGAGTGCAAATCGACCTCTCCCAAATGAAGGTCCATTTTCGTGGTCGGGGGCCTAAAGAGGTGCTCCCGATCTTGAGGGCGTCCAAACAGCTTTCCGCCGCAGTCGAGGCCGCGATTGAGCAAGCTCGGCTGAGCAGTGCTGAATCCTCAGAGGGTCCGGCTGATCAGGAAATTACCAACAGCCTTGGTGTGAGGCTCGTGCCGATCGCCAAGGGGAAATTGCAGATGGGCTCGCTGTTTCGAGAAGAGGGTTATCGGCTCGCGGAGCAACGGCATGAAGTCACGCTCACTCGCGACTATTGGCTGGGCGCTTTCGAGGTCACTCAGGCCCAGTTTCTGAAGCTGATGGGCAACAATCCCAGCCAATTTCAAGGAGATCAGATCGATAACGCTGATAGCTCGAATCATCCCGTCGATCGGGTGTCGTGGGAGGATGCTGTCGAATTCTGCAACAGGCTTTCGGCGTTGCCCGAGGAGAAGACGGCCGGTCGGGTGTATCGCTTGCCAACCGAGGCGGAGTGGGAGCACGCCTGCCGGGCGGGAAGTAAAGCGCCGTTCAGTTTCGGAGGGCTTGAATTGTCCGACGACTACGGCTGGTTCGCTTCGAATGGTCAAGGCAAATCACATCCGGTTGGGAAGAAGGATCCGAACGCCTGGGGTTTGCACGATATGCACGGAAATGTGATGGAGTGGTGCAGCGACTGGGCCGGTGATTACCCCGAGGGGGCGGTCAGCGATCCCACCGGGCCGAAGGAGGGCTCTACCCGAATGATCCGTGGCGGTGCTTGGTTGACTCCGGCAATGTTGGGGAGGTCAGGGGACCGGGCTTTTCATTTTCCTCCGGAGACTCGCTCCGACTACGTCGGCTTCCGTGTGGCCCTGAGCTTTCCAGAAATCCCCTAGCAGACTTTGGATGGTGTTCCGGCCCGACCGCACGAGGCGGTCGCGAGTGCGTGGCACTCGAGAAAACCGGAGGTTTTCCAAGTGGAAAAAGGTCATGGATGACTTTTTCCACGGGCAGCTAGCGCCATTGATATGACTCTGCGGCAACTCGGTCTCGCGGCAATGTGGGTGGCCTTGCTGTCGCCCTTGGGGGCATTTTCCCAGTTGGTGCCCCCGCCGCTCATTGAGCTGGACGGGCCGCCGCTGTTCGTTGTCACGGTGAACGGCAAAGACGGCTTCATCGATCGCGACGGGAAGATCGTCATCGAGCCCGCTTTTGAGAAGGCGTATCCCTTCACGGACGGACTGGCAGCTATTCGGAAGCAGGGTATGTGGGGATTCATTAACACGCAGGGCCGCGTAGTCATTGAGCCGCAGTTCGTCAGCGTCGGCCCCTTTTCCGATGGCTTGGCGATCTTCGAGGACAAGAGGCGCGCGAATAAGAAGGGCTACATCGACAAGCTCGGGAAGGTGGTGATCGAACCACGGTTCGATGCGGCGGCGGATTTTCGAAATGGCGTGGCCAAGGTTGGGTTCGCGACGCTCAGAGGCAAGCTGCTCAGCTGGTTCACCGATGTCGGGGTGGAGTGCGACTCCAAGTTCATCGATCGAACCGGCGAGATCGTGCCGGAGCCTCCCCCGCAGCATTTCGCTACCGGCGAACCGGGCGAGCTGATTCCGTTCAGGAACGACGATGGTACGGGCTATCTCAACGCCAGAGGAGAGGTCGTGATCGAGCCTCAGTTTGAGATTGCCTCCGCTTTCTCCGAAGGCTTGGCCTGCGTGTGCAAAAGGGGGTTGTTTGGTTACATCGACACGCGGGGGGAATGGGTGATCCCGCCTCGCTTTCAGCATGCCAACGGCTTTTCCGATGGTTTGGCAGGTGTTCCACTCGGAGAGAATGGCTGGGGCTTCATCGATCGCGCCGGCGAGGTGGTGATTCCCGGCAAGTTCTCCTGGGTGTATGGAGGCTTTCGCCATGGCATCGCGGAAGTCGCCTTTGACGGTAAACGAGGCTACATCAACAAGAAGGGCGAGTGGATTTGGGAGCCGAGCGAGTAGAGCGATTTCAGATGCCAGGATGGCGTCTTTCGTAGCCCGTCACTGCTTCGCTCCGTCGGCGGTTCACGGACTGCGGTGTGCGGCGTGTGAAGCCCATGGAAGACGTTCGAGTCAACGTGGGCGGGTGGCTTCCGTGGCCCGGCAGACCGTATGATCCTTCTTCCATCAGCGTCATTGTTCCGTGGCAGACGTAGCAGGACGGCTGACGCTTGGGTCCACTGGCTTCCATCAACCGAGAATGAGGATACGACCTTGACCCCGCGACCCCGAGTGCTGCTCGTCGCCTGCCTCTTGCTTCTCTGTCATGCATCGCCGTCGCACGCGCGGGCTGACAAGGACTCGCTCCCGATGAAGCCGCTCAAGGTGTTCATCCTCGCCGGCCAGTCGAACATGCAGGGGCACGCGAACGTGTTCACCTTCGACGACATGGCAAGCGACCCCAAGACCGCCCCGCTGCTCGAGACCATGCGGGACGAGAACGGCAAGCCGACGGTCTGCGACAGGGTGTGGATCACGTCGGTCGGGTGCCTCGGCAACGCCTACGACGATCTCAATGAACAGACCGGCAAGCTGACCGCCGGGTTCGGCGCGGGGGGGCAAGTCAACATCGGCCCAGAGTTCACGTTCGGGCTCACCGTCCAGAAGCACCTCGACGAGCCGGTGCTCATCATCAAGACTTCATGGGGCGGGCGGAGCCTGCACACCGACTTTCGTCCGCCCAGCGGTGGGCCATTCGTTCTGGCCAAGGAGACCCAGAAGCTCTGGGACGAAAATCCCAAGGGAGCCCACGGCATTCCCAAGGTCGAGGAGCGTCCCAAGTTCTGGGCCGACAAGGCTGCCGCCACCGGCGTGTACTACCGCGAGATGATCGCACACGTGATGAAGGTGCTCGCAGACATCAAGCGCGTGGTGCCCGACTACGACGAAAAGCAAGGGTACGAGTTGGCCGGGTTTGTCTGGTTTCAGGGTTTCAACGACCTCGTTGATGGCGGGGTGTACCCCAATCAGGACAGGGTCGGCGGGTACGACCTGTACGCCGACCTGCTCGGCCACTTCATCCGCGACGTGCGGAAAGACCTGTCAGCCCCGAAGTTGCCGTTCGTCATCGGCGTCATGGGGATCGATGGCCTGAAGGGCGACACGATGGGGGCGATGATGCGCTTCCGCGAGGCGCAGCGGAAGCCGACCACCCTCGACGAGTTCGGGGGGAATGTCGTCGCGGTCGAGACGGCACCGTTCTGGGACGACGACCTGCAGTCGTTCGCCGAGCGGAAGGAACGAACTTACGAGAAGCTCGAGCAGGGGTTCCGCAAGGCGGATCCGCAGCCCAGCGAACCGGAGAAGGAGGCCGCTCGCCAGAAGGCCATGGACGAGGAGTTCAAGCCGGATGAGTTGAAGCGGCTAAATGCGGGTGTGTCCAACGGCGGGTATCACTATCTCGGGGCAGCAAAGATTCTCGCCCCCATCGGCCAGGCGTTCGCCGAGGCGCTTGTCGAAGTGAAAGCGGTGGAATAGCGTTCCGAGCCAGTCAGCGGCTGGCGAGGAGGTCGAGACGGGCGTTGGAGCAGACGGACGGGCCGAGGAGTCAGGAAATGGAAAAGACCTAGAATCCGGTCTCCTCACGCCCGTGGGGAGGAGCAGCCGCCCTCGCCCATTCCGCCGCACGGAGAGCCGGTAGTTCGTCATCCAAGCGATCGGCAGGCGGTGATCCCGCCGGAGACTTCCTTCCCACCCCCATGATTACTCCCCCCGTCGCCCTCACGATCGCCGGCTCTGATCCATCTGGCGGCGCCGGCCTCCAGGCCGACCTGAAGACGTTCCATCGGCACGGCGTCTACGGCACGAGCGTGATCACGCTGGTCACCGTGCAGAACACGCGAACGGTTTCGGCCGTCGAGATCCTTCGCCCCGCCCTCGTCGTCGCCCAACTCGAGGCCGTCCTCTCGGACATCCCCCCGGCCGCCGCCAAAACCGGCGCCCTCGGCGACGCTGCTGTGATCGCCGCAGTCGCGGCGCGGCTCCGCGGGACCACGTTCCCGCTCGTCGTCGATCCGGTGATGGTGAGCAAGCACGGCGCGGCGCTGATCGCCGATGACGCGGTGCAGACGCTCGTCAGCGACCTCCTGCCCCGCGCCACGCTCGTCACCCCGAATCTCGCCGAGGCCGAGCGGCTGGCCGGGTTTCCCGTCGCCGACGTCGCGGCGATGGAGCGGGCCGCACGGGTGATCGCTGCCCTCGGCCCCCCCCACGTGCTCGTCAAGGGGGGCCATCTCGACGGCGCCGCGGTCGATCTGCTTTGGTCGGAAGGCCGTGTGACGACCTTCTCGGCGGCTCGCATCGACACCCGCCACACCCACGGCACCGGCTGCACCCTCTCGGCGGCGATCACGGCGCGGCTGGCGGCGGGCGAGGCGGTCGCCTTGGCGGTGGCGGGCGGCTGCCGGTTCATCCGCAACGCGATCGCCGGCGCCCCCGGCCTCGGTGGCGGCTGCGGCCCCGTCGATCACTTCGCCGACCCGGGCTGACAGTTCCTCTGGTCAGAGCCAATCCATGGCTTTCAAGCGCCTCGGTCGCGGCGGATTGATCAAGACATCGTCCCTTGTCGAGGAGGCCTGACCGGCTCGGGTTTCTTGCGTCCGGTAGCATGAAGGCTGACGAGTGGCGGCTGCCACAGGCAGGCCGTCGCATGATGCGGGAACGGAGGTCGTTCCGGAGATGAAGCCGTAGAGAGGAGCCGTGGTCAAGCACGGTGAAGAGTCTTGATCACTCCAGCCGCCGCACCAGGCGTTTCTGTTTCGATGAATCGCTCTCAGCGTTACGCGGCCCGTCTGCGGCCCGACGGCCGTGAGTCGAGGGACAGTCGTGGCGCGTAAAGCAACCGGGAAGAAGGCATCCACGCAGCACGTTGGATTGAAGGATGGCGTTGAGTGTAAGGTTTCGGCGGCACCCTCAAGGGCAAGGCTGGCATCGTGCGGGACATCAATACGAGCAAGACGGGGCAGGTGACGATCACCGAGGTGCCATCGAATGGAGACCGGTTAGAGACCTTGGCCTAGAAAGTCCCTCTCGTCTGACTTCCATGAGAAGACGCCCCGTCGTCGTTGAAGCGATGTTCCTTCAGGCCGTCACCGTGCTCACGGGCGTCGCGGTGATCGTGTTCCTGCTTTGGGAACCGCATCTCGAGGGCAGGAACGCCGGGGCCACGCTCTTCGAGATCTCTTTCCACGACCCGTTCCTGGCCTATTTCTACGTCGGGTCTGTCTCGTTCTTCGTAGGACTTTATCAGGCAGTCAAGGTGCTGGGATATGCAGGCGCCGATCAGCGCTTCACGCACGCTGCCGTAAGAGCTGTGCGGGCCATACGGCTCTGTGCGCTGTTACTGATTGCTTTCGTCATCGTCCGCGAAATCCTCGTCCTTCCGAGCGCCGATGAACTGCCACCTCCTCTCTTCATGGGACTTCTCGTCGTTTTCGGCTCGACCGTGACTACCACGGCGATGTCGGTGCTTGAGCAGGTGCTGCTTAAGGGGATCGGAGCATGCAGATTGAGCGAGCCGTCGCCGGCTGATGGCAGTCGGCCTTCATGAGCGGCACTGGGCTGCGCGGTGAGTCGGACCCGTGGGGACTCCGGGAACGCCATCGTTCCGTGGCGGCTGGTTGCCGGGGCAGCTAGGATGAAAACTACGGAGATGGCTCCGGAGGTTTCAGCGATTTCCGGCGTCAGTCGGTGAGCTGCGACGGTGACAGACCATGGGAAAGGAGGGTGGCGATGATAGTCGGCGACATATGTCGGATCTCGCTTCCCTCCCGTAGCTCAGTGGCAGAGCGTCGGCCTTATAACCCGAATGCCGCTGGTCGAGTTGTGGGACGACGCCGGCCCGGTGGTGGCTGCGGAGATTCGCGACTTGGTCGCCGACGACATCCGCGACCTGCTGCGGGCCGGCCCGGTACGGTTCGTAGTTGCAAACCTCGGTGCGCCGATCCGGTGGATACCGCCCGGCGAGTGCTACCGGTTTTGGAAGGCAGAGGTACAGCCGTGGGTGGCCGACCGAAGCGGGGCTGACCTGGACAATTATCCCGGGGGGTACTGCTACTTTGCATCCGAGTGGGCCGTGGGCGATGGTCCACCGGTCGTTTTGTTGGCCGTCGCGCATTAACCACAGGCCCGCCGAACCAGATGCTGCACCACACGGCGGGGGCGGGTAGGCTTTTTGAGGGTCAGTGCTCCAGCGGCCCCGCTGCTAGCGAGCGGGGATCGTTCGGCAGACGAGGGAAGATATGAAGCGGGTTCGCCGTAGCGGCCCCAGCCGCTGCTGATCTTAGGCCGAGGAGACAATGGCGACAGAGTCCCAAGCCCAGAAGTGGATACTCGATTGCGACGGAAGCTTTCGGGACGTGACTTTCACTCCCACTTCTAAGGATGCAATCGTTGCGTTCGTCAAGTACTTGCTGCCGCGATACGTGGTGTCATCTGCGCTCGACAACAACGGCGGCGACAGAGCCAGTCAACTACAGGGCAACGACCCGCTGCAAGGCATAGACGGCTACATACACATCGTCTTAAAGGACGGTCACGGGTTGATTTCACAACTCCAGCTGTTCATCGACGAGGATCGCGAGCTGCGCCGGCATTGTGTTGAAGTATCTTTTCATCCGGGTGATATTGATGCCCGTACATTTCGTCTCCACGACTTTCGGGCGCTCATTGAAGAATGGAATACTCTGCTCCAGTCAGATGACTACTTTGTGCGATACGAGAACGCCAGCTGGAAACTGTATGACCCTGACGGGTTGGGCATGATCTACTCGCGACGCAGGCCCCCAAGCGTGGCCTAACTAGGCGTTGGAGCAAATTCGCGATAGTGTCTTGCGGCATGGTGAGTTGTTGGCTGCGTGCTGCTCAACTTTTTCGTTAGGCTTCGGCAGTCTCATGATGAAAACAACTGGAACGTGTCCGAAGTGCGGTTGCACGGAAATTATCGCCGATGCGACAGCGGTTGATCGTGGCGACTCCAATAACTTGCGAGAGATGGAGGTTGCCACCTTTCGTAATCCGGATGCACTCATCTTTAAGGGCATGCAGTCGACGACTGTTTCAGCATGGGTCTGCTCCGACTGTGGTTACATTGAGTATTATGCGGACAGTCCCGCCAATCTAAAATTGCGGAAAGCCTAGCTGTCCGCGGAAGAAGTCATCCCTGACCTTTTTCCACCTCAGGAATCCCCGAGACAGCGAAGGTTTTTCGGGGATGTCGACCGCCGCATCCAGCGGCGGGGCACTTGATCCTCAGCCTTCCTTCGTCCCCCGCCCCGCGTTCATGCGGTAGGCCCTCCTGCATCCGAGGCCGGGGGATCATTGCCGCCGCGAGTCCAGTGGCCCCGCAGCGGCGGGGCTCACTTCGTCGCCAGCGGTTGCGTCGACCGCAGGTAGGCAAACAGATCGCGGACCTGCTGGTCGTCGAGGGGCCGCAGCAACCCTGCTGGCATGATCGACACCGGGCTGCGGTGGAGGTCGTCGATCGAGTCGCGGGGCACGCTCACCGTTCGGCCGTCGGCCGTGCGGAGGAGGACGAGCCCCGGATCCTCGCCGACGACGAATCCCGACAGCGTCCGCCCCTCGTCGGTGACGATGACCGTCGTCTCGTAGCCCTCGCGGATCGTGGCGCTGGGGTTCACGACATGGACAAGGAGCGCTCGCGGATCGCCGCGGTCGTGGCTCGTGAGATCGGGGCCGATCTGCCCCCCCTCGCCGAAGAGCATGTGGCAGGAGGCACAGGTGGTGCGAAACACCGTGCGGCCGAGGATCGGGCTCCCCGAGCCCTCTCCGAGCACGCCGCGGATTCGCTCCAGATCGGCGGCCGCGGCAGCCTCCTCGCTCCCCGGCTCGGGGCCAGCGCCAAAGCGCTGTGCCACCCTTTCCGCGACGGCTGACTCCCGGTGGAGGCGGAGCCGGCGGACGACCGTCTCCGACACTGACGCGGCCTCAATCGTGCCGGCGTCGATCGCCCCGAGCAGGGCCAGCGCCCAAGCCGGCCTCCCGGCGAGGAGATCGAGCGCCGCCGCGGCCACGACCGGTGGGGCCCCGGGCAGCAGGCCGATGGCCGCAGTGGCGATCGCCGGATCGCTCCACCCCTCGAGAGCCGACAGCGCCGCCGCCCGGACGCGTTCGTCGCCCGGCGCGGTGGCGACAGCGAGCAACACCGGCTCGGCCGCAGGCGCGAGCGTCTCGCCGAGAATCGCGAGGTCGGCGAGCCGATCCTCCGGCTTGGCATTGGCGTTTCCCACCACCGAGAGCGCATCGGCCACGGTCGCCCCGTCGGCCAGCCGCAGCCGCAAGGCCCGCGAGCCACCGCCAGCCCGGCTGATCGCGGCGAGGAGCTCGGCCGGGACCGCAGCGAGCGACCGGCCGGCAAAGGCCTGCTCGCAGCCCTCGAGGAGGCGGGCCCGGTGGAGCGCGGCGGGGGCCGAGGCGACGAGCCCGGCCGCGGCCAGCTGATCGTCGCGCGTTCCGAGGGCGAGCCTGCGGGCCACGCGCGACTGAAGGATGTCGCGCCCGAGCCGGGAATCCCACAGTGGTCCGCGCTCCCCTCCCAGCCGGGCGAGGGTCGCCGGCCGTTCCTCGGAGAGGAGCCGCTCGACGGCCCACCAGACCAGCAGCGGAATGTGGATGTCATCGCCGTCGGCGGGCGTCGCTTCGGGATCACGGGCGAGAAACGCGGCGACGAGGGGGAGCGACTGATCGGGGGGGAGACGGCGGGCCGAGGCGGCCAACTGGCTACGCACCCGGAGGTCGGCCTCGGCGCTTGCCGCCGTCTCGAGGCGGGCAAGCAGGGAGGGAGAGACGCGACCGTCGTCGCAAGCCAGCCGGACGGCCCACGCCCTCACCCACGGATCGGAGTGCCCAAGCAGGGCAATCCATTCCTCCTCGCTCGGGGGCCCGAGGCGGATCAGCGCCCAGGCAAGATCGAGCGGGAAAGGGGCTGGCCCGGGCGTGGGGCCGAAGAGCAGGCGGGCGACCCGGTCGCGGGCCCCCGCTGGCTGTCGGTGGGCCAATTCGAGGAGGGCCGTCTGACGAATCCAGCGATTGGGATCGGAAAGCCGTTCCACGAGGGCCTCGCCGCCGTCGCGGGCGAGGTTGGGGAGCCGGGCAGGGGGGGCGGCCGCAGCCGCGAGCCTCCAGATGCGCCCCCGATCCCGGTCGATCCGCCCCTGATAGTGGCTGGCATGGTCGATGCGCTGCTCATAGAAGTCGCAGACATAGAGGGCCCCATCGGGACCGAGCTGGATGTCGACCGGACGAAACCAGCTGTCATCGCAGGCCAGGGGAATGTCGAGATCTTGGGTGGCGAGGCTCGAGCGATCGGGGCGGATGGCACTGCGGACCACCTGCCCCTGGAGCGGGGCCACGCCGAACAGGCTCCCGGCGTACTTGTCGCCGAGCGCCGGCGCGTCGTTGACGGCGAGGGCATGGGTGAATCGCGGGGCGCTGTGGTGACTGATCGGCTCGAAGAAGCCGAAGGCGAATGGGTTTGACAGCTCCCCGTGCTTCTCGAACCCCTTCCGCGAGAAGCCCCCTTGCACGTAATGGAAGCCGCGGGTGTCGCCGCCGTTGTGGCCCGAGAGCAGCCGGCCGGAAGTGTCGAACTCAACCCCGAAGGCATTCCCTCCCCCTTCGGCGAAGATCTCGTAGCGCCCCGTCGGCGGGTGGTAGCGCCAGATGCATTGCCCGGTCGAAACGACCGGCGGGGTAGCTGCCCCGGAGCGGCGGACGCGGCTGGTAACCGTGCTCCCCTGGGCGGCGTAGAGCCAGCCATCGGGCCCCCAGCGGAGATTGTTGGCAATCGAGTGGGAATCCTCGATGCCGAAGCCCTCGAGATGGACGACCGGATCGCCGTCGGGCTGATCGTTCCGGTCGGCGTCGGGATAGAAGAGGAGGTACGGCGGTTGGAGAACCCACAAACCGGCGGCATCGAACGCGAAGCTCGAGACGAGGCTCAATCCATCGACAAAAACACCATGTTTTTCGGCGATCCCGTCGCCGTCGGCATCCTCGTGGAACGAGATCCGATCGAGACCGCGGTCATGGTGGGGAGGGGCGGCCGGCACCTTGTCGTAGACGCTTCGCAAGAAGGCGTCGCGGCTGACCATCGTCAGCCCCGCCGGCTCCGGGTACTGGATGAACTCGGCCGCCCAGATCCGGCCCCGGGCATCCCACTTCACCGAGAGTGGCTGACGGACCGCCGGTTCGGCGAGGACCAGATCGACGCGGAGATCCTCCGCCACCCGAAACCGGCCCCGCTCGTCGGCGGCGGAGAGTGGCCCCGTGTCGTCGATCCGGCGGAGCGTCGCCTCGACTTCCGCCGCCGGTTCGACCCCCGGCTCCAGGAGCGCCGGAGGCTGGCCGGGAACGATCTCCCCCCCCCGGAACATCCACCGGCCGGTGAGGCGGAGGGCTTCATCCCCCGCGAAAAGCACCGGTGCCGCCACGTTGAACCCGGTCCGTCCGTCCCGCAGGCAGGTCCTGACGACGATCTCAGCCGGCTTTCCGGCCGGCAGGAGCCCGGCAGGGATCCGGACCCGGTCGGGCCCCCCCAAACCGCTGCGGAACCGGGGAGGAAACTCCCCTGCCCCCCCGACGGACTGGCCGTTGGCAATCACTTCGACCGCCGCATCGAACGGCTCGACGAACAGTTCCAGCGACCGTCCTTCCCACGTCGCCGGCACGACCACGCTACAGCGATACCACCCGACTCCATCCAGGCCCCGTTCCGGTTGCCG
>CAMBFA010000126.1 GCA_945865325.1 Candidatus Kuenenia stuttgartensis
CGCGGGGGTGTCGAGCTCACCGTCATGCCGGCTGTCGCGAAGCGCTACGACGAGGCAATTCGATCCGGCGAAGCATCTCTCGACTGCGCCGCCCCCTTCCGCTGGCCACTTGGGTGAGCCGACGGCGGGGCAATGGTTCTCTGACGAGCAACGGCAACCGTCCGGCGTGTGGGAGCCGTGGTCGCCGCAGAGCACCATGAAAATCCCGTCTTGAAGGCGGCTTTTTCATGGTGTACCAGATGTGAGATGCCGCTGAACTCGCCCGGGCACACGGCGTCAACGAATCGAGCGTCCACCGTACCTTGACCTCATGAGCGCTGTTTTCATGGTACGAACGTTTCCAAACGCTCCTTCTCCCGCCGCAGTGGTGATGGTTCCAGCATCGACGCAACGAAACGCGTGACGGGAAGTAATGTGATGAGGTCCCCAATGAATCTCGCGGTCCGACTGCTGGCGATGGTGGTTTCCACGGTCGGCGTCAGTTCCACCGCACAGCCGGCTGAAATCTTTGGAATGACCGTAACACCGCATGTGGTGGCCGAGTCGATGAGGTACCGACGACCACGTGACCCGGAACTTGCGGCCAAAGTGCAGCTCTTTATCAAGGGATCAGCATTGCCGCGGGTGTTTGACGGAAAGACACCCGAGGAGCTCCTTCAATCAGGAGCATGGGCGTGGCACGATTTGGGAACAGCCGTCCAGGGGCCGGAGGACTCTCTGAGTGTCTGGACTTGGAACGGCAAATCCTCGCGCTGGGGGACGGGACAGGCCTGTGATGTGGAGGGAGACGGCTTGGCAAAGACCGCCGTTTCGATCGCGAAGCCTACGCAATGGATTTCCGCGATCACATTTGTGCCCCTCGGAGAAGAGTTGCAGCCGCGAAAGATGGTGGCCCACGTCGTCAATGATTCAGATAGGCCGCTGAAGATCTCGTCGGTTCGATTCTGGCTGCCTCGCACGAGCGCCACCTGGCAGACTCTTTTTGCAACCCCGACGCTTGCGGTTGACGTCCTGATTCCCCCGAGAGAGCGTGGGATCGTGAATGTCTCTGTGCAGCAGCCGTGGCCCTTGACCTACGCGGCCATCGAACTGACGGCGGAATCTGGATCGTTGTGGGGGCATCTGCGAATCAAGACGGAGCAATTCGATATCAGTGGCGGGTGGATCGGTGATCACCTGAAGAACGAGTCCTATTTGAAACTGCTCACCCGACTCCATGTCAATTGCGGGCAGATTGAGAAGGTCCGCGGGTATACGGACAACCCGGAGTTGACTTCACGCTACCCGATGAAGCTGTTCAATCGCCTCTGGCCGCTCGAGGACTGGGATACCGATCAGTGGCTCCCGAGGATTCATGCGGTCGAGTTTCTCGGGGAGCCGCAATATGGCGGCGGACGCCCCGTCGCTCCCCAAGAGGTGTTCGAGAAACTGCTGCCGTACCGCCCGAGCCGACTGGCGACGAGCGTGACCAACTCCGAAGAACGTGTGTGGCGATATTATGCAGGACTCTCCGACTATCCCCACTACGACGCCTACCGCGTCGTTGCACCGGCGGCCGACTCTTGGCGAGCCTATGATCGCTGGGATGGAAAACAGATCAGCTGGGGGGCGCCGCTGGAAACGATCGGCGACCTGTGTCGGTCCCTCCGAGAGCTCAGTCGGCCGATGCCCGTGGCCCATTGGTCACAGGGGCCACACGACGGCTGGGGGGGTGGGTTTGGCTGGAACACCCGCAAGCGCCGATCACCAACGCCGGACGAGCTGCGTGCCCAGGCGATGCATGCCTTGTCGACCCGGATCACGTCGTTGTATTGGTTCAATCTGAGCCTGAAATCACTCCTCGCCTTTCCGGACACGTGGGAGCCAATCTCGCGAATCGGCCGTGAAATCCACATGCTCTCGCCGTTCTATCTTTCCGGCGATGCCTTTGGGTTTGAAAGGGTTGTGGACGCCGAGGGGAAGCCAGACTGGGACTGTGCGTCGATTGTCAGTGAAGAATGTGGCGTGCTGTTTGCCAACGACTTGGCCTATGTGCCAGATCCTGAAGACAACACGTTTCACTTCGGCGAGCCCCGTGATTTCTCGTACGCGTATCGGTTGCCCCATTGGCTCCGGCAGCCAACGGACGTGTTTCGCATCGACGCCGATGGTGCCCATGACGTGCCGTGGTCTGCTGAGGCAGGCGGAGTTCGCATCCACCATCGCTGCTCACGGGATGCCGTGTTTGTGGCCACGAAGCTCCCGGGCTTGCGTGCCACCATTGAGGATCGACGCCAAGCGGCGATGCGCGTGGAAAATCTCCATCAGGTGGAGATCGAAGAGCTGAAGGCCGCGCTCGCGGAGCGGAAAAACGAGTGACATCTCGCTGGCCTGCCAAGCCTGACGGCCCTCCGCAGCACAGCCGAGCTCTGCGTTACTCGGTGGCGATCGTGAGCTCGTAGATCCTCAGGGCGCTGCTCACACCTGCCATGTTGTCGATTTCCGGAATCGGCGTCGTGGACAGCTGGGACGAGCAGCCGTCGGCAGCCGGTTCATAGGGGAACGGTTTTCCAGTGAATGGATCGTGCGGAACGTGCACTGGCACGTCGGCGAGTGAGGCTGGAAACCGGCCGCCGTTGTGCGCGAGCGCATCGCGGAGGGCCTCGACCACTTCGAGCAGGCGGGCCCGTCGACCGAAGCCTTCGGTGGCGGCATACATGGCTAAGAATGGAGCCGAGGTCTGGGTTTCCCGGGGCGAAATGGCATCGGTTTCGGCTTTCATGGCGGCGAGGGCCCGAATGGCGTCCGGAGGGGGGAGTCGCCAGGCTGCTTCGGCGCGACGATAAGCTCTGGCAGTCTTGGCGAGCAGATAGCCCATGCCGAGCTCGTCTTCCGAGATCGGGCGGTCCGGAACAGCGTAGCCCCCCCGAGCGACGGCGGCCCGCGCCTCGGCTGCCAGCTCAAGACGGCGGGCCTCGAGGTCAGCACCGATCGTCTCTTCTTTTCCCCATGGACCGACTTCCCAACGTAAGAAATCATCCATCACCGCCGACCAGCCCTGGGCGTCGCCGCTCGATGGCAAACCATTGCGGAGCGCCGGCAACAATCGCTTGGGGTTCTGTGCTTCCCATTGGAGGGCGGCTCGGCAGTCGCCGACCGTGTCCGGCAGGAGCGCGAGCGAGGCGTGAAGATTCGGGCAGTGAGGTTGGGAAATGAGCGATTCGACCCGAGAGAGGGCGGCGTCAGCCGCGCCTCGCGCCACGAGATGGTGAATGGACATCGGCGTGCGGGCCACATGGCGGGAGCAGGCGAGCATCGTGAGAACTCCCTCTCTGGCCGCATCGAGGTCACCCGCGGCGATCCGTTGATCGATCCAGATCGACATGCCGCGGAAAAAGATCGGAAGCTCAAGAATGTCCGGAGTACTGATCGAGTCGAGCGACTCGTCCTCGAGCGGATACGCCCAGTCGGCATCCCGCATGAAGGCGGCCCGGCGCATCTCGGCAGCGAAGCGGTCGAAAGGGAACTCGGCGACACGGGGGTCTCCCGGAGGGAGTTTCAACAGCTCGAAGAGCTTCGGCGACCACTCCTCCATCCACGTCCGCTGCGCCCAAGGCATCCGCAGGAGGACGACGGCGGCGTTCCCCGGCTTCAGATCGGGCGCCTCGGGGAGGAGGGGCCGCGACGGCCCGTGGTCTTCGATGGCCTGCGGATGGAGCGTGAGCTTGATCGTCGTCGGCTCGTCTGCGCAAACCACGGCGGCGATCGAGCCAAGAAGGACGAGCCCAAGCAGGAGAAGCTTGAAGAGACTCTTTGGAAGTGTCATGGCGAGACCATCTCGATCTTGTAGGTGCGGCGTTGCTGGGCATCGTCCGGGACGCCGGGGATGTCGGGCATCGAGAGCGTGGCGGTCGAAGGCGATTCGTCCCAGACATAGATGAAGGGAAGGCCGGATACCGGATCGCGCGGGGCGGCGTATTCGAGGTTGGCTAGCGCCGCCGGGAGCTCTCCATCGTGCGTGGCGGCATGATGACGGAGCGACTCGACCGTCTCGAGCATCGCCGTGCAACGCGAGAAGTGATTGAAGAAAAGGAAGTCCTTCACGAATCCGTTGGCGAGCGGCCAGGAGTCGAGTTCAAGATCCCACGCCCCGGCGAGACCGTCGAGCTTTGCCAGTTGCCCGATCGCCTCAGAGGAAGGGAGAGCCCACGCCAGGCGCATCTGCCGGCCGATGTCGGCATGGTGGTCGAGAATCGCTCGCATCACGGCCGCGTCCGGGGAGAGCACCATGGCGGCGTCAGCGGATAAGAGCCCGCGCCGCACGAGCCTCTCTCGCGCCAAGGGGGCACACCGGAGGATCAGATCAGCCCTTTGTTCGGGAGTGAGCGGGTTCTTGGAATCCTCGATGAGATCGAAGTAGTCGCTGGCGATCTGCTGCCATGCCTCAAGGTCGCTGTCGTGGGGAATCCCCAGCTTCAATCGAGGGAGCGAGAGCTCGAGAAGCCGCGTGTGCCATTCCAGCATGCTCGGTCCGTCGAACAGGAGCGGGGGCAGGACGGAGAGCGACCAGCGGAGATTGGGACAGCCCGGTTGTGCCACGAGGTATTCGAGGTTGTCGATGGCCACCGTGCCAACGGCGTGAGCCTGCATGGGGGTGATGAAGAACGGCGCATTGCCCATGTGCCGGGCGCAGGCCAACTGCGTGCGGATTCCCTCCGTCGCGGCGGCCAGATCATGTTCGGCGAGTTTCTGCTTGATCCAGATCGTCAGGGGCCGTTCAAGAAGTCCTCTGACCATCTGCATGTCGCCGAGGTAGACGTTCGCACCGTCTTCGCGCACGGGGTGGTTCCAATCGGCATCCCGGATCAGACCGGCCCGAATCATGTCGGGAATGATCCCAGCCACGTCCGTGGCGGCGATCCGTGGATCGCCAACGGTTAGCCGGGCATCGTCGTAGATCGTGTCCCAAACGCTCCAGTATCCCTGCCGCTCAGCCATGAGCCCGTTGAGCACGACTGCCGCGTTGCCCGGCTTGAGGTCGGGATCGGCGGGAAGGAGCCGCGGCGGCGCGGCGAAGGGGTCGATCCGGGCCGGATGGAGCGCGAGGACAATCTCGACCGGATCGTCGGCAATCGCTTCGCTTGAAATGGCGAGGAGGAGTACCGACACGGCGACACATGATGCCGCGAGGCTGTGTCGCTGTTGCGATCTGAATGGGCTGATCATGCAGTCGCTCCGGAGAGTCAGAGGTCGATCGAATGAGACACCGCCGGGCAGGCACGTGTTTCAAAACAGGCTGAAAAAAAGGATCACCCCGCGACCCAATTCCGCTCGGGGCGGCTCTTGAGGCCGTTGGCTTCCTGGTCGGGCTGGCCGTTGGCCGTGAGAAACGTCTCCGTTTGCGGGTCGAAGCGGAGCTTCCGCTTCAGGATCCAGGCGATCGCTGCGGCGTGGCAGGCGACATGCGCTCGCCGCATCACCTCGGGATTGGCGGCCGTCGGCTTTCGCGACTTCACGCAATCGAAGAAGTTGCGGGCATGGAGGGCGGCGTCGGTGCCGGCGAGCTTTTTGGTGGCCTCGCCAACTTCCGCTTCGAGGCCGGGGGAGACGTCGGTGCCGCCGGCGTCGCCGGTCTCCACCCAGCCGGCATCGCCGACGAACTTCACCGGGCAGGTGCCGAGCTTCGTGTTCCAGTTCGGGGCGCGGTCGCCGAACGGGGTGGGGAGGAAGTCGATGACGAGCTTCACCCCGTTAGGATAGACACAGTGCATCGCCGTGGGTTGTGGATCGAACTCGACCGGGCCGGTGTCGTCGGCTCGGTTGGCCCACTGGCAGAGGTCGACCGTGTGCGCGCCCCAGTCGAGGAGCCGGGCGCCGGAGTCGAAGTCGTGGTAGCCGCGCCAGCCGCCGCCGACGTACTCGCGGTTGTAGGGGCGCCACGGCGCCGGGCCGAGCCACCGATCCCAGTCGCACACTTCTGCCGGGGGCGTTGGCTCAGCAGCGAGCCAGTCGTTCTTGAGGACCGGTTCGTAGGCCGAGGCGTAGAGCGTCTGCAGCTTGCCGAGCTTGCCGGTGTGGGCGAGGTTCACCGCATTGATGAAGTTCGGCACGCTCCGCCGCTGGGTTCCTGCCTGAAACACCCGGCCAGTTTTGGCGAAGGTGGCGGCGAGGCGCTGGCAGATGTCAATCGTGATCCCACACGGCTTTTCGCTATAGACATCTTTGCCGGATTCGGCTGCGAGCATCGAGGCGGCGCCGTGCCAGCGGTCGCCGGTGGCGATGAGGACCGCGTCGATGTCTTTGCGGTCGAGCAGTTCGTGCATGTCGCGCGTCGTCGTGCAGTCGGTATGGCCATAGTGAGCGTCGACCATCGCTTTCCCCTCGTCGCGCCGCGAGGCCTGGACGTCGGCGATCGAGAGGCACTGGACGTCGGCAAACGGGAGCATGGCGCTAAGGACATACCGGCAGCGCGGGCCGATGCCGATCACGCCGAGGCCGATTCGCTCGCTCGCTGCCGCCACCCCCGGCTCGAGGCCGAGGGCCCGGGCGGGGACAATCGTCGGCAGGGCGATCGCGGCCAGGCCCGCCGCGCCGGCGAGGAGGTCGCGGCGGGTGAGGCGGCCGGTGGCGTCGGGGGCAACATTCGAGGGAATGGAGTGGAAATGCTTGGGCATCGGGAAGATCTCCTCGGGGGAACGGTGTGGGGGCGTTTGGGTTCGATGGGAGCCGATGGGAGCGATGGGCCGCCATCTGGCTCTGTTTGTGCCCCTTTTCCCCTGCCGTACGGTATCCTGCCAGTTCGGTGGCAGGCAACCATCGTGAGTCTGGATGCAGGGGGCGATCGGGGAGATCGAAGTGATGAAACGCGCGGAAGCTGTTGTTGCGGTGCTGCTCGGGGCGATCGGGGGAGTTTTCATGGCGGCCTCGATGCGCGTCGGTGCGGCGGCCCCGAATGCTGACGGGGTGTTTGATCTGGCGCTGCGGCGGCAACAGCCGGGGAGCGAGGATCGGGCGTTTTGGCGCACGATCGAGTCTCCTGCAGCCTGGAAGGCGTCGGAGACGGCCGTCATTGTCTGCGACGTCTGGGATCTCCATCACTGCCGTCGGGCCGTCGAACGGCTTGCGGAGTTTGCCCCCCGGATCGCCCGGCTCTGCGACACCGTCCGGGCCGCCGGGGGCACCGTGATCCATGCCCCCAGCGATTGCATGCCAGAGTATGCGAGTCACCCGGCGCGCGACCGCGTCCTCGATCTCGTGGCCCGTAACCTACCGGCCGGTTTCGAACCGCCGCCGGTCGGGAAGGGAACGTGGTGCTCCGGGATCGCACCGGAATCGCTCGATGAATACCCGCTCGATCAGTCGCTCGGTGGCGAGGATGACGACCCGGCCGAGCATGCCGCCTGGGCTGCGGAGCTGGAGCGGATGGGGCGCAACCCCAAGATGCCCTGGAAGATGCAGTCGGCGCTGGTGCCAATCGACGCCGACAACGATTTTCTCAGCGACAACGGCGCCGAGGTAGCCCGGGTCCTCGCTGCCCGGGGGATCCGGCATGTGATGCTCGTTGGTGTCCATCTCAACATGTGCGTTCTCGGTCGGCCGTTCGGGCTGCGACGGATCAGCGAGTCGGGGCGCGATGTCGTCCTCGTCCGCGACCTCACCGACACGATGTACGACCCGGCCCAGTGGCCGTGGGTGAGCCACTTCACCGGCACCGACCGGATGATCGACCATGTCGAGCGGCATGTCTGCCCGACGATCTCGAGCGCCCAGGTGCTCGAGGGGAGCACGTCTTTCCGCTCGCCGCGCGACACCCGGCCGACGGTGGCACTGGTGATCGCCGAGGAGGAATACGACTCGCATCGCACGCTTCCTGCTTTCGCTCATCGCCATTTGGGTGGGGCGTTTCAGGTCGTGGAGCACCACGTCGCGGCCGACGATCCGAACTCGATTCCCGGCCTGGCGCGCTTGGCCGACGCCGACGTGCTCCTTCTCTCGGCCCGTCGCCGGGGGCTCCGCCCGGCGGAGATGGCCGCGCTCAAGGCGTTTCTCGCCGCAGGAAAACCGGTGATCGGGATCCGGACGGCGAGCCACGCCTGGGAGCCAAAGGAGGCGATCGACGGCTGCGAGTCGTGGGGGGAGTTTGATCGCGATGTGTTCGGCATCGAGTACACCGGCCACTTCGGCAATGAGCTGCGATCGACGGTGAAAGTCGCCCCGGGCGCCGCCGGGGATCCGCTCCTCACGGGCATTCCCGCCGAGGGGACGATTCAACAGACAGGCTCGCTGTATCGAATAGCGCCAGCCTCCCCGCAGACGCGCGTCCTCGCCGTCGGCGAAGTGCCGGGGGAGCCGGCGCAGCCGGTGCTCACCGACTATGTCCGCCCCGACGGCGGCCGGTCGATCTATACCTCGATCGGCCATGGCGACGATCTGGCGAAGCCGGAAGTGGTGCGCGTGCTCGCAAGCGCCGTCCATCTCGCCGCCGGGCTCGAGCCGCCGGCGAGCCTTGACGAGCGTGATCCCCACGACCCGTCCCTCCGCTGGGTGTCGGTGCGGCGCGGCAGCGGGGCGTTTCCATCTTCTGAAGCGATCCTGGCGCGCTTCGCCCCCGCCGAAAAGCCGCTCTGGTGCCGGGGGGTGATCGTCCCCGATGTGCGCGCCTCACACGACGGATTTCTCGTCTTCTTGAGGGGGAACGGGCTGCGCGAGGAGGGAATCCGGGGCTGGTTCGAAGGGCGTGCGCTGGCAGTCCGCGGGATCCCTGGCGGGGTGGTCGTCGAAGTGCCGCCGATGCTCGCCACGCCCCACCGAGCCGGGACGCTCGCCCTCGAGGTGACCGGAAACGAGGCGAAGCGAGCGTGGGGGGCGACGAAGGCAAGCCTCATGCGGAAGGGAGCGCCTGCCGAGATCCCACTCGACCGCTTGCAGATCCGCTATGGCTCAGGCGAGGGGACAAACTTCCGCGACATGCCTCTCCCGGCCATGTTCGGCGGCCCCGCCGATGCCGTCACGATCCTGGAGTGATTCCGGGAGTGATTCCGGCTCCGAGTTTCTCTCGGTGATCAGGAGAGGAGAGCACGGATCACCCGGCCATGGACGTCGGTGAGGCGGTGGTCGCGGCCGCCGTGGCGAAAGGTGAGCCGCTCGTGATCGACGCCGAGCTGGTGGAGGATCGTGGCGTGGATGTCGTGGATATCGACGGCATCGGAGACGACGGAATTGCCGAAGTCATCGGTCTCGCCGTAGGCCATCCCCCCACGGAAGCCGCCGCCGGCGAGGAAGATCGAGTAGCCGTCGACATGGTGGTCGCGGCCGCAGCCGGGGTTCACTGCTGGAGTGTGGGGAGTGCGCCCCATCTCGCCGGCCCAGACGACAATCGTCTCGTCGAGGAGGCCGCGGGCCTTGAGGTCGACGATCAGGGCCGCCACCGACTGCTCCGTGACGAGGGCATTCTTGGCATGGTTCTGAACGATCTGGCCGTGCTGGTCCCAGGGGGAGTTGTTGCCGTCGAAACTCGGACAGGTGATCTCGACGAACCGGACGCCCTGCTCGATCAGCCGCCGGGCCCGGAGGGCCTGGGTGGCGTAGAGCCGCTGGTGCTCGTCGGCAGAGTCGAGGCCGTAGAGCTTCCGGACATGCTCCGGCTCGTGATGGGTGTCGATGACGTCGGGGACGGTGGCCTGCATCCGGAAGGCCGTCTCGTAGTTGGCGATCAGCGCCTCGATCGCGGTGCCATCGGAGGCCGCCGCGGCGAAGCGCCGATCCTGTGACTCAAGCAGCGCGAGCTTGCGACGCTGCAGAGCCTCGGGATCGGCGGCGACGATGTTGTCGACCGGCGTGCCGGCCGCCCGGAGCATCGTCGCCTGGTGGGAAGCGGGCAGATAGGCGCTGCCGAAGTTCTCCAGGCCGCCGTTGGGGACCCAGTCGTTGTTGAGAACGACATAGCCGGGGAGGTTGTCGTTCTCCGTCCCCAGGCCGTAAGAAACCCAGGCGCCAAAGCTCGGGGCGGAGCCGATGATCCGCCCGGTGTGGAGGAGGAGGTTCTGCTGTCCATGGAGCGGCAGTTCGCCGACCATCGAACGGACGACGCACAACTCGTCGGCGACTTCGGCGATCCGGGGGAAGAGGTCGCTGACCCACAGGCCGCTTTGCCCGCGCTTGCGAAACTCCCACGGGCTCCCGAACCAGACGCGGTTGGCGTCTGATTGCGACCTCTTCGAGACATTCGTGTCGCCGATCTTTGTCCCTTCGTGGGCTTTGAGCATCGGCTTGGGATCGAAGAGATCGACGTGGCTCGGGCCGCCGTCCATGAAGCAGAAGATGACGTTGCGGGCCCGGGGGCGAGCGGTGGCCGACGTTGCCGCGGCGGCCTCTGGCCCGAGGAGGCCGGAGAGCGCGAGCCAGCCGAACCCGGCTGAAGACCCAGCGAGGAAGCCGCGCCGCGACGGGGCGGCAGGAGCCCGGCCGGGGCAGCTGCCGGAGGCGAACGGGTGGGAAGAGGTCATCGGACAGGTCTCCGGCAGGCCACGGCTAGCGGTGGTGGATGAACTCTTTGCTGTTGAACAGGGCATGGGCCACCCCCTTCCAGGCCGCCCGGTCGGCCATGAGCGCTTCCGGTGTGGTGTTCGGCGAGGCAAAGGCGCTCGCCGCCTCGAGCCACACAGGCATCTCTTCGGCGTCGGGCTCGCGGCCGAGCGCCTCTCGGAACATCGCCGCCATCCGCTCGCCCGGCTGGCTGCGGCCGTCGGCAAGGAGCCGGCCGGCCCAGTGGTCGGCCATGGCGAGGACGAACGGGTCGTTCATGAGGATCAGCGCCTGCGCCGGCACGCTCGTGACGTCGCGCTTTCCGGTGGGGATCTTCGGTGCCGGCAGGTTGAAGCCGACGAGGAATGGCGGCGGCGCCATGATCGACATCTCGAGGTAGATCGAGCGCCTCCCTTCCCCGTCGAGTGGGCCGGCGAAGAGCCGCTTGGCGGGATCCTCGAGAAAGCGGTGCGGTCGGATCGGACGCCCTCCGAGCTGCGGATCGAGCCTGCCCGAGACGGCGAGGAGGCTGTCGCGGATCCCCTCGGCGTCGAGCCGGCGGGTGGGATGGTGATGGAGGAGACGGTTGTCGGGATCGGCGATGAGCGCTGCTGTGGAAGCGCGCGAGCCCTGGCGGAAGGTCTCCGAGAGGACGAGCCGGCGGATGAGCCGTTTTGTCGACCAGCCATCGCGCATGAATTCGATCGCCAGGAAATCGAGGAGCTCCGGATGGGAGGGGCGGTCGCCGAGCCGGCCGAAATCGCTCGACGTGGAAACCAAGCCGGTGCCGAACACCCACTGCCAGACCCGATTGACGTAGACGCGCGCTGTCTGGGGATTGCGTTCGCTGGCAAGCGCCAAGGCCAACTCGAGCCGGCCACTCCCGGAGGATGGTCCGACGCCATGGCCCGCTGAAAAGACCTCGAGAAATCCGTGCGGCACCGCCGGCCCCTCCGCATCGACGTTGCCGCGGAGGTTGAGCCGGTAGTCGATCGGGGCCATGCCGCGCTCGTCCATACCGTTGACGGTTCGCGACGGACGGATCGCCGCTTCCACCTCCCGGTAGCGCTTGACGAGCGCACCAGCCTCGGGAAGCGTCGCAGCGTCGTTGGGAAGGAGCTTCCGGGCGAGCATCCAGTCGAGGAGTCGGATATCTCCCGCCGTGGCTTCACCGGCGGCGAAGCGACCGACGGCCCCACGGAGCCAGTCGGCCACGGCGTCCCAGGCTTCTCCCTCGGTCGTCGGCAGGGCCCGGTCGAAGAGCGGTTGAAACAGAGCGAGATCGGCCAGCGGTGCCCCCGGCTCGTCGTGGCCGACCATCCCGGTGACGCTGAACCAACTCTTCTTCCCCACGCCGTCGTCGGCCGCCGGCAACGTCACGCCGCCGGCGGTCGCGAGCCCCGTGCGCGGCGGGAAGTTGGGGTTGAAGTCGGTCGTGGCGATCTCGGTGAGCACCCGTGTGACGCCGTTTTTCAGCGGCGTCAGTGAGACGGCCTGCCACTGCGGAGCCGCCTTGCCATCGAGGAACGCCGGGCCACCGCTCCCTTCATTGAGGATCGCGTTTTGGGGGACGACGAGCTTCGCCGCCCACTCGCCACCGGCAACCTGCAAGCTGATCCACTTGCGGGGAAAGCCTTCTGCGGCAGGGAGGCGGAGAATGCCGGGGAGCCGCGGGGAGAGGGCGTGAGTGTGGTGGCCTGCCGGCAGGATATTGGCGACAAGCGCATCCCCTTCGAGGCTGACGCGCACCGTTCCGGTGGGCAGATGCCCGTGGGTCATCCCCTCCCCTTCCGCGACCCAGCCCGCAGGCAGCCCCGGCCCGGTGAGGTCAACCAGAGACGTAAAACGGGCATTGGCTTGGTCGCGCATGGCGCGGGCGGCCTGCCACTCCGCGGCGGCTGTCTTCCAGCTGGCAGGGACCGTTACGCCCGGGTCGGCCCCTGGCTGGGCGGCCGCCTCGAGCAGCTTGGCCAGGGGATAACTGACGTCGTCGATCGATGCGGCTTTTGTCCCATCGGAATCGGCTTGGAGACGCTCCCGGAGCGTGGCCCCCAAGAACGCCAGCGCCTCGCGGCCCCAGGCGGCGGCAAGGCTCGTCTGGATCTCGCCACGGAGGCGCTCGAGTTCGGCGATCGACGGTGCATTGACGCCCGGAAGGGCGACGTCGCGCGGCGTCCACCGCGGCGTCATGAACATCCCCGCCAACGCGTAATAGTCTTTCTGCGAGATCGCATCGAGCTTGTGATCGTGGCAGCGGGCACAGCCCACGGTCATCGCCAGAAAGGTCTTGGAGAAGGCATCGATCTTGTTGTCGATCATCTCCTGATGGATGCCGTTGAAATCGAGGCTGCTGCCGTGGCGGTGCTCGCCGAGATGAAAGAACATCGGTCCGATCAGGCT
>CAMBFA010000127.1 GCA_945865325.1 Candidatus Kuenenia stuttgartensis
CGCCGGGGGATGATGCGCGGCGCGATGCCGATGGCGGCGCCGATGATGGCCGACGCGATGATGGCTGACGCGGCCCCGGGCCGGGCGATGGCCAAGGGGGCGCCGGTCGCCCTCGGCCTCGAGATGGACTTTGCCGCTGTGGGCGACGGGGGAGGCCCACCGCCGGAAACCGGCACCGGGCCCGCCGCTGCCGCGCCCCCGCCGCCACGGAAAAACCTCGTCGAGACGGCGTTCTTTCTGCCGGCCCTGACGAGCAACGACGACGGCAGCGTGACGATCGAGTTCACCCTCCCCGACACGCTCACCACCTGGCAGTTCAAGTCGCTCGCCCACGACGCGAGCCTCCGCTCCGGCACGCTCCTCGACACGGCCGTGGCCGCCAAGGACCTCATGGTCGAGCCGGTCGTGCCCCGGTTCCTCCGCGAAGGGGACGTCGTCGAGATCCCGGTGAAGGTCGGCAACCGCTCAACCGGCACGCTTGCCGGAAAGGTGCGCCTCGAGCTTTTCGACGCCCGCACCGGAGACTCCCGCCAATCCCTCCTCGAGACACCGGCCGAGCAGCCCTTCGAGCTTGCCGCTGGGCAGTCAAAGCCGGTGGTTTTCCGGGTGCGCGTGGCCGATGGCACCGAGACCTTGCGGTATCTCGCCACCGGCTCGGCTGGCCGGGCCGCCGACGGTGAGGAGGCCTTCCTGCCGGTCCTCTCCCGGCGCGTCCTCGTCGATGAGTCGGTGCCGATCACGCTCCGCGGCCCCGGCACGCGCACCGTGACGGTGCAGCGCCTCGCCGATAGCAAGGATCTGCCCTCGATCGCCAGCCAGTCGCTCGTCGTCCAAGCGGCATCCAATCCCGCCTGGTATGCCGTTCTCGCCTTGCCGTCGATCGCCGAGCCGACCGACGAGAGCGTCGAGACCCTGTTCACTCGGCTCTACGCCAACAGTTGGGCCGGCCACATCGCCCGCTCCGACGAGCGGATCGCGGCGGTCTTCGAGCAGTGGCGCAATCCCCCCCCGGGACAGAAGCCGCTCGAAAGCCCCCTGGAAAAGAACTCGGAGCTGATGCAGACGCTCCTCGCCGAAACACCGTGGGTCCGCGAGGCAGTCGACGAGCGCGAGGCCCGGCACCGCATCGGCCTCCTCTTCGACGCCAACCGCGCAGCCGACGAGCAGGCCTCGGCCCTGCGGCGCCTCGAAGGGATGCGAGCCGGCGACGGCGGCTGGCCCTGGTTCCCCGGTGGCCGCACCTGCACGCCGGTAACGCTCTCGATCCTCGCGGGCTTCGGCCGGCTCCGCGCCGCCGGGGTCGATCTCGACATCCAGCCGGCGCTCGCCACGCTCCCCTGGCTCGACGGTCAGTTTGTCGAGTGGTGGAATGAAGCGAAAAAACGTGGAAAGGGGGAGCCGACGATCGACTCTGGTGTCGCTCTCGCCCTCTACGCGCGCAGCTTCTTCACGGCCGACATGCCGCCGCAAGGCGAGGCCGCAGCGGCGATCGATTCCTGGCGCAACAACGCGCGGATGACCTGGATGAAGGTCGATGCCCGCCGCTCGCAGGGGCATCTAGCGATCGCGCTGGCCCGCTCCGGCGACCGGGAAACGGCGCTGTCGATCATCGACAGCCTCCGGCAGCGGGCCGTCGACGCCGACGTGAAGCCGGGCGACGAGACGGATTCGTGGCAGGGGATGTGGTGGCGTGATCCCCATCCGGCCTGGTGGCAGTGGGCCGCGGCGCCGATCGAGACGCAAGGAGTCATGATCGAGGCCTTCGACGAGGTCGCCGGCGATCGCGAGGCCGTCGAGGCGCTCCAAGTCTGGCTCTTGTCACAGAAGCGGACGAGCCGGTGGCGCGGCAACCGGGCCACGGCCGATGCGATCGGCGCGCTCCTCGGCCGCGGCGCGGATCTCCTCGCTTCGACGGAGCTGGTGACGGTCGACGTCGGCGGCGAGACGCTCAAACCGGGAAACGATGACGCACCCCGAGCCGAGGCCGGCACCGGATTCATCGAGACCCGCTTCACGCGCCGTGAGATCGAGCCGAGGATGGGGACTGTCACGCTCGCGCGGAAGGAGAAGGGGCTCGCTTTCGGCGGCGTCCACTGGCAGTATCTCGACGACATCGCCAATCTCCCGGCGGTGGGCCGGGCGGAGCTGGCGATCGACAAGCAGCTTTTCGTGAAGCGGCAGACGAAGGCCGGGCCAGAGCTCGTGGCTGTGGATGGCACGACGCGTGTCGAGGTGGGGGATGAGCTCGTCGTGCGACTCGTGGTGACAAGCGATCGCGATTATGAGTTCCTCGAGCTCTTCGACCACCGCCCGAGCCTCACCGAGCCGGTCGACGTCCTCTCGGGATGGCGATGGGCCGATGGGGCCGGCTGGTATCTGGCCGTCCGCGATGCCTCGACGCAGCTGTTCTTCGAGCGGCTGCCGCGCGGGACGCACGTCTTCGAGTATTCGCTCCGGGCGGCACACCGGGGCACGGCCTCGAGCGGGTTTGCCTCGATTCGCAGCCGCTATGCGCCGGAGTTCTCTGCCCACTCCTCTTCGGTCGGCCTGGAGGTGGAGTGAACGGCAGCGTGGTATCCTCCCGGCCATGAGCAACCCACAACCACCGCCGCACGTGCCCCACCGCGACGAGGATAGCGCGGCTGTGAGCACCGAACTGGCCCGCGAGCGCAACCGCGAGGCCGCCGACCGCACCTTACTCGCCTGGATCCGCACGAGCCTGGCGATGGTCAGCCTCGGCTTCGGCATCGAGCGCTTCGGTCAGGCGGCGGTGAGCCTCGACGGCGGGGGATTCTCGCCGCTGAAGACACGGTTTTACGGGGCGACGCTGATGGCCCTGGGGATCGTGGCGACACTCGCCGGGATGTGGGAGCACCGGCTCGTCCTCCGAGCGGTCTCCAAAGACGACTACCGCTATTCCGACCGTCCCCCGATCGCGCGCTGGCTCGGTGCCGGGCTGATCGTCGTTGGGATCGCCGGGCTGGCCGCAATGCTCGTCGCCTTCTGAACGCTCAGGAACAAGCCGTGGTCTGGGATCATGTCTACGACCCGCTCGGTTCCCCGCTCCTCTCCACGCTCGTGGCGATGCTGCCGCTGGTGGTGCTGCTGGGATTGCTTGCCGGCTGCGGGTGGTCAGCGCAGCGCGCGGCGATCGCCGGCCTGCTGACGGCCCTCGGCGTGGCGGTCGGTGTCGTCGGCATGCCGCTGGATGCCGCGGCGGCAGCCACGCTCTACGGCGCCTGCTTCGGGCTGTTCCCGATCGGGTGGATCATTGTCACGGCGATGTTTCTCTACAGCCTGTCGGTGGAGGCTGGTGCCCTCGACGTCATGAAGCGGTCGGTGACCCGGCTCTCCGCCGATCACCGCATCCAGGCGCTCCTCATCGCCTTCGCCTTCGGCGCGTTCCTCGAGGGGGCCGCCGGCTTCGGCGCACCGGTGGCGATCTCAGCGGCGCTCCTCACCGGCGCCGGCTTTCCCCCCTTCGAGGCGGCTTGTCTGGCGCTCATCGCCAATACGGCGCCAGTCGCGTTCGGTGCCCTGGGAACCCCGATCATCACCCTGGCGAAGGTTACAGGCCTCGAGGAGCAGGCAATCTCGGCGATGGCAGGCCGGCAGCTCCCCTTCTTCTCGCTCATCGTCCCTGCCTGGATGGTGGTGACCATGGCCGGCTGGAAGGGGCTCGTCGGCGTCTGGCCGGCGGTCCTCGTCTGCGGGGCGTCGTTTGCGCTGGTGCAGGCGGGCGTGGCGAACCTCGTCGGCCCGGCGCTGGTCGATGTCGTCGGCGGGCTTGTGAGCCTTGCCTGCCTGGCGGCGTTCATGCGGGTCTGGCAGCCGCGGGATTGCTGGCGCTACGGCGCGGCGGAAATGCCCTCCCCGGCGACCGGCCCGGAGGCGCTCGATTCGCCGGCCAAGATCGTGTGGGCCTGGATGCCGTGGGTGTTTCTCTCGCTGGCCGTGTTTGCCTGGGGATTGCCGGTGGTGAAGGCCGGGCTCGAGGCCAAGCCGGGGAGCGCCTTGGCGGACGTCGTGCCGATCGCGATCGTGGCGCCTGAGTTCCCGGTGCCCCGCCTCCACAAGGCCGTCGCGAAGGTCGCCCCCGCGACCGATCACGTCCGCGAGCTCGAGCCTGCGATCTACCGTCTCAACTGGCTCTCCGCCGCCGGCACCGGGATCCTCCTGGCGGCGCTGGTCGCGATTCCCTGGCTGGGAATCGCTCCGGGGCGGGCCTGGCGGATCTGGGGGGAGAATCTCTCCCGGCTCGCCGGCCCCCTGGTGACGATCGCCGCGATGCTGGCGCTGGCCTTCGTCACCCGCTATTCTGGGACCGACGTGATCCTGGGGCTGGCGATGACGCGCACCGGCCCCGCCTACCCGTTGTTCGCGGCGCTCCTCGGCTGGCTCGGCGTCGCCCTGACCGGATCCGACACCTCGAGCAATGCGATGTTCGGCAGCCTCCAGCGCGTCACCGCCGGGCAACTCGGCCTCGATCCACTCCTGATCTGCACCGCCAACAGCACCGGTGGCGTGATGGGGAAGATGATCGACGCCCAGAGCATCGTCGTCGCCGCCACCGCCACCGGCATCGATCGCCAGGAAGGGGCGATCCTGCGGCGGGTCTTCCCTCATAGCCTCGCCTTGGCGGTGCTTGTCGGGCTGCTTGTCTGGCTCCAGACCGGCCCGCTGGCCTGGATGGTCCCTGCTCATGAGCCCCCGCGCGGGCTGTGGTTCGGCGGGGTGGCGGCGGACGGGTGCACGGACATCCGCAGCCGGTAGAATCGGTTCGCTCCCCGGTCGGTCCCATCGGCTCTCCCTCCTCCCTCCTCAGCCTAAAGCAGGCCCCGCCATGCGACGCGTCAACGTGCCGCTCATCATCGGCATCGCTCTTCTCCTCTTCGGCGGCGTGGCGGCAGCGTATCTGCTCCATCGCTTCCAGGTGCGGCGCAACGCCGAGGACATGGCCCGTCAGGCCAAACGCCAAATCGACGAGGGGAACGACCAAGAGGCGATCAGGCTCCTGGGGCGGTACGTCGCCCTCCGGCCGGACGACGCCCCGCGGCAACGCGAGTATGCCGAAGTCCTCCTCCGGCAGGTCGATTCGGGCAAGGCCACCCCCCGCGCCGTCGGCGCGACGCTCGCGGCCCTCGAAGTGACGGTCCGGAGAAACCCCGAGGAAGACGACCTCCGCGAAAAACTGGCAACGCTCCTGGCCCGGACGGGGGACGCCGACTCCGCCCGCGACCACTTCGCCATGATCCGAGACCGGCGCCCCGGCGGCGAGTCCAACGACGACACCCTTCGCGTCGACCTGCTCTATGCGGCGATGGCTGCGCGCACCGGGAAGTTCGACGAGGCCGAGGCGGTCCTCGCCCCCCTCACCGGCTTCGACCAGCGGACGAAACAATTCGACCCAGCCTTCAAGCCGGCCCCCGGCCATCCGGAGGCCTTCTCCAACCTCGCCGGGATTCTCGAGAAGCACCGCCGCGACCCGAAGACGGCGGCGCGGATCGTGGAGCGGATGGTCGAACTGACGCCCGACGACGTGGCCGCGTGGAAGATCATGGCCGCCTGGCAGATGGGGCACGGGCAGATCGACGAAGCCGCCAAGGCGGTGGAGAAGGCCCGGGCGCTTGCCCCCGACGACCAGGAGGTGGCCCTCTTCGAGCTTCAGGTGGCGATGGTCGGGAAGCGTTTCGACCGGGTCGAGGAGCTCCTCGCCGGGACGCTCCAAGATGCCCCAGATTCCGAACCAATCGTCGCCGCGAAGGCCCTCCTGGCTGGCCAGCGAGGGGACAGGGATGGCGTCATCGCCATCTACCGCGATGCCTACACTTCGAATCCCGCCAACCCTGTCTATCGGGTCGAGCTCCTCATCGGCCTGGCCGATCTTCGGCGGATCGATGAGCTCCGCCCGCTGATCGCCGAATCGCTGCCGATCCTCGGCAAGGACGCGGTGCCGATCCTCTGGGCCGAGGCGGTGGTGGCGATGTCGGAGCAGCGCTGGCTCGAGGCGCTCCAGCTCTGGGAGCGCGTCAGGGCCCAGATCGCGACCGATGCGGCGCTCACCCGGCGCGTCGAGACGTTTGTCGCGACCTGCTACGGCGCCCTCGGCCAGCGCGATCAGGCCAACGATGCCCGCAAGCGGGCCTTCGCCGATGCACCGGACTCGGCCGGCGCCCGATACTTCGAGATGATCGCCCTCGAGCAGACCCCGCGCTGGCGGGAATCGCTGCAGATCGCCGAGGAATTGGCCGCACAGTTGCCCGCCGGGACGTTGGCCGACAACCCGCCGCTGTGGAAGCCGCTGCTGCGACTCCGCATCCGGGACCAGGTCACGCGCGACGAGCCGCAACGCGACTGGGACAAGGTCGAGACGCTCATCGAAACCATTGCCGCCAAGCCCGACGTCGATCCCAACGAGATCGAGCGGATGAAGGTCGACGTGCTCGCCGCCAAGGGAAAGCTCGACGAGGCCCTCACCACCTCCGAAACCCTGATCGCGGAACACGCCGACAATCCATCGCTCTTTGCCCAGAACCTCCTTCTCATCGTGGCGGCCGGCCGGGCCGACGATGCCCGGGCGAGGCTGGCCAACGCCGCCGATGCGCTCCGCGACACCGCTGAAGTGCTCGAGGCAGAAGCTCGGTTGGCGGCAACAGCCCCCGCCGCCGAAGCAGCCGGCTGGCTCACCGACCTCGAGGCCCGGATGGGGCGGGTAAATGGCCCCGCCGCTGATCGTTGTGCCCGCCAACTGATCGCCATCCATATCGGCCGGGGGAGCGTCGCCGACGCCGAGCGCCTCGCCAAAAAGATCCTCGCGGAGCAACCGAAGGATCTTGCGATCCGCCAGGTCGTGCTCGAAATTGCCGCCGAACGCGACGCCGTTGACGAGGTCGCCCGGGAGGCCGCCGAGATCGTCCGAGTTTCCGGGCCGACCACCGCCTCCGCTCGACTGGCGACCGCCGTCTCCCGGATCGTCGGCATCCGCGCCGAGCGGCAGAAGATGAGCTTCGAGGAGACCCCCACCGTGGCACTCAAGCCCGAGGATCGCGCCATTCTGGAAGAAGCCCGTGGGCTCCTCGCCCAGGCGGGCGAGGAGCGGCCACGCTGGTCGGAGGTGCCGCGGATGCTGGCGGCAATCGCCGAGCTCCAGGGAGATCCAAGCGCCGCCATCGGCCACCTCCGCAGCGCAGTCGGCCTCGGGGAGACGCTGCCGTTCGCGCGGCGCCGACTGGCGATCCTCCTCTCGGCAGCCGGTCGCCTCGACGAGGCAGCGCCGGTGATCGCGTCGCTCGGCGATGCGGGGGGCCCGGCTATCGACCGGATCCGCGCCCAGGTCCTCGCCTCCGCGGGCCGGACCGATATCGCCCTCCAGATTGGCGCCACCCTCACGCCGGATGATTGCCGCGATCCGCAGCAGCTGGTGTGGTACGCCCGGTTGCTGGCCAGCTGCGGCCGATCGGAGGAGGCCGAGGCGGTCTGCCGCCGGGCGACCGATGCGGCGCCCACCGATGCCAACGCCTGGCTGACGCTCGTCCGGCTGCAGGCTGCCGCCGGAGGGGTCGAGCGGGCGACCGAGACGGTCGGCCTGGCGCTTGCGAAGCTCGAGGGGCCACCCCGGGAACGGTTCGAGGCCGCCGTCGACGAAACGATCGGTGCCCCGGAGGCGACCGAACGCGCCGCCCGGGAGGCGGTCGAGAAGGCCCCCGACGATCTCGTCGCCGCCCGACATCTCGTCGACTTTCTCCTGCGGCGCAACCGCCCCGCCGAGGCTGGCGCGGAGCTGCGGCGGATCATCGGGCTGGAATCGGCCCAGGGAACCCCGACGGTCGCCTGGGCCAGGCGCGTCCTCGCCTCGCAGTTGGCCGCCAGCCCACGCTATGGCGACCTCCAGCAAGCGCTCGAGATCCTGGGGAAGAATGTCGACGAGACAGGTCTTCAGTACTCCGAGGACGTCGCGCTGTCGATCAGCTTTCTGATCGGCAGGAGTGACCCAGCCAGTTGGCGAAGGGCCCAGAACCTGTTCGAGACCCTCGCCAAACGTCGCCCGCTGACCGTCGACGAGCGGATCAGCCTGGCCCGGATCCAGTCGCTGGTCGGAAACCGCACGAAGGCCCGTGACGACCTCAAGGCGATCGCGATCTCTACCGATACGAGCACGGCGGTCGTCGGCTCGATCGTCGAGCTGCTCACCAACGATCGCGACTTCGTCGAGGCGAATTCATGGCTCCGCCGCCTCAAGGAATCGGCCCCCGACCTCCAGACGACAGTCCGCCTCGAAGCGAAGCTGGCCCTCGCCGAGGGGGAGCGTGATCGGGCTGCCCGCGCGGTGGCGAAGCTCTTCGACGATGAGACCCTGACGGCGCAGAATGCCCCCCGCCAGCTTTCGGCGGCCCGGGTCGCCGCCGACCTCGGTTTCCCCGAAGCCGCCGACGGAATGCTCGAGCGCTATGCCTCGATGTCGCCGGAGGGGGTCGCGATGCGGGCCATGTCGCTCGGACGCCAACACCGCACCACGGAGGGGGTGGAGTTGCTGGAGACGAGCCGCGGCAAGGTGTCGCCGGCGATGTACCTCGACGCCTTGGCGGTGATCCTGCGGCACGCGGAGACGGCATGCGACCCAGCAATCGACGACCTCGTCGCCGGCTCGATCGAGGCGATCCGGCGTGAGAATCCCGGTTCCCCCGAGATCGGGCTCCAGGCCGCAATCGCCAAGGAATCCCTCGGCCGGATCGCCGAGGCGGAGCAGGACTACCGCCAGCTCCTCGCCACCGAGGGCTTGGGGGATGTCCAGGCCGGGATCGTGGCGGCCAACCTCGCCTGGATGCTCGCCCGCCCGGAGACGGCCGACGAGGCACTTGAGCTCGTCGAGCGGGCGATCCGCGAGCTCGGCCCCCTCCCCGACATCCTCGACACCCGGGCGCTCATCCGCCTCGCCAAGGGACAGACGATCCTCGCCCTCGAGGACATGAACGACGCCGTTCTCTCCCCCTCAGCGCTCAAGTTCCTCCATCTCGCCGCGATCCAGACCGAGCTCACCGACCTCAAAGCCGCCAGCGATTCTTTGGCGCAGGCCAAGGCGCTCGGGCTCGGCCGGGAACGCCTCACCCCCGACGATGCCGCGCGACAGGAGCGGGTGGAGTCGTTCCTCGCTTCCGCCGATGGAAAAAGCTGACATGGAGAGTGTTCGCCCCTTGCCGAGCCCCCTGGAACGCCATGCCCGGACACGCCGGTGCGGTCTGCGGAGCCGTTGTGCCGGTCGATGGCTGATCGTCGCCTGGCTGTGCAGCCTCGCGCCGCTTTTCGTTCAGGGGGGCGATCCGCAGGCGGCCGACGGCGCGGAATGGACGGTCCCTTTCGGGGGGAACGCCTACGAAGTGGCGTCGAAGCCAGGCTCGAATGACGGGCTCGAGCGCGGTGGAGCGGAGGTCCGCTGGCACGATCCGGAGACGACCTGGAGCGTCTGGTTCCACATCGATCGATCGGCCGACGCCGCGGTGGAACTTGTCTCAGCGGAAACCGGCGGCCGGGCCGAAGTGGAACTGACGATCGGCGACACCGCCGTCAGCGCCGAACTCTCCGGCGACGATCGCGGAAGCGCCCCGTTCGGGACCTTTCCTCTCGTTGGCCCGGGCTATGTCAAGGCCGAGATCCGGGGGGTGCGCCGCGAGGGGGGGGCCTTCGCCAGCGCTCCTGTCCTGCGGATCCGCTCGGAGACGCCTGAGCTCGTCGTGACCGCCGTTACCACCAACGACGGCGGCATGTATTACTGGGGCCGTCGCGGCCCCTCGGTGCACCTTGGTTACTCGCTGCCGGCCGAGAAGGAAATCGAGTACGCCTACGGTGAGGTGACCGTCCCTGAGGGGGAGGATGCCCTCGGCAGTTTCTTCATGGCCAATGGGTTCGGGGAGGGTTACTTCGGCATGCAGGTCAACGGCCTGGCGGAGCGGCGCGTGCTGTTCTCCGTCTGGAGCCCGTTCACGACCGACGATCCGACAAAGGTACCCGAGGCCGACCGCGTCGCGCTGCTCCGCAAGGGGGAGGGGGTGCGGACGGGTGAATTCGGCAACGAGGGGAGCGGTGGACAGAGTTTCCTCGTTCATCCCTGGAAAGCCGGCCTCACCTACCGCTTCCTCACGCGCGTCGAGCCGACCGGCGACGGGACGACGACCTACACGTCATGGTTCGGCGAGGGGGATGCGTGGCGGTTGATCGCGTCGTTTCGCCGCCCGCGGACCGATCGCCACCTGACGGGCTTCCATTCCTTCCTCGAGAACTTCCTCGACACCACCGGCAACGTCGGCCGACGGGCACGCTACGCGAACCAATGGGTGCGCGACACCGAGGGCACCTGGCACCCGATCAGTACGGCGAGGTTCACCGGCGATGCCACCGCCTCCGGTGGCCACCGCCTCGATTACGCGGGGGGGATCGAAGGGGATGGATTTTTCCTGCGGAACTGCGGTTTCTTCTCGCCGCCGGTGAAGCTCGGCAGCGTGTTCACCCTCGATCCGCCGCCGGCGAAACGGCCGGCGATCGATCTCGAGGCCCTGCCCTGACCGACCTGCCCTGCGGCACTCGATGCCGCCGCGGTGCAGGCAGCCGTCAGGCGAACAGCCGCCCCTCGACCCGGCCGGCGACGTCGGTGAGGCGGTGGTCGCGCCCGGCGTGCCGGAAGGTGAGCCGGGTGTGGTCGAGCCCCAGCGCCGCCAGGAGCGTGGCGTGAAAATCGTGCATGTGGACCCGATCGACGACGGCGTGGTGGCCGAAGTCGTCGGTCTCGCCATGGGCATGACCGGCCCGGAAGCCGCCCCCGGCAACCCAAACGGTGAACCCGGCGGGATTATGGTCACGGCCGGTGCCGTTTTCTTGGGCGTACGGCGTGCGGCCGAACTCGCTCCCCCACCACACGATCGTGTCTTCGAGCAACCCGCGCCGCTTCAGATCGCGGACCAGCGCCGCCACGGGCCGGTCGGTGGCGCGGGCGTGGAGGGCATGCTTGGGCATGTCGGCATGCTGGTCCCAGGCCGGGTTGTTGGAGTTGTCGGTGTAGTTGACCTGCACGAAGCGCACGCCGGCCTCGCACAGGCGGCGAGCGAGGAGGCACTGGCGTCCGAAGTTGTCGGCCGGCCCGCCGTCGATCCCGTACAGCGCGAGCGTCTCGGCCGTTTCGCCAGCGGGATCGAGGACGCCCGGCGCCACGGATTCCATCCGCGCCGCCAGTTCGCCGGCGGCGATCACCGCCTCGATCTCGGCATCGCCGGGGCGGGCTGCAGCCTGGGCGGCGCCGATCCCGGTGAGCAGCTCGCGACCGGCCATCGCCAGGGGCCCGCCGCGCGGCGGGGCGAGATTGCGGATGCCGCTCTCGCGGGCCGGCAGACCGGCACGCCCGATGGGAGTGCCCTGATGGATCGGCGGAAGGAAGGCGGTGCCGTGGTTCCGCGGGCCACCGTTCCCCAGGCTCGGCGCGAGGCTGACGAAGCCGGGGAGGTCGGTGTTCTCCGTCCCGAGGCCGTAGTCGAGCCAGGCTCCGAGCGATGGACGCACGGCTGTGGTGGCACCGCAGTGGAGGAAGAGCGTCGCCGGACCGTGGGCAATCCCCTCGGTGTGGAGGCTGCGGACGACACACAGATCGTCAGCGATCCCCGCGATCTCCGGAAAGAGATCGGAGACCCACAGCCCGCTCTCCCCGCGCCGGGCGAATCGCCACAGCGGCTTCATGACGCGCTGCGGCGGGCTCGTCCCCGTCTTGGCCAGGCTGCGGAGATCACCGAACGGCATCTGCTTGCCGTCGTCGGTCGTGAGCCGCGGCTTCGGATCGAAACTGTCGACCTGGCTCACCCCTCCGGCCATGAAGAGGAAAATCATCCGCTTGGCGCGGAGGGGAAGGTGAGGGCCGATCGTGGCGGCGGCATGGCGGGCGTTGAGGCCGGCCCAGGCCAGCGCTCCGAATCCGCACCCGGCACGCCCAAGTGCCGCACGTCGCGACAGGACGACCGGTGACGCCGCGGCGGGAGCAGTCATGGCAAAACCTCTCTGGGGAGCACCCGTTGGCGATGGCGCCACCATCGTCAATCGAGAAATCGAAAATCGGGACTCGAGACGATCGACTGACAGAGCACCGACCAAGCCTCCGATTCACCGTCGGTGCGCGCGAGGAAGGCCGTGGCCGCTTCCCGTTCCCCGGCTGAGGGACGTCGCGCGAGAAGGAGCCGGAAGGCCCGCTCGATCCGCGCCTCGCCCGAGCCCGCCTCGGCAACAACCCGCCCGGCAACGGCCCGGCAGGCGGCGACGACGAACGGGTCATTGGCGAGAAACAAGCTCTGTGAGGCGACGGTGCTCGTCGCCCTTGTCCCGGTGGAGGCGTTGATGTCGGCAAAGTCGAAGACCTCGAACAACGCAAGCCGGCGGTTGCGAAAGGCGGGGGTGTAGACACTGCGGCGGACGTCGTCGAAGACGTAGCCATACTCGATCGACTGCGCGGCGGTGTCGTTGGCGTCGATGTCGCCGGCCCAGACGATTGACAGGCCGCCGACGGTCCGATCGAGCCGGCCTGCAGCCGCAAGCAGCGCATCGCGGATCTGTTCGGCATCGAGGCGCCGCCGCACGGCCCCGCTCCAGAGCCGATTCCCGTCCGCGGCGCCCTCCGCCGCGGCCTGGCGGTAGGTCCGGGAGAGGACGATCTCCCGGACGAGCGGCTTGAGCCGCGAGCCGTTGGCGATGAAGCGGCGCGCGAGCCAGTCGAGAAGCTCCGGATGGGAGGGGCGTTCGCCGCTGGCCCCGAAGTTATCGACGGTGGGGACGATGCCGCGGCCGAAGAGCCATCCCCACACACGGTTCACGAGCACGCGCTGTGGAAGCGCCGAGTCGGGCCGGCCGATCCAAGC
>CAMBFA010000128.1 GCA_945865325.1 Candidatus Kuenenia stuttgartensis
GAACGAGGCAGGCAACCCGCGCTGGCGGGGCTCAGCCGATCGACACGCGCCTGACGCTGACCGATTCCACGGCATAGCTAAAACTGTACGCCTGAATCACATGATCGATCCACAAATGCCCCATATCCAAGGGCATCTCACCCGTGCCGTCGTTCGGGTCGAAAAACATGATCCAGCGCCGGTCAGAAGAGAATCGGACTCCGACGGCGTGCCCGGCCGAGGCCGCGTCATTGAAATAATTGCGGAAGGAAAGGCCCAACATCCAACCGCTTTGCGAGTCGGACAACAAACTCCCGATGCGATCGACTTTTAGATAGTTGAGAATCTCACTCCCCACCGACCGGGAAAAAGTAGCGCCTGGAGCGCGAACGCCGTAGCATCTTCGTTCCTGCGGATCAATCGGAAACCAGCGATCACTATGGTACATCATACCATCGAATCGCGGATTGAAACGCTGGGCGACATGGCCCTGCCTGGTGGTATAGCCTCCCTGGTAAGCGCTCGGCCTCGTCGTATCAACGAGCTCCACTTTATCGTGACCTTGGAATTGTCTTATTCGTGACAAGAAGTCTTTGTCTACTTGATCTTCTTGTAAGGCCATGATCGCGTCCATTTTCTTTGCGATCTTCGCGCCCGCATAATTGAGCTTCCCATTGAAGCCTCTACGGAGCCAGTCAAGAACAAACGCCCAACAGGCTCCGTCATGTCCATCTGGCAACCATTTCCCCTGCGACAGTTTATGGACATATGGAACGGGAGCTATGTCACGGACAATTCGAGCGATGTCTTGAACCTGTTTCTTCAGAGTTTTCTCGCCGCTATAACCGAGGCGCACGAGCGAACTGTATCCTTTGAAGGCGTAATGAATGTTCTCAATCTTCCTGAGACAAAGGTTTTGATCCCACAACCTGTTTCGTTCTAGCTTGGCGGCCTCGAAGACGTTCGTCACATGTCGATGAACCGCGGGATTCGTCAGCGAATCCGCTGCACTCCGTGCCCACCACGTCTTGAAGCCCGAGTCCTGAAGCGTAAAATCGCCGGTTTGCTGGTTGATGAAGAGCTTCGTGCCCAGCATCGAACGTATGTTGCCGACCGAGGCAAACCGGCCAAGCAGGTCGAGCTTGTCGTCGTTGCTCTGAGTGCCCCCTCGCGCTCCGGCGGCGAGGACGTTGACTATAGGATATTCAATCGGCACGTTCATCTCCTTGGCCGGAATGCCTGGATGGGGCTGTGTCACACTCGTGACTGGCTTCACACCAATTTCGCGAGCGCCGCGATCGCGGCGCCGTAGTCAGGCTCGGTCGTGATCTCATCGACGACCTGTTCGTGCTGCACGGTGCCATCCCGATCGAGCACGAACACCGCCCTGGCCAGGATACGAGGCCCATCGATGAGCACACCGTACGCCTCGCCGAAGGAACCGTAGTAGTCACTGCTCCCCTCGAGGCAGAGGAGATTCTCAGCCTCAAGAAACCGGTTGAGCGTGAAGGGCAAATCCGAACTCACCAGCAACGCGGTCACCCTCCCGGAAAACTCCTGCAGCAAGGTGTCGAACGTTTTGGCCTGGAGACTTCCTACGGGGGTGTCCACCGAGGTGATGACGCTCACCAGCACCGGCTTGCCGGCATCGAGAAGAGTCTGCCGATCGATGACCCGTTGCACCCCGGCCTCGAATTGGACGAGCATGAAATCCGGCGCCGGCGATCCGACGGGCAGTGGCGACCCGCTCAACGCGTAGGGGTCGCCGTGAAAGGTGATGTAGCCAGGGTGGGGCATGGGGCTGTTTCCGAAGCGGAGAATCGTGACGCGCACACCTCGAGCCACTGAGGATAGCGTGTTGCGGGAAAATGTCCGAACTTTCGCGTGCGGACCGACGGCTTCTGCCGTCTTTTGGCGGCGAGCGGGCATCGAACCACGCTGTCGGCTATCCGACGGCGAACACCGCGTCGACACGATCGCGCGGCGGGCTGTCGCCGAGCCAAGTCGTCCAGCAAGTCCCGTCAGCGCTGGCTACCGCGGCGGGTCGCGAATGCCGCCCCCGAAAACTCAGAGCAGTTCCGCGAGAGCGTCGACTGCGGCGTCGTAGTTGGGCTCGTCGGTGAACTCGGTCACGATCTCGATATGGTGGATCGTCGCAGTCGCGTCGGTGATGATGACCGATCGGGTCAGAAACATCAGTTCGGGTAGGTAGATCCCGAACGCACGACCGAACGTGCCCCGGTAATCGCTCGCGACCGTGAGATAGGCGAGCATTTCCTTGTCGCTAAAACGATTCTGCGTGAACGGGAGATCGGAACTGACGAGGTAGCCGACGACCTGGTGATCGAAGCGAGAGAGCAACTGCTCGAACTTGCGGGCCTGAATCGCCCCCACACGGGTATCGACAGAGTGCAGGCAGCAGAACAGCGTCGGCATCTGATATTCGAGTAAACGCTCGCGGTTTATCAGCGCGGGCATTCCGTTCAGGTACTGCCACAACTCGAAGTCCGGAGCGGCATCCCCGACGGCCAGGTTCGGACCACACAGCGAGTAGGGAGCCGTGTCGACAAAGACGGTGCGTGCCTCGGGATCCACTTCGTGCCCTCCATCGCCATGGGTTCTGTTCATCCGCCGCTTCCCTCCTCATTGCTGTCTGCGAACGCGATCGACACTCAGGACACGCCGTACGATTTAGTCATTTTGAAGGTGTCAACTTGACTGCCTGTCACTTGGATTGAGCGGCCCACCAACTGGATATTCTTCACACGAGGGGGTGGCTTGAGCACGATACATACTTGATCAGGCTGCCCACCACCACTTGATGCATAATCAAATCGTACCCAGGGCCAAGATGTGAATTTCCATTCATTGAGAAAAAGACGCAACGTGTAGTATATTCTTTCTAAGTCCGGGCCCGCCAGTGGACCTGAATCGCCTAAATTGCCTGATGCGGGCCGAGGATGCTGAGGCAGCGGATCTGCATAACCGAAATAGATTTTTCCCCCCTTCACTACGATTCCCTTTGCAGGCTTTGGGTCGGGCCGCGTGTTGTAGCTGTTCCTGAGCACAACCTCCGTTCCGTAGATGAACGCCGGAAAGGTGAATAATCCACTTTGAGTGAGATCTTTTTTTTCTATACCAAAATTGCCGGGATACTCCACACCGAACCTATTCACCAGCCCGTGCTCGTCGTTGTTGGCCACAATCTGGTTTGACGCCGTGATTTTGACGCCCCGGATACCCTTACCCGTGAGTTCGTCGCGAATACGGCAGGCGAGAGACCCGGCTCGCAGCGTTCCCGCAGCTACTTCGCCTGGTTTTGCGTCTATTTGGGGACTAAACTTATTGTCTGCCCTGGCGCCCATGCACAAGCCAAGAGCGATCGTCTGCAAGCCGTACTTGAGTTCGCTGTCTACCGCACTCCGGCCGAAAACCTCCTGGACCACCAACTCACCCCCAAACTTGTGCTCGACATCGAACGCCTCATCAAAACACCTTTCGCACACCCGCGCGTTCTTGACGTTATTCGCAGTGCCCTTGTTCGGTCCGGTCAGCGCCACGCGCAGATCGATCCTCTTCAAGGTGCAACTGTTGCAGAAGATGCCACCGCAGCGGCGGCAATGGTGCTTGTTCGAGATGAACCCCATTGTTTTCTCGAACACGACCCTGCAGTTTTCGCAATGCGTGACTTCGGAATCGAGTTTCCAGCGGGCGGCGTGGGCCAGCCCGAACGTGTTTTGCTTTCCCTTTTCCCCACGTTTCAGACCGTGACGGACGAGCGAGTCGATAAGTTGTTGGGCGGACAGATCCGCACGGCCCATGAGAAAGCCTTCCGTCGCCTTACCCGAGCCATGGCAATTGATCCGCAACTTATTGGTTGTCGTCTCGTCGGCGATCCAGTGGACCAAGCCCTCGAGATTGTCGTACTTATCCGGCTTTTGAAGCTGCTCGATCGACGCCATGCAGCCGATGTACCGCATCCGCTTCAACTCATCGCTGATCTCACGATTATTATCGGGACCCTTGCACCTGAGCATGCTCACGTTGGCGGTTGTGATCTCGACATCGCAGAAGTTGCGGCTATTGCCCTTGCCCCACCAGGCGTCGGGGTCATAGCCCTCGCTCTTCGCTGTTCGATACTGCTTCTGGTCGTCCATGTCTTTGCGAAACTCGTAGAAATATTCGATTTTCTCTGTCCCGCTCCCGGCGCTGAAAAACTTTCTATGACCATCCCAAGCTTGCAATTTCCCTTGTTTGTAATCGGGGGCGAAGGTGGACGTGCACAGATGGAGATCCAGATATCGGTTGTAGTTCGTGGACATTTCCAGGCCGTCCAAGGGGGTGGCGAGTCAACGCTGTGCCGAACCGGTTGCCGTCGGCCTCGAAATCAATCGCGGGCCAAAAGTTGCCCTTTGGAGTTGCTAGTATAGACATTCGATTCGACGGAATACAACGGTGCTCTTGCCAGTCCGAACTTTCGGGGCGTGCATTCCCGCGAGCTGGGCATCACGGGTATCCGGCCTCGGCTTTCGTAGAGCCTGCGGGCTATCCGACTGCGAACACCGCGTCGTCGCGATCGCGCCGCGGGCCGCCGCCAAGCCATGTCGTCCAGCCGAGCCGCGATCCCGATAGCGAGCCCGAAGGTTCGTCGCCGCCGAGTTGGCAGGGCGGGACCGATTTCCCCGCCAACACCAACCGCACACGGATCTCGAACTGCGGGCCGGCATAGAGCCGCAGCAGGTCGCCGAGCGCCGCGAGCCGCGCCGTGCCTGGTAACCGCGAACGGAAGTCCGCAGCGTTCAGCGGGCCGACGGCCACCTCGAAGGTCGACTCCACGTCCCAGACGCGCCTACCGGCGATGGCGTCGACGCCCAAGCGGGCGTTGAGGCCTTCGGGGCGGTCGCGGCTGGCAAGCGCCGTCTGATCGGGCTGCTCTAACTCGAGCCATCGTCCCACGAACTGCTCCACCCGCACCGGCACCTGATAGACATCCCGGAGGAGCCGCTCGAGTGACTCGGCCGATCGCGGCTGGCGGGAGAAATGAGCCGAATGGCGGAAGACCAGGTCATCGGCGGCGGCAAGACGGTGCGTCAGCCCCCTCCCGCCGAGCCCGACAAGCGACGCCACCACCGCCGTCACCGGGTCGCGCGGCGCCTCGGCGGCCTCGTCCCACGTCACCCGCTGCCCGGCGAGGAGCGTCAGCTCCTGCTGCACGGTCGGCCGGTACTTCGCCCAGGCCCGGCAGAGCAGCGTTGTGGTCCGCTGCACGAAGATGTCGAGAAACTCGCGGAGGGTCGTGTCGCGGAAGCGCCGCGACCGCTCCACCACCAGCGCCGTGTAGTGCTGCGGGAGCGTGCCGGTCGGGCCGATCATCCCGTAGCAGGCGATATCGACGTGGGTGTCCGCGGCCCCTGCCCCACCGTCGGTCGGCGTGCCACGACGAATCGCGGTGATCGCCCCCGAGGGAAATCCGAGCGTGGCCGAGGAATGAAACCGGATTGCCGCCCCCGGAAGGGCACCGAGCCCATGGCTCCCTGACGCGGACGCCGCCTGGCTCTCCGCCGCTGCGGTGTCGGTGACGGCCTCCGCATAGAGAAGCCTCACGGCCTGGAAAAGCTCGAAGCGCTGCGGTTCGCGGTAGAGCCGCTCCAGGACCGGCCGGGGCGGCGCCGTGCCACCTCCCGACGAAGGCTCGGACGGTGACGAGGCGCTCATGCGAGCCCCCTGCTGCCGGCCCGCGGCGGCCAGGTCCATTGCTCCCGACGGCTCTCCCGCTCCCGCGACGTCGACACCAGCCGCGTGAAGGCGTTGATGTTCACCCACGCGCCGAGGAATCGGTCGAGGACGCTCGAGAACAGATACGCCGCCTTGTCGGTAAACCGCTCCTCGTCGAGCTCGAGGCGGACCTCGAGCCCCTGGCAGACGCCCCCCCGCCCCCCGACCCGAGCTGCGACACGACGACTCGAGACGCCGATGATTCCCTGGATCCAGCGCTGCTTCTGGTCGTAGTCGTCGAGGTCATCAAGGAGGTAAAGCCTGAGCATCTCCCGCAGCGCCTGCGCGGCGCGACCGTCACCGGAGTCGGTCAGCGAGAGATGATTGAGCGAGAGATGGGAGATGATTCGCCATGCGGCCCCCCGGCCGGGCAGCGTCCGCAGCGGCCGCGTGGGCCGCGTCAGGCACGTCACCGGCCCAAGCGGCCCCTGCCCGTCGGGCAGCGTCAGCCGCGGGCGCCCCACCGCAAAGGGGAGCCGGCTGGGGAGATTGCGGTTGGTGCACAGCGCCCGCGTGTGAACGATCAGGTCGGCGATCGCGGCCGGGCCGCCGACCTCGTCGACCAGGGAGATCCAGGTGTCGGTGGCCGCGTCACTGACGCCGTCTGGCCTCGGCTCGCGGTGCGTACGCCGGGAAGCCTGCCAGCGGAGCCGTCGCCGCCCACCGCCGGTGGTCGAGGGCACCGATTCGTCGCCAGCGGCCACCGCGTAGAAGGGAAGGACGTCGACGGGGTCGTCGCCGGCGGGCGCGGCCTGCACCGACTCCAGGGAATAGATCTCCACCGCCCGGGGGCGACGGGCGTCGGGGGTGACGCAGTATTCGCTCCGCGCCCCGTCGAGCCGCATCGGATCGAGCTGCTGCGTGAACAGGTTGACGATCGGCGTGCACCCCAGCCGGATCGCTCGCAGCGAGAGCACCCGCTCCAACTCGCGGCTCGTCGCCGAGAGCAGGATCGAGACGTGCATCGTCTTCCCGATCCGGCCGATCACCCTGGGGGTAAGCCCCTTGAGATCGACAAACATGAACTTCTGCGGGAGCGTGAAGAACTCCGACAGCAACCTGTAGCCGGAGAAGCTCCGCGCGTCGTCAGGGATCGCGGCATCGGCGGGCTCAAATCCCGCTGCCACGAGGCAATCGCGCGGCAGCACGACGGCCTGCGGATCGGCCGGTCCATCGGCGATCACCACCCCTAGACACTTCGTCAGCAGAAGCTCGTAGAGCTCGTGCATCGACTGCCCCGCCTCGGCGTGGAGGTGCAGCCGGAGCGACTCAAGCGCCATCTGCCCCACGCGGACCTCGCTGGAGAGGGTCTCAATGGCTATCGAGAGGACAGCCACGACGCCCGCGGGAGGAATCACAGGCAACTGGAAGGGGGCCCCCGAAAGGCCAGCCGAAGCGATCTTCAGCGGCCAGAGACGCTGCTCGAAGCAGGTCCGGTAGCGACACCGTTCCCCGTCCACCTCCTCGGTCTCGAGCGCCGTGCCCCGGGGAAGACGGTAGCCGGTCGTCAGCTGCGCCTGCTTTGGGTCGATGGCGAATTCCGCGATCGCCAGCGATGGTATCGGCCGGAGGTAATGGGGATAGAGAAGATCAAGGAGGCCGTCGGTCAGTTCCGGGAAGTCGTCATCGAGCCTCTTCTGAACGCGGGCCGCAAGAAACGCCACCCCCTGCAGCATCCGCTCGACATGGGGATCCTGCGACTCGTCACGCCCCAGGCTGAGCCGGCCGGCGATCTTCGGATGGCGCTCGGCGAATTCGCCAGCCAGCGATCTCAGAATTGCGAGCTCACGGTCATAGTACGGCAATAGGTCGTCGCTCATGCCCCTCCCTCCACGGCGAACTCCCCGCTGGCGATATCGAGCGACGAGGAGAAGAGCACCGGCTCCCGCAGCGGTTCGACGACGAGCACGGCCTCGATCTCAAACCGGACGCGGCGGTCGATCGGCTTCTTGTCATCGGCGTCGACGACGGGCCGCACTCGCACCCCCTGGAGCCGAGGCTCGAAGGCCTGAATCGACTCCTCGATGAGCCGACACAAGTGCCCGAGGTCGTGGTCTTCCCGAACCTCTATGCTCTGCAGATCGGGCAAACCGTAGTTGAGCAGCGACGTTTTCAGGGCTGCGTAACGCTCGGGGATCACCGATAACACGCGACTGGCGTTGAGGAGATTCTGGAGGTCGCGGCAGAGGCTCGTCTTGAGCAAGCGGACCACCTGAACCTCCCGCCACGCCGGCTCCCGGCTCTCCTCAGGATGGTCATCAAGCAGCCTGTCGAGGAGGCTGGGAAGAAGTTGGATCTCGTTGGGAAGCGACTTGGCCATGGGTCGAATCTTACCCGCAGGACAGGCCTTTCCGCCATGCTGACCCGACAGCGCCCGTGCTACAACATCGTCTCCGCTAGCCCGACGCGCCAGGTTCCGCGACCATGCCATCAGAAATGCCCACCTCTGCCGGCTACGTGACCGACGTCTCCTATCTGCCCGGCTATTACCCCTTCATGGCCCCGGCCCGGATACGGTATGTAGCGTTGTTGCACGGTATCCGGCCGCCGGCCATCAGCAAGGGGTTCGATTTCCTCGAACTCGGCTGCGGCTTCGGTAGCACGCTCCTCACGCTTGCGGCGGCCAACCCGCAGGGCAGCTTCACCGGCGTCGACTTCATGCCCGTGCACACCAAGCACATCGAGCGGGAGATCGCCGCCACGAACCTGGGCAACGTCCGGGTCCTCTGCGCCGACTTTGCTGCAATGCCCGCTGATCTGCCGAAGTTCGACTTCATCGCACTCCACGGCGTGTTCAGCTGGGTCAGCCCGGAACTGCGGCAACACGTGCTCGGGATCATCCGCCGGCACCTCAAGCCTGACGGCATCGTCGAAGTGACCTACAACTGCATGCCCGGCTGGTCGAGCCTGCTCCCCGTCCGCACGCTGCTGCGGCACTTTGCCGAGCGGGCTGAAGGCGACAGCATCGACCGCGTCCGCCAGGCGCTCACCATCGTCGCCGAGATGCGCAAGGCCGACATTCCCCTCTTCCATGACCAGCCGCTGGCCGCCCAACTCGTCGACCGGCTCGTCCAGGCCGACCTGCACTATGTGGCCCACGAATACCTCAACGAACACTGGACGGTGTTCCACGCGGCCGACGTGCTCGCCATGTTCGACAACATCGGCCTCGGGCACGCGGGCCGCCTGCCCTACCACCACAACCACTGGGAGCTGTGCGCGAAGCCGCAGTTCGCCAGACAGTTTCAGGGTGCCGACCTCTGGACGCTCGAGACGCTCAAGGACCACCACGCCAATGCGATGTTCCGCTGGGATCTTTTTTCTCCACGGCCGCGGGAACCGTGGACGCCGCGGCAGCGGGCCGAGGCGGGGGACGATCTCTTCTTCCGTACCGCCTCGCCCCAAGCGTCACTGCCACACACCGTCACCTACGGCGGCGTGACAGCCGGAATTGCAGGTCCCCCTCACGATCGGATGCTCGAGGTCATGGGGCAGGCGAGTTGGTCGCTCCCCATGCTGCTCGACGAGCCGCAGCTGTCGCAGTTCACCCCGGAGTCGCTGATCGAGGCGGTGGATGCGGGGATGGCGATGGGGCTGTTTCGTGTCGACGGAGGCCCGGTCATTGATCCAATTCCGCCGGTCGAGACGATCCTGGCAGGTCGACTGAGCGTTTCGCTCCCGTTCAACCGCCGCGGGCTCCAGCGCCACGACCTCGTCAACGAACAGGTCGGCCTTGCCAGCCTGACGACCGGCGCGGGCCACGAGATCGGCGACCTCCATGCCGTGATCCTCGACGAACTGATCTCGGGCGGCCCCGGCGGCCTCGAAGAGCGGATCGCCGATCGGCTCGTGCGGACCGACAAGCATCTGCGCGAACACACTACGGGACGGCCGATCACCAATCCGGTCGAACTCTCAAAGGCCGTTCACGCCATCTGCGCCGACTTCTTCACGACGGTGCTACCGGAGTTGGTGCGGCAGGGGATCGTGGTGTGGGACCGAGATCAGGCCGTGGGTAAAGCGTTGTAGATCTGCTTCGACAAGGTAAGCGCCCACCACCGCCATCCCCTACCGTGTACGACGGGCTGGTGTGATCCCGCGAGAAGCGCCGCCAGGGGCGACCTATCGGCGGCAAGAGCGGCGATTGGCCAATGAGCTGCTTCTTCCAGGCCGTCACCTGGCTTTTGTGGATGCCGAACTGGCTCGCCAGCGGGGCCGTCGTTCGATGGCTTCTAGCTACCTCCAGGGCTAAGTTGGCCTTGAAGGCCGTCCCAAAGACTCGTCGTTTTCCGCTCATCTTGATGTTCCGGAAAAAGGGTACTTTCCACCCTCGGAGCGCCCCGTTAACAGCGCACCCGAAAATCGGAATGCACCTCAGAGCTAAAGTATGTCGAGAAAACAACTCGATGGCCCACCTCTCCAAGTGGCCGATCGAATAGAGCCTGTCCTTAGCTGGCTGCCCTCGCCTCGGGCAAACCCAATCGAACTTATAGACGGCTCATCGGCAGAATTCATCGATAAAAACAGGCTCCTCGGCAGAATCCGTGGGTGAAAACGGGGCTTGAGGGCGGTCCTGCGACGTGCGTCAAGAGAGCCCCTCTGGGCTGATGGCTGCCGTCAGCGGCTTTCCATTTCGGATGAACCGGCATCCAGCCTAGCTCGGCATCACCCCGGGAGCGTGCCTCGCAATGCGACTTGCTGCTTCGCGGGTTCCCTCCCGCGTCGAAAACCCCGGCATGGGACGGCAGTTTGCCGCCTGAAAGCGCTGCCATTCGGGCGGACTCTGGAGAGAAAAAGGCATCCGAAGGCATAGTTCGATAAAGCCGCGGTGGCAAAGACTGCCACCCTCCCGGAGCCACCATAGAATACAACTTAATAGTATTGTCAGTCGAGTCGAGACGAGCAAGTCGTTTGCCTATACGCCCGCTACCTTCGTTGAAGGAGCCGGAGTGGAGCCGTGCATCGCGGTTTCAGATCGAGCCCCGCGTCCGTGGCCGGGCGATCTGCTCGAACTGAGGCCTGGCTACGATTAGCTCGCAGTTGGGCGGTGCCAGTTTGTGCCGCCGTGAAAAATCGGGGTGTTCTTTGTCTACGTCTCGCGGCGGGTCGATTGCCCAAAGTGCGGCGTGACCGTCGAGCGCTTACCGGCAGGCAGCACCTGAAGACGCCCTATTGCTGGTTCAAGGGCCGCTTACTTGAGCGGGGAATCGCCAACAGATTTTGATGACCCCTTCATACGTTCGGCAAAAAAGTTGACAGCGGCTCCGCCGACCATAAATCCCAATGACACCGGCATCAACCGCGGCGGCATTTTTGCAGCGGTGCGCGTGTGCGAGGCCGCAGCATATACAATGGCGCCAATCATTGATAACGAGCTGCCGGCAAAGGCCGCGATCACGTCCGGCCTCGCGTCTTCCCCTTTCTCTTTGAACAGCTCTCGCCAAGTACTCGACTTCTTCGAAAACGCGTAGATTTCGGCCGCGGCGGAGAACACTGGAACCACGTTTTTCGCCAGCATCCCCGCTGTCTTAGCCATAGGTCTCATCCGCTCGGCTTCCTTAACGAGGCCGGGCGAGATCATCCCTTCCGGAGCAAGTTTTGGCAGCTCCGGCGACTTAAAAACCCAAGCCTTTTCCGTGGCTTTACTTGCAGTCTCTTTTACGCCGAAATAGAACTCTTTTAACGCGGGTTTGCCGTCGTACACGGAGGTAACGAATCTTTGGATCTTAGTCTGCATGTCCTTTTCTTTAAAGAGTCTCTTTAATTCAGTCGCCTCTGGAGGGCTTAGGAATGGGGATCCATTCCAAACGCCCGTCAACGTCGCCCGCAATCCGGTGTGCGTCGCAAGATGATCCGCCAGCACGCCACTCAGGCTTTGCCGCACCTGATACTCCATCACCTTCTTCATAGCGAGTTCACTGCCTAGCACGGTCGATATCGCCGCTGACGCCGAATTGTTGAGTACGCCTACACATGACCAAGCGAACGGACTGATTGCGCCGTTGTCGAGCTCCTTGACAGCACATGGTACCCCGGCAACGATCGACCCCATCTTGCTTAAAACCACAAAGCCCTTGTTTACGAGCCCCCAACCGGCGAGCAACGGCGCCGACGTAATGGCCTTAGTGACGGTGTCGTTGAACTTCGCCGCCGTTTTGAACGATGTAGGATCATCCGCAGGCTCCGGCAGCGGAATATCGTCAGTGCCCGGCATATTAGCGGTCCTCTTGAGTTTCTTGTACCGCGCACTTTCACGGTTCAGTGTTGGGTCTGACCCAGGCAGACAGCCGCGTGTGCTGCAGAAGCCGAGACCTTGGCCGAAGCGGACGCCGCACACCAGGCGGCGAACTCAGTCCGGGTCTGAAAACCAAGCCAGCCATGAGGCCTCTGGTGGTTGTAGTCGTCCTTCCAGGTCGCAGTGATCGCCTTGGCATCGAATAGGATGCCAAAAACCTCTACGGCCAGCCGCTCGTCTCGAAAGTTACTGCGAGAATCCCGCTCTATGTATTGTTGTTTGGCCGCCAAAACGTGTCAATGGCTTTGAGCCACGTGCTTGACGAACTTAGTGCTTAGCAGCTGGACGGCGCGTCGGATCACCACGTTGTCTGGCGGATTGACGCAAACCTCGGCCGCGGGCATTGAGGGCCTCAGGATGCCGCGAATTAATCGTTTCAGATGCAAGGCGTGGGCCTTTTTGAGGACCACTCTTCACTGATCGAGAATCCTTCGGAACGTGTCAATGACTTTGAGACACCTGCGTGACGTAATTAGTGTCGCTTGGTAGCTGAATCGCGCGTGGGATCGCCACGTTCTCCGGTGGGTTGATCCAGACTTCGGCCGCAGGGCTTGAGGGCCTCGGGATGCCGCGGACAAATCGTTCCGGATGCAGGGCGTAGGCCTCTTCGAGGACCACCCGTCGCTGATCGAGGATCCTTCCAGCAGCCCCGGTGTGGACGGCGGCGGGCGTGAGCAGCCCCAGGTTCATGTGCCGGTGGTGGTTGTTGTACCAATCGATGAGCCG
>CAMBFA010000129.1 GCA_945865325.1 Candidatus Kuenenia stuttgartensis
GGCCCCCTCGGACAAACCGATCCTGACGTCGCGAGCCCCGCTGTCGGCGCGCTTCTCGCCCGTCACGCGGGCCTCCTCGACACGATCCGCCGCGCCGCCGACATGCCGGCCTGCCGCTTCCCGCGCGATTGGACCAGGCCGAGCTTCGACATGCTCCTGGCCGAAGTTCAATCGTGCCGCAACGAGGGGCGGCTCCTCGCGCTCGCCGCGCGCCACGAGGCCGCCACGGGCAAGCCCGCCGCGGCCCTCACCGACGCCGTCCGCCTCGGCCGCATCGGCCGGCAGGTGGGCTCCGAGCCGATCCTCATCTCGCATCTCGTGGGGATCGCGATCGATGCGACGGCGCTGTCCGTCGTTGCCGATATCCTCCCCACGCTCACCCCCGCCGATGCCCCGCTCCTCGATGACCCCGCTCTCCGAGATCTCGTCGCCTCGACCCCATCACTCGTCCGGGCCATCAATGGCGAGGAGGCCTTCGGCCTTTCGATCTTCGCGAACTTCGCGGATGGCCGGCAGGGTATTGACGACATGGGCCGGCTCGCGGGCGACCCGAACGTCGCCATCCTCCCGCAGGAAGAACCTTTTTCCCTCCTCATCGATCCGCTCTCGGCCGTGTGGCGGGCGTTCATCCTCCCGGCCGATATCGCCGGCTATCGGCGCCGCTTCGAGGCGTATCGGCAGCTCGTGACAGAGGGCGTCGATCAATCGCGGACTTGGCCGCAGACGCAGAAGCAGATCGACGGCATCGAGGCCGAGATCCGCGCCGGGCCGGACGGTTTCCTCTCCCGGCTCATCGCACCGGCCACCGACGCCGTGCTCCGCTCGCAGTGCATGGCCGTGGCGCGCCATCGGGCCGCGGAGGTACTCCTGGCGGCCACGCGCGAGCGTCTCGCCTCAGGCACGCACCCGGCGTCGATCGATGCCCTCGTACCTGCTCGACTCCCGTCGGTGCCCCGCGATCCGTTCACGACCGACGCGCCGCTCCATCTGAAGGCGACTCCGGAGGAGCTTCTCATCTGGTCGGTCGGCCCCGATGGCGAGGATGACGGGGGACCACGGCAAGAGGGTGTGGAGAGCAACACGGACAGCGACGACATCGGCCTGCGGATGCCGCTCAAGGCAGCGGTTGCCCCTTGATCGCGTTACCTGAAGATCACTTCGCCTCCATGAGATAGGCGAGGAGATCCGCCATCCCCCGGGCGTCGATCGTCTTCTCAAACCCCTCGGGCATCAGCGACCGTTTCGTGTTCGTGAAGCTCTCGAGATCGTCCCGGGAGAGCGTGATGTCGACGCCGTCGGCGGTGCGGAGCGTGACGCTTCCCCCCGACTGCGCCGTGACGACGCCGGTGACCACACGGCCTCCGGCGTCGATCGCCGCATGGGCATGATAGGCGGGGAGGACCTCGCGGTTGGGATCGAGGATCGCCAGCAGCATCGCCTCCGGGCCACGGGCCTGCACGGCCACGAGCGCCGGCCCCGTCTCGCGCCCCTCCCCCTCGACGCGATGGCACCCCACACATTGCTTTCTGAAGATCGCCCGCCCTGCCTCGACGCTTCCCGTCGCAGGGAGGCTCGCCCGGTAGGCGACCACGAGTGATTCACGGTCAGCCGGCGGCGGGCTCCCGAGCACTTCTGCAGCTCGCTCCGCCACACTCCTCTCGGGGAAGGCCCACAGGGCCGCGGCCGTCTGCCGGTCGAGATCGCTCGCCGCGAAGCCCCCCGCTTGAATCGCCTCGAGAAGCGCAAGCGCCCGCGCGGCATCGTGGGAGAGCGCCACCGCCGCCGCTTGGCGGCCCTCGACGGAGAGCCTGGGCAGCGCCGCAACGAGCATTCCCCCAACCCCCGGATCGTGGGAGCGATCGAGCCCCTGGATCGCCGCGGTGACCAGCTCCGTCGGCTCCTCGGCGACGAGCAGTTTTTCAAGATCGGCCAAATGAAAAAGCCCGCGCACGGCCCGAATCCGCCGGGCCACGTCGGCCTTGCGATCCAGGGCGACTTCGCGGTTGTAGTCGCCGAGGCGATTGACGAGCGCGTGGGTCGTGGCGACAGGCTCAATCTTTGCAACATCCGATCCGGTGGCGGCAAGCGCCGAGGTAAGTTCCCTGAGAAGTACCGTGGCGGTCGGTCGAGTGTCGGTCGCCCCCGCGGCAGGCGCCACAGCAAGCCTGTCGATGCCGGCGACGATCCGCGACAGTTCAGCGGCATCGTGCTTCCGCCCCACCTGAGCCACAAGCCCCGGCAGCGCCGCCGCGGCGCCTTTGGACGCCAGGCTCTGCGGGGAATCGAGCCAGGTCGTGACGATCTCCGCCGCGTCACCACGCAAGCCCGTAAACGCCGCATAGCGGCACCAGGGATCAGCGCCATCGCGTTCGAGGATCGTGCGGAGGATCGCGAGGCGCGGCTCGGCCGGAAGGGCCCCGGCGACAAGCGCCAGCGGCAAGCGGACGGACGCCTGCGGTTCGCTCGCGGCAAGGTCGGCAAGCGCCCGAACGAGCTCCGCCGGGGGGGGTGTATCGGCGGGTACGACCCGCTCGGCCAGCACCGCCGCCGCCGCGCGGACGATCGAGTCGCGGCTGGCGAGCATGGGGAGAATGTCGGCGGTCTCAATAAGGCCGAGCGCGGAGAGGACGTGCGCCGCGTGGACCCGCGCCAGCGGCGATGCCCCCTCCCGGGCCGCTTCGTGAAGCAGCGGCATTGCATCGGGATCGTTCCGCTCGACGAGCAGCCGGCGGGCGGTGTCGCGGTGCCAGCCATTGGGATCCCCGAGAAGCTCGATGAGGGTCGCGATCGGGGCCTGCGAGAGGCGGAGCGCGGCTTTCCGGGTCGCTGCCGCGGCGCCATCGGGTGCCCCATCCGGCACCGCAACCAGCCGCCACAGCCGGCCGGTGTCGCGGCCACTCGTGAGATCGAGATGCTGCTTGATCGGTGGGGCGAGGCTCGCCGGATGCTCGATCACCTCGCGCTGCATGTCGATGATCCACAGCGCACCATCGGGCCCGTTGGCAAACTGCACCGGGCGAAACCAAACGTCGGTCGAGGCGACAAGCTCGCATTCCTCGTCGATCCGCTCGGCACGGACGCCGGCGCCGTGAGGGAGGAGCTTTTTCCGATGGACGAGATTCGAGCCGACATCACCGACGACGAGCATCCCGGCCAGATCACCGACGGCATCGCCGCGGACGACCGTGATCCCGGTGGCGCTCGTGAAGTAGCCAGCCGGTCGCCCACCCCCCTCGACCATCCCCGGCACGATCCCGCTGGCCCGGAGTCTCGTCCGCAACACGCGCCACGGTTCGACGGGGCTCGAACGGTAGACCGCGGCCTGCGGTCCTTCAACCGCAATGCTCTCCTTCGCCGCCGGCGCCGGGAAGAAGGGATTGCGGGCCAGAGAACGATCATCGACCATCACCCGAATCGCATGGTCGCTGTTGTGGCAGAGGTAAACGTGGCCGGCGTCGTCGGTCGAGCGGCCATGCTGGGCGCCACCGGTCTCGGGGCGAAAATCAAGTGAGCGCGGATCGAAGGAAAAATCTCGGCCGGCGATCGAGACCGGGTCGCCGACAGGCTCTCCGTCTTCGCCGACCCGCCGGATTTCGCCGCCAGTCGAACTGCCAGCGCCATGGATCCGGCCGTCGATATCGAACGCAAACGAATTGAACAGCCCTTGGACATTCCCCGTCCCGAACCCGGTGAAGATTTTCTTCTGTTCGTCGGCGACGCCATCGCCGTCGGTGTCTTTCAACCAAAGGATGTCGGGGGCATCGCCGACAAACAGGCCGCCGCTGAAGACAACCAGCGCCGTCGGCCAGGCGAGGCCATCGGCATAGATCGTCGCGCGGTCATAGGTGCCATCGGCATCGTCGTCGTGGAGGAGGCGGATCCGCCCCAGGCGCTCTCCCTGATCCTCGCTGTAGCCGCGCATCTCTGCGACGAACAGGCGGCCATCCTCGTCCCAGGCGATTGCTACGGGGCTCGCAAGCATCGGCTCAGCGACGGCGAGATCGACCGCGAAGCCGGGGCGCACAATCATCGTCGCCGGAGCGTCGGCGGGGGCCGTCTGCGGGATGCGGGGGAGCTCATCGCCGTAGTTCACGACGCCTTGGGGTGCCTCGTCGGCACCGATCACGACTGGACACGCCGTCAGCGCGATCGCCACGACAGCCCACCACATCGCCGGACAACGTGCCCACTTCACTTCGCCACCTCGAGCAATTCCCCGATCGCTTCCAGGAGCGAAGCCTCCGCCTCCGCGCCGACAAAGGAGCTCGTGGGAAGGACCTCATAGCCCCCTTGTGCGTAGGCGCCGGCGGTGCCGATGTAGCCGGGGCCATAGTCGCCATAGGCGGCCATGAAGACATCGAGATCGGGGCGCATCTGTCGGGCGGCAAGCTGATACTCGACGAACAACTCCCCGGGAAGGTGGAGCATCCGGGCGCTCCCCACCTTGAGGCAGGTGACGTCGATCGGATGCGCTTCCCGAGCGCGGGTGGCAAACGCGAGCGCGTCGATCGGGGCGAACGTTCCCCGGTCGGGCTTCCCGCGGACCTCCTCGGCGAGTTTTTCAACGTCCAGCCCTTCCCGCGCCTCAAGCACCACCGGCACACTCCCCCAGCCGATGTCGGCGGCCGTAAGCGGCTTCTTGTTCCGCGTGGCCGCGTCAAAGGCGCCGCGCATGCCGGCGGCGAGCCGGGTGGCGAGGACGACCCGGTTGGAGGGAGAGGCGTCGTTGTATTTGCCGGCAGCGATATTGCCGCCGGCGCCGGTGAAGTGGAGGTGGAGGGCGCCAGGAAGATCCTGCGCGCGCAGGAAGCGGGCGATGCCGGGGAAATCGGGGCCGGGAACGCCGGTGCGGTAGTAGCTCATCGGATGGGTGGCGTAGCTCGTGATCACGGCGAGCGCGTCGTCGCCGGAGAAAAAGACAAGCGCGGCCAGGTCGGCGTCGATCGTCCCCTCCGGCCAGCCCTTGATCGTCACATCCTTCGTGGCACTGCCGCGCCAGGCGACAAAGGTCCCGTCGGGGCCGACGAGGCGGCGGTTGCTGGCGATCTGCGCCACCTCGGCTCGGCCAAAGCCGGCATGCGTGACCGGCTTCGCTGTGGGAATCGCGTCCTTGATCGCCGCCGCCGCTTTCGCGATCACCGCGCGATGGAAATCGCCGTCGAAGCGGGGATGATCCTTGACCCCCATGTCAGCGAGGAGCTTCTCGGCGGTGAAGTCGGCATGGGGGGCGTCGTGCTGGTGGAGGGCGTGAACGGCAACTCTTGCCGGCGTCGTCCCAGCGGCTGCGGCGAGCCCGGCGCGGAAGGCATCGTGAGCGGCATTGCCGACGCCGATCCAGTCGATGGCACAGAGGACGATGGCGTCGCCAGCCCCCTGGATCACAACCCCGCGACAGCGGAGCTGGAGGTCAGCGGCCTTCACCGCCGGGCCGTAGGCCATCGCCGCGCCGACCGGCGGCGTGGCATCGACGTCGAAGGTGGCGAGGGTGACGGGGGCCGGTGCCACCGGCACGGCCGACTCCTGACCGCGGAGCACGGTGCAGGGCCATACCGCCAGCGGCACCATCAGAAACACTCGCCACGGACCCCGCCATGTCGACAACCGCGCGTGAGCCATCACGATTCTCCCCCCGGTCTGCCAGGTCAATCTGGAGCGAATCCCCTCATCATCATAGACGAACGAAAACCCTGCTCGCTCGTGCGGCCAGAGGCGCCGCGGTGGCCTTCGGAACATCGATTGGCTGGAAATCCACAGGATCAACGGACAACTGGGAAATCCGCCTCCCCCGGGAATGCGTCCTGCCGGATGCGCTCATAGTCGGCGACGAGTCCGAGCTCACGCCAACGCGTCAATTCGACCGCGATCGATCGCGATGAGGACGTCGGCATCTCGCGTGGAGCGGGCATGGTTCCAGGCAGAGAGTGCCAGCCCGCCGATGACGGCACGCTCCGCTCCGCAGGTTCCGAGAGCCTGCCAGCCAGCCTGGAGCGTTGCCAACACTCCCTCACTGGCCATCGGAGGGTCTCGGTGATCTGCCCTTCAACATCCGGATCTTGGCCGCCGTCCCCTCGACATCGCGACGATCGAGCCAGGTCAGGAATGCCTGCTGTGCCGCAGCATCAGAGCCACACTGCTCCCGAAATCCTGCCAGGAGGAACTCGTCCCCTTCGTCGACCATCCGCGCCCACAACCGCATCCGATCCTCGGACGCGAGCCCCGAGATGCTCGGCGGGGCGAGTTCCGGCGGCGGAATCAGTTGGCTCGATCGCATGGTTTCATGATACCCAAGAAACAGCTTCCGCTTCACGCCTCACCTTGGGCGATCCACTGAGAATGGAGAGAACGAAAGACGACCACCGCGCGGACGCCCCCCCAGACTGTTCACTTCGCCCGATGGAGGAAGGCGACGAGATCGGCGAGGTCCTGCGCCGAGAGAAGTTTGTCGTACCCCTGCGGCATGATCGACGTCCGCCCCGGCTCGATCGATTCGACGATCTCGCGCGGCACCCGCTCGACGACGGTGGCGCTGGTCTGCACGGCGAGTGCCCCGCCGGCCTCCTCGCGGACCACCCCCTGGAACGACCGGCCGTCGTCGGTGACGACGATCGCCGGCTCGTAGCTGCGGACAAAGCTCGCGCTCGGCCGCACGATCGCCTCGAGGAGATCGCGCGGCGTACGGATGGCGCCGATGTGGGAGAGATCGGGGCCGATACGGCCTCCGACATAGGCCATCGCATGGCAGGAGGTGCAGGAGCCGGTCTTCCCGGCGAAAACGGCGTGGCCGCGGACGGGATCCCCTTCCGGCAAGCTCGCGAGGAGCTTCTCAAAGGCCGCGCGCTCGGAGGCGACCAGCGCGTCGGTCTTGGCAAGCAAGTCGGCACCGAGTGCGGCCGATTCCTCAGGGAGGCCCTGCACCGCCGCCTCGAGGAGATCGCGGCGCACGAAGCCGGATGCCTCACTCTGGCTGAGCCCCTCGACCGCCCTGACAAGCGGCTCTCCCCCTTCCTTCACGAGCCCCGGAAGGAGGAGCGTCGCTTCCTGAGCGCCGAGCTTCGCGAACGCGTCGCCGACACGGAGCCGAGCCCGCTCCGGGAGCGTGGCCGATGCGAGGATCGTGGCGGCGGCATTCCGGTCGACGGGCGATTCGCCGAGTGTGGTGATGAGGAGCAAGCGACCGACAACAACGTCGGGCAACTCCCCCGTCGCCTCCCCGAGGAGACCGAGGGCCTGAAGGATCGCCCGCGGCGCGAGTGTCCCGGCCGCCTCGATCTCGAGTGCCAACGGGCGAAAAACGGCCTGCTCCACTTTCGAAAGTGGTAGCCCGGCGAGGACGGCGATCGCCTCCCCAGACTCGGCGGCAGCAGCGGAATCGCGCTCGGAGGGGCTCGCCGCCAGATGGGCGAGGACGCCGACCCACGACGGCGGCGTGGCCGTCGGATGGGCCGCACGCATCGCCTCGAGGGCCGCGGCACGGATCGCCTTCTCGTCGTCATCGATCGCGGCGGCGACGGCACCGGCGACGGCCTGATTGGCGGCCAGCGGCGCGAGCAGCGCCGCGATCGTCCCCCGGTCTTTTTCGACCGCCGTCGTCATCTGCCGGAGCAGCGCCGGCACCTTGTCGGCGAGGGCTGCGGACCAGTCGGGATGACGGCCCGCGACCCACCAGGCCGCATCGCGGACGCTCGCGTCTTCGTCAGCGCACAGCGGAATGACGTCCATCGGCGACAGCGCCGGCCCTGACAACCGATCGGCCATCTGATCGAGCGCCACAAGCGCCGCGCGCTTCGCCTCCGCCGTGCCCGCCGCGAGCGCCGTGCGGAGTGAAGCGGGCGCGGCCGTCTCGATCAGCGCGTAGGTGATCGAGTGGTCGAGGGCCCGATCGTCGGCCCGGTCCGCCCGCCCGGCCGCGGCCAGGAGCGGGGCACATGCCTCCGAGAGGCCAAGGCGGCCGAGGGCCTCGGCGGCGGCCCGGGCCACTGGCGCCGCGTCGTGGACGACAAGTTTTCCCAACGGCTCGAGTGCCGCGGCGTCGCGGTGGAGGCCGACGACATGGCAGGCCGTCTGGCGGACGTCGGCGTCGGTATCGCCGAGGCCGGCGCGAGCGGCCCGGCGGGCTTCGTCGCTGTCGATCCGGGTGAGTGTCCAGAGCGCCTGCTGACGGACGGCGGGGCTCGCCGATCGAGCGAGCACGCCATCCACAGCCGGGACCGCGGCAGCACCGATCCGGGCGAGGGCATCGGTGGCCCGGGCGACGACGGCGGGGCGCGGGTCGGCCAGCAGCGCAGCGAGGCCGGCGAGGGACATCCCCTGCCAATCGAGAGCGATGCCACGCGGATCGGCAATCGGCGTCGTCCCCTCGCGCCGAACCCGATAGATCGCGCCGAGGACCGCCGGCTTCTCGAGCTGTGAGGTCGGGCAGCAGAGCTTGTACCAGCCGCCGGTGTCGACGACGAGGAGCGAGCCGTCGGCGTCTTCAATCACATCCGTGGGGTGAAAATCGACCCAGTCGGCTTGGAGGAAGGGATTCGTCTCAGGGGTGAACGTGGCCCCGGCCGGAGAGAGCTCGGTGCGGAACACCGTCCGCAGGTTGAAGGACGTCGTGAACAGGTTGCCGGTCAGCGCCTCGCCGTGACCGACGCCGGAATGGCGGTGAAGGCCGCAGGGAGCAGCGGGGCCGAGATGGGCAAGCGCCGGCAGCAGCGGGCCGGTGCGGGCATGGCCATCGAGAACGCCATGGTCCTTCCCGTAGACGCCGCCGTAGAGGGCATGAATCAGCCCGTCACGCTCACCGCCGCCGGGATGGACAAGAAACGTGCACGACATGATCCGCTCCCCTTCCGGCGTGAAGACAACGTCGACGGGGTTGTCCATGCCACCGGTCAGCACCGGCTCGAGCTCGTTCGTATCGTCGCGGGCGCGGAAGATGTGGCTGGCGCGGGTCGTCCAGCCGGGGCGGCCGGGGAGGTCGTAGCTTTGCTCGGCAAAGGCCCCCTTGCACCAATAGATCCGGCCATCGCGGCCGAGGTAGGGGCCGTGGAGGTCATTGGCACAGCCGGTGAGGGTCTGGGCGTCAAACCACACCTCGCGCGATTCGGCGACGCCATCGTCGTCGGCATCGGTGAACTTCCAAATCTCCGGCGGCGCGGTGACATAGAGCGAGCCGCGGTACCACAGCGACCCTTCCGGCATCATCAGCCCCTCGGCGTAGACCGTGCGGCGGTCGAACCTGCCGTCGCCATCGCTGTCCTCCAAGCGGAAGACCCGATGGGTGGGGTTCTTCACCTGTTCGGCGACGGGGATGTTCGTGCCGCTGGATTCGGTGACGTAGAGCCGGCCACGCTCGTCGAAATCGATCGTGACGGGGCGCTCGACGAGCGGCGCCGCCGCGGCGACTTCGATGGTGTAGCCATCGGGGACGGTGACCACGCCGGATTCGACGTGGAACTCAGCAGCCTGGCCAGACGCGACGGCCATCAGCACCGTGGTGACGACAACCAGACTCCTGCAAAGCGGCGTCATGCGAGAGAGTCTCCGGAGAGTCGTTTTTGAGCCACGGTCGAGCCACGGTCGATCCGCGGCCACGTCGCCGCCAATGTACCAGCGTGGGGGGCTGTTCCGGACCGCCGGCGAGGCGCCGGCCCCCGATCAAAGACGGCCCCCCTCCGCCGTCGGCCGCAACGAGGCCGATACGCTGCGGCGCGCACACCGCAGGAAGCTCAAGATCACCAGGAACCGCTGGCACCGCCGCCGGAGGAGTGGCCGCCGGAGCTCGAGCCGGAACTCGAGCTGGAGCTCGATCTCGACATCGAGCTGGACATCGAGCTTGGGGATGCGTGCGAGTGCGACGATCTCGATTGGTCGGGAAGCTGGGGGATGACACGCTCGAAGGCCTTCTCCCAACCGCACGCCTGACAGCGTTCGTTGACGCGTTCAAGGCCCGTGCTGAAGGTGGTGGGGGCCTGGAGGCGGGAGATCGTCTGCGACTTCGTGACAGCCTGGCAACGCGGACATGTCGCGTAGCTCGTGAAGAACGCACCGTATCGCGACTTCTCGACATACGGGCAGGTGGGGCAGGTCCAGATGTCGTAGTCGACGCTGCCGAGCTGCTCCTCGAGTCGTTCCGTGGGAGCGAGGCTGGCATCGTCAGCCCCTTCGTTCAGAAGCGTCATCCCCGTCCCGCACTTGGAACACTTGCGGCGCCGGTAGCGGGAGAGCGACCGGAACGCTGCGATGCCGCCAGCGCCGGCGGCAGCGCCCCCGCCGAGGAGCACCATCATCCCCATCGGATCGGAGGTTGTCTCCGGCTGTCGCTGGAAGCCGGGCGGGGGTGTCCACGGCTGGGCCGGTGGGATCGGCTCCGGAACAGGGAGGGAGTCGGAGCGCGACGCGAACGGCCCCCCCAGCTCCGGTTGCTCCGCGAGCGGCTCGGGGATCGGCGCCGGTGTCCGCTCGACGATCACCCCGGCTGTCGTGGCCGGCCGCGGCGGCGTGGCGACGACGTCGGGCTGCTCCGCCGAGACACCGACGATGTCCGTGACGCAGGCCGTGGCTCCATCGAAGATCGCCCGGCCGGGGCGACCGGCACGGAAGTGGGGCATCATCACCTGATCCATGATCCGCTGGCTGGCCGAGCGCTGGCCGGGGGAATCGAGGCCGTCGCCGAGAATGATCTCGCTCTTCCGGTCGGCGAGGGCGACGAAGAGAAGGATGCCGTCGTTTCGGGCCCCGTTGCCGAGTCGCCAGTGGTTGAAGAGAGCGGTCGCGAAACGGCGCTGGGGCTCACCGGCCGTGGTCGGGATGATGACGACCATCATGTCGGCCTTCGTCGTCTCACGGATCGACTGGCTAAGCCGTTCGAGCTTCGTCCGATCGGCCGCGGAGAGCGTGCCGGTTTCGTCGACGACATGGGCCCTGGGTCGCCCCCCCCGGACGACCGCCGGCACCTGAGCGAAAGCCGAGGGCGCCGAGATGACGGCCAAGAAGACGACGGCGATCGCAGCGACCAGACGCATGACAAGCCTCACGATTGGAGGGGCACGACACCAGGAGGGGGACTTCCCCCCTTCCGGGCATCATCGTACCGTCAGGCCGCGCTTCTGCGACACCCCCGGCGGCGCTGCCGTAGGGGAACGCCCTGCCTCGCGGTCAGGGGTTTGCCGGCACATCGAAATCGCCGGTCCGGTCGCGCCACACGCAGTGGATATGGTTGGCGGGATTTCCCTCGGCGTCGGGCTGGACGTTGCAAAACTCGATCACGAACGACGGGCCTTCGACGAGGTAGTAATGGCCGATGCCCGGCTCGGTGGCGCCGGCCCAGGCGAAGTGGATCGCGTTCCAGCCGCCGTCGGCTTTCTCGATCAGCATCAGCCGTTCCTTGGCAACCTCGTCGGCCATCGCGCTGGAGTACGTCTCGATGATCCGCCGCAGGAGGGCCTGCTGTTCGGGCTTGAGCTCCGCGGCGGGGATCCCCTTGGCCGCTTCCTTCGGCGACTGCGTCTCGCCGGCGGCGCGGATGTCCTTGGGGCACTCGGGGGCGATGATCCCCTTCGCCTTTTGCGTGGCATCGAGGGAGCGGACGAGATCGAAGCCGAGCTGTTCCTCCATGCCAAGGACGCGGAAGCCGGGCTCGGGGAGACCGGCAAAGCGGGCGCGGACCTCGGCCGGATTGGCGCCGAAGAACTGCGGCGTGCTGTCGACGACTTGGCCATCGCGGACGACGAAGTTGAGCGAGAGGTGGTGCCCTTCGACAGACAGCCCCCAGGTTCCCTTCTCGGCCGGGGTGCCGAAGATCGTGAAAAAGTAGCGATCGGCATCGCGGATGTTCTTGGCTTTGGAGCCTTCCTGGAGGCGGAGCATCTCGTCGAGCTGCATGATCGACCGCGACTTGTCGTAGCCGGCCTGGGAGACGGCGGCGCGGAGGAGATCCAGCGCCCCCTGCTGCTGCGAAGGGACCATCTCGCGGAGCGGAAGCCCCTTCCGCTCAAACTTGGGAATGAAGTGCCAGCCCACCCGGCCGGCATCCTCGTAGGGCTTGAGAACGCGGGCCTTCTGTTCGGGGGCGAGGGTGGCAAGCCAGGCATTGGCCGCCTGCACCATGGCCCCACCGGCAGGGACACCCGCGTGGGCGGGAGTCGACGACTGGCCTGCGGCGACGATCGCCATGAAAACCGGGAGAACCAGAAGCGGGGCAGCAAGGCTGCGGAGGGGGCGGAAGGTCATCGACGGCTCCGGGGCGGTATCGTGGATCGGCGCGGAAAGGCCGGGCGCGGCGGTCGGCTCGAACGAGCCCCCCACCCCGAACCATGAAAATACCCGCCCGCGGCGGCCGCCGACACCCCCGCCCGCCTGAGAATCAGGTCAGGGGCCGACCTCGCGGTCCTTCTCGCCATCCAAATCGGAGAGGAGGGGTCGAATCGACTTCAGGATGGCCGACGCCTTCTCGATCGCCCGAGCGGCACTGGCTGGGGACGCTTCGGTGATGCCGCCGTAATCAGCCGTTTCCCTGAGATCGAGGAGAAAGTCGTAGTCCCGGCCGGATTCGGCAGGGAGGAACCCAGC